>DATGIQ010000472.1:0-38347 GCA_035295665.1 Gemmataceae bacterium | reverse complement strand
AGGAGGAGCAGGAGCGGCAGGGGCCGACCCTCGGGCCAGACCTGACGATCCGGCAACCGCGGGACGAAGCCTGAGCCAGTCCTTCTGCTTGGCTAAAAGCCAAACCGCTTCAACGCCTCTCGATTGAGTTCAATGCCCAGGCCAGGCCGGTTCGGGATGGGAAGGCATCCCTCGGCGTCTACCTTGAATGGCTCGGTGATGATTTCCTCCAGATAAGGTGACGGCGTCAGATACTCCACGTAACGAGCGACCGGCATGGCCGCTGCAAGATGCAGATCCGCCGCCAGACCGACGGCCGTGTTCCAGCCGTGCGGCACCCATTGAACATTGTGCTCGTAGGCCATCCAGGCAATTCGCCAGGCTTCCGTTAATCCGCCGCATTTCGTGCAGTCCGGCTGGATGATATCGACCGCTCCGCGCTCCAGAAACGGCTTGAAACTCTGTCGTCGCGTCAGCACTTCGCCGGTGCTGATCGGCAACGGCGCATGCCGCCGCAGCTCGATATAGCCTTCGAGGTCGTCGGGGGGGAGCGCTTCCTCGAACCAGACAACTCCGTAAGCAGCCAGCATCCTGGCGGTCTCCAGCGCCCATTTGTAACCGTGCGGCCAAAATTGTTCGCTGCCGCCGGCATCGACCATGAGCTCGATGTCCGAGCCGACCGTGTCGCGGGCAGTGCGGATCAGCACTTCATCGGTTTTGCGATCACGCCGGCCAAACGGCCGCCAGCCCAGTTTGATGGCTCTGAACCCGCGGGCCAGGGCTTGCTGAAGCTTCTCGCGCAGCGGCCCCGGTTCATCGAAAAGGATAGAGCCATACGGTCGGATGCGTTGGCGATACATGCCGCCGAGCAAGCGCGCTACCGGTTGCTGACACACCTTGCCCATCAGGTCCCACAGGGCAATATCCAGGCCGCTGATCGCGTGTTCGACAGCACCGCCGCGTCCCTGCCAGAACGTGCTTTGGCGCAGCTTTTCGCTAACCCGCGCCGGTTCGTCGCCGCGCTCGCCGATCAGCATCGGCCGGAGTAGTTTCAGCGATGCTTCGATCAGCGCCTTGCTGGTCATGGCGCTGCCGATGCCGACCAGACCATCGTCCGTGAGTACTTCGATGATCGTGTTGATGTCGTCTTCCGGCTTCAGGTCGTCGGCCCAGCCGCCTTCGACTGTCCCGCCGGCAAGGCCGGTGCTTCGTACCTCGACAATTTTCATGGCGAAGTTCTCGCAGGGGAATCCAATGGGCACCAAGCCCGCTCAGCGATGGCATCGTGTCTGAACAAAGGGAGCACTGGAACGCGGATGGACCGATTCCAGTGCTCCCCAATGCTGCAAATCCGATCACGCGGATAGTTCTACGACAGCTGCTCCTGAATCAGCACGCCATCGTATGGATCGCCACCATACGTGGGCTGGAAGCTGCCGATCGTCAAATTGGGCGAGAAATCCGCCGAGCTCGTAAATCCTGCCATGTAGAGAACGTCGTTGGTCTTATCCAGGGCCAGCGCTCGGTTCTGGTCCTCGCCGGTACCACGCGCGAATTGCTGGTTATCCAGGCTCGAACCGCCGGACGGATTAACTTCAAACAGTTTCATGAACACACCCGTGCCGCCGCCGTTGAGCTTCCCACCATCTCGGGCGACGGCCATGAAGGCGTCGCCGGAATCATCCACCACGACTGCATGGCCAACGGCATCCACTTGAACGCCCGTCGCGGCATCATTGAACTGATAGGTAAAGGCGTACTGTCGAGTAAAGTTCACATCATACTTGACGATCAAGAGAAGCTCTTTGGGAGACGTCGCGGTTGCGAGGCCTCCGGTGAGATAGAAATTGTCGGAAGCATCCACCGTGAGGCCGAAGCTGCCGGAGTTGGGACCGAGGCTGGTTTGGAACGTGCCGCTATGGACAAGGGAGCCATCCGGACCTGCCTGGGCGAGCCCGGGCTGGTTGTCGGTGGTGCCACTCACGGTCAGCGTGAAGCCGAGATCGGCATCGCCGAACGAATCCGGTCCGATAGCGGTGCCCACGAGAGATCCCGTGGCTGCGGTGAACTGATTGGCGTAGACGGTTGTCGGCGTTGGAGCGCTGAGATTGGTCAATTCCGCAACCAAGAGATTGCCATCGATCCCTCCCGTCAAGTAGAGGTTCGTCCCCGTGGAGTCCAGTTTGAGGGCATTTCCGACTCCGGTACTGCCGCTGGGCGTAAAGCTGGTGGTCCAGGTGACGGTGCCGGTGGTATCGATCCGGATGATCCAGTCCGTATTCGTCGTCGGATCGCTGGTTTGCCCGGTCTGGCCGATGAGATACACATTCCCGGCCGAATCGACGTCCATGGCGTGCCCTTCGGTCCGAGTACCGGTGCCGAAGCCGAAGGTGACCACCGTAGCCGTGGTACCGTCTGCACTGACCGAGGCCAACAGGCCATCAAATTCGGTCGCGTCGGTGGCGGATTGGGTGAAGCCAGTCACCAATACCGGTTGCGTGGCCGTCGGAGCGGGGTTCAGCGCGGCTCCCAGGATCCGATCGTCTCCGGAACCACCCAGGTAAGTGGCCCAGACCGGTTGCGACACGAAGGAATGAACGCGGTCGGTCGCATAATGATTGACTGTCACGTGCAAGTTGGAAAGCGGGTGCAGGACCAGTGCCGTCCCGGTGGAATGCGTCAACGGAACCGTTTGCAAGGTAGGCGCTGCACTTGGTTGTGCCTCGGGGGTAGCCCCGTGCAGCACGCCCGATCGTGCCATGCTCGGCTGCGCTTGAATCGCCGGCGTGTTGTTCGTTGGGGCCACCGCCGGAGCGGGTGCGGCAACGCCGAGGGACGATGCGACGGATCCCGCAGCGACGGGTGTCGGAGCGAGCGGCTGTGCGATCGCATTTTGGATCGCCGGCAGCGACACGGGATTTCGCTGTTTGGCGGCCGAGGGGAAGCCAGGGTCATCGTTGGTCGAGTTGGCAACAAGATTGTCTACCAAGTTGGTGGTAGGCAGATTCGAGGCCGCACTCGGAGTGGTGATCATCCGGACCACGGCGATGTCTTGGTGGTCCGTGCGCACGTCCACCGCGCTGATTGTTGGGGCTGGCTTGTGGTCTTCGGAAGCAAATGGCGAGCTCAGCGGATGCAAAGGGGAGGAATCTTGATTCAGGATCGACAGATGGTCGGCCAGCAACGACCAGCCATACCCCTGGCCCAAGATCAGGGAGCCCGGCTGGAGACGACTCTCCAGGTTTTCGACCAGTGGACGGAATAGAAAACGCCGCTTCGAACACGTCATGGTGTCCTCCTCAACAGAAGAAAATGATCGCCAGGCGGCAACGCCTGGTGGTCCCTCGGCGATCAGTAGCACTTGCGGTGTAGTGAGTCCGGTTCCTTCAGTGTCTGGGCGGAGATATCACGAACACTGGGCCAGGAAAGGAGCCAGCAAAATCGGGGAGTAAGTGCGAGCCCTATTCCGTTCGAGTCGGCTCTTATTGGACACCAAAGCACCGAGGAATGCAAGCATTTTCTTGCGCGATTTCACATCGACGCGGCCAGGGCTTCTTTCCCGGTTCTCTCGTTCGCGCGCTCCTAAACGTTGTCTGGGAGCGCACGGTGCGAAACGCTGTTTCGCACTTGCTGCCCTCACCGGAAACGGAGTTTCCCGCCAAGCGGTTCCCAAACCGAGTTTGGGAACCAGAGAACCACGTCTCAGGGAAAATAGATATTTCGGTTGCGGAGGGGATGTCCCTTATCCAGGGGTGCCGATCTTCTCGCGCTGCGTCTCCACCAGTTCGATCTGTGCGGCCGGGCGGATGGGGCCCGTTCCCGCCAGCAGCCATGCCTCGCCTCGGAATACGTCGCTCCGTGCCGCGCGCAACCGTTCGACGAGGCGGGGCATCGCCCGTACGCGCAGGCGATGGCCTTGCCGGTCCAGTACGCAAGCAGCTACTTCAGCAGCCGGCAGACCGCGTGGCTGACACCAGGTGTGCCAAGCCTGGCGCCAGTCGTCCAAAGATGGATCTATTGCCAACTGCGGGAAAACTTCTTGCCATTGGCCATCGATTGCGAATAGCGGCTCGGCCGACTGAAGGACCCAACCCTCCTGCTGGACCGCGAAGCCCAACAAGCGTTCGATTCCGTCATTCCCTGACGCTAAAGCCAGCGTCGTCACGAGCCGCTCCGGCCGGTCTAGGATGACGCGCTGCCATTCTTGTAGAGACGGTGTCGGGGACTGGAGTGCGGTTTCACTCCCGAGGATTTGCTGGACTTCGAGCGGGAAACCGAAGCGCTGTTTCCATTCTGCCGGTTGGCGAACGCAGGCTTGGAGTTGGCTCGGCTCGAACCGCCAACTATCACTGGCCGGCCAAGCCAGCACCGCGGGCGGACGCACGAATTTCAGAAAGTGGGGCGGCCGTGCCGGCTGTCCATTTTCTACAAAAAAGAACACCCGCCGCTCCTGACGGAGCTGCGGATAGGCGTCCTTCTCCAGCGCCTGGCGGCCAAGCTCTGTCAGTGACCACGTCTGATTGCCGTCCGGCCGGACAAGCTGGGCGCTCTCCAGCCGGCGAACGAGTTGGCGCAGCAGTGCAAGGCCCAGGTGCAGGCGCTGATCCAGATTCTCCAAAGAGGACCGCTCGGTTAACGCCAAGGCGCTCAGAGCGAACCGGGCGATGCGATCCAGGGGAAGAAAAAGCTGCAAGCTCGCCAGCGCTTCGATGTGGTGGAGTAGGAGATGACCGGTCCACAGCGCTCGCGGCTGGAACGGGGCAAGCTGCTTCCACCAACTCGCGAGGGTTCGGCTGCCGGGAAAAATGAGAGGAGAAACAGCGGTCATGTCCCGCTACCTTGGCGGAGAGGAGCCGCTTGCAGCTCCGAGCTGCAACGCTGAACGCAGTGAACCAGGCGGGCGATCCAGCGGCGTTCCTGGGCGGCAGCAACCTCATCGAGGTGGTCGAGCGGTCCTTCCCATTGACTCCGCCGCTCCAGCGTGCCGGGATCGCCAAAAACCACCAGCTTGGACCGAGCGCGGGTCAGCGCCAACGCCAGCAGCTGGGGTCCCTCGCCAAAGCTGACCGCCCGGTGGGTATGACTACGGGTCAAACTGAGAAGCACCACGTCGGCTTCCCGATGGCGAAACGAGGACGGAACGCCAACATGCACTTCCTCCGCCAGGCTTGCCAAGGCCGGCTCCTGTTGCAAGACCCGGCGGATCAACTCGGCCTGGGCCGGATAGAGGGCCAATACAGCGACGGTCGGCCGCTGGCTGTGCTCCCGCTGGGCACCGCGGTCGCGGAGCCCCGTCTCTTGCATGAGACTGGCGAGCGTCTGGACCACCGCATGAGCCTCCAGAACGTTCACGAAACCGTGGTTCGGAAGGCCCGAGCGGAACTCGACCGGCAGCCGCTCACGGTGACGGGGGTCGGCCAAATCAACCTCCAACCCCGTCCCACCCTTGCGTGACAGCGCCGGAACGCGCGCGCCCGGCAGGACCGTTCCCGTCCCGCGCTGACCAGCCCCGGTTTTGCCCCGTGCGGGAGCTACTCGACTTTCCCGTAAGGTTGGCACGGGTACGAACTCCACGGCCGTGGACCAGCCGTTAGGCTCGACTCCCTGAACGGCAAAAAAGGGAGAGGCTACCCCGTCCGTGAATCCACTTCCTGTCAGGAAGTCCGCGACAAACGTGGCCAGGTTCGCATCCATGCGATGACAAACATCGAAACGGGCAGTCCGGCCGAGGTCGCGCAACCCCAAATGCTCCTGGACCCACTGGGCAGCACGGGGCCGGTTCCAGCCAGCCGCCCGATCAAACTCCAGGCAGCACGTCTGCCAGTGAGCGGCGGGATCGCGACTGCCATTGTTCTCGGCGGTCGCGGTGCCCAGGACTTCGCGGATGCCGGGGACCAGATGGATCGCAACTCCGTGCACCAAGTCCCGATCAGCGAAGCGGAGCACGAGCCGATCCGTTTCTTCCAGCCAGCGTAAATTCGACCCAGAAGCTTGCACGGCCAGTTCTTCTAGCTCCTGGAAAATGTATTCCTTGGCGCGGTCGATGGAGAAAAACGGCGGGAAGAGAATCTCCGCCAGGACCGGCTGGGAGCCGGGGACCATGAGAATTCGTAGCTCGATGTCAGGAAAATCAGCGACATGCTCCGTGGTGATCCATTGCCGTTGCTCGGGCGCCACCGGACGCAGGCGGCAACAGAGTCGATTCTGGTCCACCATCCAGAAATAGGGCAGGCGGCGGGGGTCACAGTGCAAGTGCTGCCACAGCCGTTGAAACACTCCCAATTGCGGCGGCACGGCAGCGCGAGAGTGGAAGCTAGCGGATCCCCCTCTGTGGTCTCCGGCCATGGCCCGAGGCCGCGGGGGAGCAGAGACCGTCGCTTCCGGCCACGGCGCTTCGCCGATAAGCACACAGCGATGGGCTCGCCGGACGGCACGCCAGAATTCCGGCTCGGTGATCTGCTCCGCCTCTTCCAGGATCACTAAATCGAAATCAGCCCGGCCAGCCGCTTCCGTCGCGCGGTCGCCGAAGTGCTCATCCCGCGTCAGAGCCGTCAGAGTGGCGGCCACCACGTTGACGTAGTCCGGCAGCCGGTTGGTGAGCACTTCCGGCGCTTGTTCGAGATAGGCCAACCACTGGCGGGCAAAGGCCTGCTGGGCCTCCGCTTGTTCCAGTTGCCGGCGCCAAGCCGAGCGGGCCGTCTGGATTGCCGGGACGGTCATCTCCTCCGGACGCGGGCATTCTGGAGCCAGGTTCCGTGTGATCGCCTGCCACTTCTGGTGCAGGATGGTTTGCTCTCGGCGCAGGGCCGCCTCCCGATCATCCAGCTCGGCTTGCCTGCGGGCTATCTCGGCGCTGAAGTCCTCCGCTTTCTGATTCGTAAACCGGCGCTCGGCTTCTTCCCCTTGACGGATCAAGTCGGCGCGTTGCTTACGCAGGTTGTCGAGATCGACCTGGATTTGTTGGCGGCGCTCCTGCTGTTGTGCCCATTGGGTCCGAATCGTCCCCTGTACGGTGGCTCGCCACCAGGCCGGGGTCCACCATCGGCCCTGGTCTTTCGCCTCAATGAAAGGTTGCAGGCCATGCAATTGGGTATCCAGGCCGGCCTGTTCCCGCTCGCAGATCGCGATCCGGTTGTCTAGCTCCGCCAAGGCCGATCGGCCACGGCTCTGCACTTCTTCATGAGCGCGGATCAAATCCTGCATCCGGCGCGGAAAGCCGTCGGCAGGAACGGACGGTGGGGTATCCACCTCGGCCACAACTTCGGTAGCCAACTGGCTGCGGCGATGGCGAAGGGCCTGGTACTCGTCCTCCAGGCCATTCCACCAGCCAGCAAGCTCATCCAATTGGGCCCAGAGAGGTTCATCTTGCCGAAGACGCCCCGTAAGCCGCTCGTCGCTCTCCGCTTGCCGGCGCGCGCATGCCAGCGCATGAGAAGTCAGGCCTCGGGCACGTTCTGTAAAAGTCAGTGTACGGATGACCAGGGGGAGACGGGTAACATCTTCATCGCGGTCGACGCAGCGAAGGGGAAAAACGACCTCGCGAGAGCTTACCCATTCGAGGACGCGATCAATCGCGGCCGCGGTGTGAGCCAGAAGGAGCACGCGCTCTCCGCGGGCGGCGGCGCGAGCAAGGATCTCAGCGGCCACACGCGATTTTCCCGAACCGGGTGGGCCTTGCACCAGGAAAATATCCGGCGTCGCCAACGCCTGGGCGACGGCTTCGCGCTGGGTGGCATCGAGCTCGCAATCGTCTACGTCGATGGGCTCCTCCTGCAACGGACGCAGCCCCGCTACATCTCCCTCCAGAACCCGTGCAAGAAGTTGGCGATTCGGATCGACGGGAGTCCCGTTGGTCATTTCTGGGAGCTGATGCGCGTAGAGGACTCCCTGACGCTCCGCAAGGCAAAGCAGTTCCCGCTGGTGTTCGGGAGCAATGGCTCGGTAAAGATCTTCCCAGGCAGGAACCCGGTTGCTCAGCGTGCTGGCACCCTCTCTGGGGGGGGCCGGCGCGTGGCGGCCACTGGCCAGTCCAAAGGCCGCTTCGGCTTCCCCCGAGGCTACACGTTCACGTGGAATCATCGAGTGTCCTTCGTTGCGAGCCATTTAGCTGCCCTTTGATCCGTAGGGCCGGGCGGGTCTCCAAAGTGATTTCTCGGTTGGCTGCATAGTTGTGTCCGGTTTAGGCTTTCTTTACTTCTCTCCGTCCGGTAGAAGGTGAACGAATTTCCCTTCCTTAGCATTTCGTTATTATTATCTCTTGGTTTACGGGAAAGTGCGCCTGGAATCTTTTCTTCTTCACGCATCCTTCACTCGATAGATGCGATCGTCGTGGATTGGCTTGGCAAGAGGAAGCCCACCAAAGAAAGCCAGCGCGGCCGGCGTTTCCGGCAAAGTTGAAACGCGCTCCATTCTTACACCGAGTATAGCACGAATCTCACGAGAACCACCTCTAGCCTGTCCGTTCGCCATGCAATCTCAGATGCCCCATCTTGTTTGGCATTTCTCGGAAGATCCGCCTTAGTATAGACGCTTTAGCCGCGTCAAGCTATCGAAACTGCTTCACGCGGAGGAAAAAAGTGAAAATGCGAACTGAGTGGGGAGCGGCGGCAGCCGGGCAAAAACCGGGGTTCCGGAATCACGCTGCTAAGCTCCATCCACCCGAATTACCTCGATGGTGAGTTTTCCAAGAACCCGAAATACAGGAAGCAAGGGCGTGAGCGATTGGGTATCGTACCAGCTATGGTCCGTGATTTTGAGGTGGGTCGCGCCCACATATCCTTGACCGCGCGTCGCATCGATGGCGATCCATTCCCCGCGGACCAGGACTTCGGTCCAGAGGTGAAAAGCCATCACCGGCCCTTGGGCGCGATCGTAGGCGTAGCACAGGCCGATCGCCGTCCGCGCCGGCACCTCGGCTGCCCGGCACATGGCCGTGGCCAGGAGGCCGTACTGCCGGCAATCGCCCCGCAGTGTCCTGGCCACTTCACTCGCGGGCGCAAATGATTCGGCATAGCTGAGGTGCATGTTATCATGGACCCAGCGCTCAATTGCTTTCGCCCGTTCCCAGGGATCGGTTCTTTGGCCTACGGCCGCTCGGGCATAGGCCCGGATTTTGGGGTCGTCGCTGTCAATCCAGTGGCAGCTTTTGAGGAACTCCTCCTTGGCACGTACGGGGGTCGGCGCGACAAGAGGCGGCTGCTGGGCGTGCACGTGGAGCTCAAACGTGCTGCCATGAAGGTTCTTGCATTCCTGACGGTTATCCTGGACAAAGGTGGTCGCCGGATCATCATCGCCTTTCACCGTGATCCGGTAGACCGCCGAGCGCGTTTCGTTGGGCCGATCAATGGCTCGGTTGATGCGAATGAGTGAGGTTTCGCCAATATCCGTTTTCGCAGTACTGGGACGCAACGCTTCGCCTTTTGAACAGCGATAGAGGACCAACTTGCCCAGCTGTGGAATCTCAAACTCCGATCGTACGGGTTGCAAGTCTTTATCCAGCCAGGCAATCAGACTGGGCAACTGAACGCCCGCGATCTTATCCGGCACCGTTTCCACGCGGAGCAAGCGCTTGGGCTGGTTGAAAACTTCCACGACCTCAGATTCTTTGACGGTGACCCGATTCGTGACGACCCGGTTGATGCCAGGCTCATAGCTCAAATACGAAAGTTGATCTCCCGGCCGGACATGGCGGTCCTGAAACAATCGCTCCTGCCGGTAGAGGCCGAGCACGTGCTCGTCCCAGGGAATCTTTTTTTCCAATCGTGCTTTGCCCTCGACTCGGACGGCAAGTTGACCGTCGGTCACGGTCCCTTTGAGGACGAGTTGTTCTTGGTCCCCTTGGTATTGACGCATCCAAACCGTGCGGACCTCGCCCTGTGCCGTTTCCTGACTTCCCGTATCCATGCGCAACTGGATCGTCACACCATTGCGTTTCAGGGTGAGGTTCAATCGGGTTTCCGCATGGTAGAGCTTTTGTCCGTCGCGTTCGACCTCGCGGATGCAGGTGTTGACATAGCCGCCCCGGCTCCCTTCCAGATAGGCAGCGTTCCAGATGTCCTGGACAATTCGCCCCTGCGGTTCCGCGGAATGAGCAGGGTGAACAAGGAGAACGAATCCGAGAGACCAGGCATGGTACCAACGCATGGAGGGATCCTTGTGCCAAGCGCGCCGCTTCGGGCCCTGCTAGGAGAATCTCGGCATTTGAGGCAGCAATCGTTAAAGGGGCGACGCTTTTTCCCTGGGCTTCCTGGTTCATCATAGCTGTCCCTGCGATGGCAGAATAGAGCACCGTCGGGAGCGAATCCTGCGAATGCCTTTGTGCCGGCGCGAAACCAGTGCCAAAGCGTCCAACCTGCGTAAGCCTTCCGGCCCCAACGACTTTCACAGCGGGACTTGGGACCGGTCTAGAATTAGTACGCATCGGTGGCCACAGCGACAATTGCGTTCTATATTTCAGCAGCCGAGTATTTTCCCCACGGCCGGAACCATTAGTCGCATCTCCCCTAATGCTTTCTGGAATGCAGGGTGCAGAAGTGAATGTGAAGAAGTTAACTGCCCATCTTCAAGTGGACCGGTATGGCGACTTTTGGTTGACGGAGGCGATTCGGCCTTCCCTCGATCTGCAAGTCGTGCCGCGCGAAGGCTTCCGCCTGGACACCTATCGGGATGTTCGGGCCGGCATCGAGGTCCCGGTGCTGGTGGCGGCGGTGTCCCGCGAACGGCTATTTGATCTGTTTCTCGACCTGCTCGATCCGCTGGGCGACGTCGTGGATGTCGTGCTGGAAACGAGCCACGCCAGCCAAGGCGCCAATCACCAGGACTTGTATCGGGAACAGATCGATTTGCCGATCTTCAAGAGCTACTGCTGCGACTTCGAAGAGCTGCTCCTAAACGACGGCTGCACCGGCGTCGCCGTGATCGGCACCGGCGGCCCGATGGAAGTCCAGTTCGACGAGCACAAGCTCTTGGTCGTGTATGCCCGGCAGCTGGCGCCCTTTGAGCACATCGTCCGCCAGGCCGGCGTGCCGCGCGATGATGAAATGAAGCTGATCACCGAAGGCGAGCATCTCCACAGCAGCGAGCCCCGCCACGCCGCCGACTTCGAACAGCTTTGCTACCGCCTCGGTGTCGGGGAAGCCGCCGAGCGGGTCAATTGGTGAGCCAATAGGTGTCGGGGCCAAGGCATCCCGTCAAGAGACCTCGGCCCCGACACCCTTCAGGATCCGATCGTCCACTCCGTGCGAAAACGGGGTCTGGAACTCTCTCCTGACAGTTCCAGACCCCGTTTTCGCACTGACGCTCATACCACAGTCCCGCTGAAGGTGTCCGTTTTTGTTTCGCGGCGGTTCGCAGAACCGCGCGGCGCGCATCCGCACGCGGTTCTGCGAACCGCCGCGAAACGGACACATCCAACCGGACCATGGATCAGGGCAACGGCAGATCCTTGAGCTCAAACGGCACTTCGTGCTCCATCAAGATCCAGGAATAGTACACGAGCCTGGCCGGCGGACCGATCTTGGCATTGTCATTAGGCCCAACCGTCAACGTATATTGGGCGCTATTGATACCGTTGCTGCCAATGCTGTTGAAATAGAATTGCTCCTTGTTGCCTTTCTCATCCTGCAGCTCAATGCGCTGTTGCAGGCTCTGGATGCGCGTCCAATCGTTGGGGCTGTCTTTGCTGTCTTCGGTCACCGAGATCTTGATCTGGTGCTGCTTGCCGGCCAGCTCGGAAACGTCCTCAATGATAAACGTCGCAGCTCCGCTCGTGAACTTCTTGCCCTTGGCGGCTAAGATCCGATCGGTGATCACCGCTGGCTTTTGATCCGCAAGCAAGGTCACGGGGATGACGCCCTTCAGGATCCTCACCGTGCGCGAGGTCCGGCTCGGCAAAATAAGCAGGGCCTGCGTCTGTTGCACATAACTACGATAACCGCCGCCGTAGTAGGAATGGCGGCCAGCCCACATGCCGTTGGCGGTCTCGGTGCCGGCCGGCAACATCGAATGTCTCTCCTCATCCTCTGCCATGCTGAGCCGCACCGATCCGACGCGAAGGATCGGCAGCTTGGGTTCGACGGCAAGGGTCAGGTTCACATGCAAGGATTCGAAGCGCTGCTGGTCGGGCCGATTTCGCATGATCTGGGCGAAATGATTGCTGCGGCTGTAATTGAAGCCGGTCGGAATCACCTTGAAGGCGCCATCGTACGAAACAAACGGAACGTAGCTGTCGGGCTGGTAGAAAAGACGCAGGCTGTCGTCGCTTTGGTAATTCTGCTGGAGCACGAACCCGCCGGCTTCGCACACCTGGTCCATCGCCTGCCAGAAAGGAACGCCGTCGAAATCGAAGGTGTAAACTTGTTTATTTTGTTCACCCGGCTGGTTTTCGAGGCCGGCAAACTTGTAGCCGGTCTGCTTGCTCAGCTCCCCGAAGATTTCCCGGATCGGCCGATTGGTCATATGCAGCGTAATCTGCTTGGGGGCGAGGGCGAGCATCCTTTCCATGGGCGGAATCAGCTCATCGAGCCGGCGGCGAACCTCGGGGTCGGGATGCGAACGGGCCTGCTGTAGAGCTGGAAGCGCCTCGGTACCAAGAGCGGCGAGGGCCCTGGTCGCGGCCGCGCGCCGCCGAAAGTCCTGGTCGGCCAACTGCCCGATGAGAGACTCGATGCGCGGCGGTGCCGGAGGCTTCGGCGGGGGGGCGTCGGCCCGGGAGAGCGGAAGGAGGCCGAACCCAATCAGCAGGGCCGGGCTGAGCAATCGAAGCATGGGCGCGACCTTTCTCGAAGGTACACGGTGAGGGATCACTCCCACAGTCTTGAGTATATCGCGAGGAATGCGGGCGGAGCAAGGTTCCACACCAGCAGCCCGTACGCTTCGGCATCCGAAAACCACGCACAACCGGATTCCCCTTGCACGGTCCCAAGCCTCTGCATTATACCGCCGTAGAAACGCCATGGGGATTCCAGGCTATGAAAGGCGTCCTCCGCCGATTGATGCAATGGTTTCGCAGGCCACGCTCCGGGCGGCGTTTCGGCCGGCCGGATGTTGCCCGGATTTATCTGCGCGGCCAGGGAATTGAGATTGGCGCCTTGCATCGCCCGCTGCGGGTGCCGGCTAGTGCCCACGTTTCCTATGTGGATCGCTTTCCGCGCGAGGAACTTTACCGGCAATATCCCAATCTGGCCGACCACAACCTCGTTCCCGTCGATATCGTGGACGATGCCGAACGGCTCGCTCGCGTCGCAGACGAATCGCAAGACTTCGTCATTGCCAATCACTTCCTCGAACACTGCCAAGATCCGATCGGCACCCTCTTGCACTTTTTCCGTGTTCTGCGGGAAGACGGCATCTTGTTCCTGACGGTGCCCGACAAGCGGTATACCTTCGACTGTGGTCGGCCGGTCACGCCGCTCGAACATTTGCTGGCCGATCATGAATGTGGTGCCGAGCACTCCCGGCGTGCGCACGTGTGCGAGTTTGTCCGGCTGGTGCTGAAGGCGGTCGAGCCAGACGACGTGCAGCGCAAAACCGACCGGCTGTTGGCCACGGATTTCAGCATCCATTATCACGTCTGGACGCAGACGGAGCTGATGGAACTGCTGCTGGAACTGCGGCGGCGCCTGCCATTTGAGGTGGAGCTATTTCTTCGCCGTGCCTATGAGATACTGATCATTCTCCGCAAAGGGAATGGCTCGGCGGAGAATCTGCCCATGCCAAAAACTGCCCTTGAGCATGTCGCGACTTGATACTATACCCCAGCTTTCCCGTGGTTCTTGTCCCGCTCAGACCAAAAGGTGGGGATACCAGGCAAGACCCGCAGAGAGGCAAGACTACGATGATCCGGATAAACGGTGCGGGACGGCTTGCCCTGTTGTTCGCTTCTCTGAGTGTGCTCATGGCCATGCCGGCACGAGGCCAAGGGCCGACGTCGGGCAGTGGCGGCTCCTCTGGTCCCTCCCAGGCGAACGGGATGCCACGCGATACCCCGCCGCCCGGGCTTGGTCAGCCAGGGCCTGGGTTACCGCCCGCGCCTGAACCCGGCTCCGCGTTACCCAATGGATCCCTGGAGGCTCCTCCGCCGCCCCTGCCTCCGATCCAGCCAGCGCCGGCGTCACCAAGCCAACCTGCGGATACCTTCGGTCCTGCGGTGGGCGGGTTCTCGCCTTTCATGAATCCAGTGGTCGGGCACGCTCCGGTGCGTGCCGACTATCGGGTAATCTGGTTTCCCGCGGAGCCGGTCGTCGGGCAGTCCTCGAACCTGGGCTACCTACAGCAGGACTTCATGCTGGCGTTTCCGGTGTGGCAAAATGGGACCACGGACGAGTGGTCGGTGTCGGCAAACTTACGTAACGAAACCTTTCATACCCACGCCCAGCTGCCGGACACGCGGCAGCCTTTTCCGGAGGATCTCTGGAATATCCGCTTCGGCACCACCTATCGACATCTGTTCGACAATGGCTGGATCGCAGGCGGCACGGTCAGCTTCGGGTCGGCCAGCGATAAGCCCTTCCACAGCATCGACGAGCTGACCGCCGGCGTCAATGCGTTCCTCCGCATTCCCCAGGGCGAACACAATGCCTGGCTCCTCTCGCTGAGCTACTCACCGGTCAGCGAACTGCCCTACCCCATTCCTGGAGTCGCGTACTTGTGGCAGCCATCGGAGAATTTCCGGGCCAACATCGGCTTGCCATTCCAGGTGATGTGGCGTCCCATCGAGGACTTGACCTTTGATGTTTCGTACATGCTGCTCACCACGTTCCACGCGCGCGCAACCTATCGGCTGTGCCACCCGATCCGCATTTATGTGGCTTACGCAACGGAGAATGAAGCCTACCTGCTGGCGGATCGGGTCAGCAGCAATGATCGGTTCTTTAACGTCGATCAACGGCTGACGGCCGGTATTCAGTATGTCCTCGGACCCAGGGCTTCGATCGACCTGGCCAGTGGCTACATTTTCGATCACCATTTCTTCGAAGGAAAAAACATCACCAGCGGCACCAATTTCAACCGCCTCGATGTTGGCGATGAGCCGTATGTGTCGCTCCAATTTCGGGTCCGGTGGTAAAGCGACGGCAGGTCCAACGCCCGCGGCGTCCACGAAGCATCCCGTAGCCGCCCTTGACCCTCGGTGTGAGTGAGTATACACTCACTACGTGAACCGAGAGACCACTGCCATGCGCGCGACGGCGAAGTTATCGAGCAAAGAACGGCGTGCGGCCATCATCAAGGCCGTCCGCAGCGCATTTGCAGAAAAGGGCTTCCACGGAACCACGACCCGCGAATTGGCCGAGGCCGCGGAGGTCTCGGAGGCCCTGCTGTTCAAGCATTTTCCCAACAAGGAAGCTCTCTATGCGGCCATGATGCTTTCCTGCTGTCAGGAAAAGAATGAAGGAATGGCCCGGCGGCTGATGGCCCTGGAGCCATCAGCGTCCACCCTGGTATTGATGGTCCACCTGCTGGTTTCGCACATGCTGGGAAGGCCAGCGGGTTGCGATGGCGAAGAGGGGACCCAGATCCGGCTCATGCTTCGAAGCATGTTGGAAGATGGCGAATTCGCCCGCCTGTTTCTTCAAGGAATGCCGAGCCAGTGGGTCCGCAAGGTCGAGGAGTGCATCCAGGCTGCCGTGGCCGCCGGCGAGGCCAGCGAGGGACCGCTTTGTCCCAGCTTGCGCGGCTGGTTCGCCCACGATTTGGTTGCCATGCTGATGATCCACTTGTTCCCGGCCAAGCCTGTCATCGACTATGGGCTGCCGCGGGAGAAACTCGTAGAGCACGTGGTTTGGTTCGCCCTTCGAGGAATGGGGATCAAGGAAGAGGTGATCCAACGCCACTACAACCCAAAGGCCCTGGCATTGTTCGCCTGCTAGTTTTTTTTGCGGGCTGGTGGGTAAGTACACACTTATTCGGAGTGACGGATGCAAAACCATTGGCTTGGCCGCAAGCTCCTGGCACAGGTTGGGCCCCCCGCAATCCTTGGAATGGCTGGGCTTGGCGCCGTTTGGCTCTGGCAAGCAAACGGGTTCCGCGCTCAACCGCTCGTGGCGGGGATGCTCGCTGCAGCGGCGCTGGGCGGCATCGTGTGGCAGTTTCAGACCCGTGCCAAGCGGAGGCTGCACGCGGCCCTGGATGCCTACGCGGCCAACGAGATGGCCCGGGCACTCCCCCGCAATGCCACCAAAAAGCCGACGTTCTTTGCAGCGAAGAATAAGCGTGCGGCTGGGGGCCGCAGCTTCGATCGAGGTTCGCAACAGAGGGAGAGGGCTTACTCAAGGAGGGAGATGTATGCTCGTCCTCAGTCGCAAAATCGGTGAACGGATCTTGCTGCCGGAGTACCAGCTGGCGGTCACGGTGATTGCCGTCGAAGGCAACCGCGTCCGGCTTGGAATCACGGCGCCGCCCGACGTGGCCGTGTACCGTGAAGAAATCTGGAACCAACAATGCTCCCCGACCCACCGTCTCCCTGTGAAGGGGTAGCCGGCGCCGTGGCAGGCGGGCTTGCTGAACCCGGCTGGCTGGGGTAGCTTTCTGGGAACCCTCACGGCCGAGCCGTGCGCTGGGACGGTTGGTCTCAACGAACTCAGGAGGATTGTATGAGCGACACCACTCTTCCGCTTCCGTCAGACCCGCGCCCGACGGGATCGCAAGCATCTTCGACCGCAGGAGACTCTCCCCGGGCAGGCACGCGTGGGGAGACACGCTTGCGCCTGTGGCCCGGCGTGGTGATCGTGATCGCCGAATGGTTGCTCATCACGGTGCCCGGTTGGATTGTTCCTGCCACGTTCACGCATTTCATCACCATGATGTGGGGCCCCGTCCTCGCGGTGCTGGCCTTGGCGGTCTGGTGGGTGCTTGCAAGCCGCCTCCGCTGGACCGACCGTTGGCTTGGACTCTTGGCCTGCGCCGCTGCCGGCGCCGCTGCGTACCCATTCTTCAATTCTGGCTTCGGCCTGTTTGGCGTGGCCATCTACGCTCTCCCTGTCGTCACGACGGCCTGGGTGCTTTGGCTTGTCCTCACGCCGTTGCTGCGCTGGCCGGTCCGCCGGGTCGGGTTGGTCGTCGTGTTCGTGCTGGCCTGGGGGTATTTTACGCTCCTCCGCTTTGAGGGGATCGATGGCAACATGTCGGCGACCTTTCAGTATCGCTGGCGACCCACAGCCGAGCAGCGGTTCCTCGCCGAAATCGCTGCCAAGCCCAGAAGCGAAGCAAGTGCGGATCGCCCAGCTGCCGAGCCACTGACCCTTCAGCCAGGGGATTGGCCGGGATTTCGTGGGCCGGACCGCGATGGCCGGCGAACCGGCGTCCGGATTGCCACCGATTGGAAGGCGAGCCCGCCAAGACTGCTGTGGCGGCATCGGATTGGACCGGGCTGGTCGTCTTTTGCGGTGGTGGGGACGCATCTGTATACCCAGGAACAGCGTGACGACAGCGAGGCGGTGGTCTGTTACGATCGCGATTCCGGCACGGAAATCTGGGCCCATTCCGAATCGACCCGGTTTGCAGAATTGGTGTCGGGTCCGGGCCCACGGGCCACGCCGACGTTCCACGACGGCAAGATCTACGCCCAGGGGGCTGCCGGCCGGCTCCTGTGCCTTGATGCGGCAAGCGGCCGGGTCGTGTGGTCACGCGATATCGTGGCCGATTCCGGAGCCAAGGTCCCGACCTGGGGATTCTCCGCTTCTCCCCTCATCACTCAAGGAGTGGTAACCGTTTTCGCAGGGGGGCCGGACGGGAAGATGGTGCTCGGCTACAATGCGGCTTCCGGCGATTTGCTCTGGAATGCGGGCGAAGAGCAAGTCAGTTACTGCTCCCTGCATCCGGTTCGGCTGGAGGGTGTCGAGCAGTTGGTTCTCACGACGGGTGAAGGACTCATCGCATTTGACCCGACCCGGGGTGAGGTCCTCTGGCAACACAGCTGGCCGCTGGATAAGGGGATGGCGCGCGTGGTGCAGCCGACTGTGCTGAATGATTCGGACCTTCTGCTCGGCAGCGGTTTCGGCCGCGGGACCCGGCGGGTGCACATCCAACGCAAGGGGGACGGCTGGGAAACGCAAGAGGTCTGGACCAGTCGTGCCATCAATCCCTATTTCAACGATCTGGTGGTGCATCGTGGCTATCTCTATGGTTTTGACGGCAACTTCTTCACTTGCGTGAGCCTCGAGGGGGGCGAGAAGAAATGGCGCACGCGGGGCTACGGCAATGGTCAGGTGTTGCTGTTGGCCGACCAGGATCTTTTGCTCGTGCTCTCGGAAAAGGGGGAGGTCGCCCTGGTGGATGCAAGCCCCGACGGTTACAAGGAACGGGGCCGCTTCCAGGCGATCGAAGGAAAAACATGGAATCACCCAGTGGTGGCTCACGGCAAATTGTTCGTTCGCAATGGTGAGGAAGTGGCCTGCTACCAACTGGGGGAAGCGAGCAGCTTCCTTTCGCATGCCCGGTAGGATGGTTTGCGCATCCGTATGGGAGTTCTCGTTTCGCGGCACCTTGCAGATCCGCCGCGAAACGCACGATGGTTGTTGGACACACTTTTTGAAAAGGAGTCTGCGTTATGCGCCAGCGCCTGCTTGGAGTGGTCGTCGCCTTCCTCGTTACCCTGATTGGAGCCGGCGTACCGGCCCACGCTGCGGATAACTACACGGTGGATCCGATGCATTCCAGCGTGTATTTCAAGATCTCGCACCTCGGGCTGGCCCCCGTGTTCGGGCGGTTCAATGAATTCACTGGCAATTTTGTGCTCGATCCGGCCGATGCCAGCAAATGTTCGTTCGAGATGACCATCAAGGCGGAGAGCATCGACACCAACAACCCCAAGCGCGACAGCCACCTACGCAGTCCGGACTTCTTCAACACCAAGCAATTCCCCGCCATCACGTTCAAGAGCACCAGCGTCAAGCCAATCAAGGACGGCTACGAAGTGACGGGCGACCTCACCATGCACGGCGCCACCAAGCCCGTCAAGTTCGAAGTGGTCGGCGGCCGAGCGGCCCAATTTCCCCCAGGCACCCAGCGCACCGGATTTGCGGCCGAGCTGTCGGTCAAACGCTCCGAGTTCGGCGTAGGGGCGGAGCAGTTCGCCAAGGCCCTGGGCGATGAAGTGCGCATCGCCGTCGGCTTGGAAGGGACCAAGCGGTAACGCAGGGAGAAAACGTCCCATGCCTGACCCGAAACTGATCCTGGAAGCAATCGCCGCGGCGGGCCTGACGGCCGCCGCGGTGCTTCTGCTCTGTGCGGGGCTCTGGCGATCGCCGCGGCCCAAGCTGGCTTCGGCCGGCTCGGTGGTGGGTCTGAGCCTGGGAATGTTCATCGGTTGCTGGTGGATCGGACTGCGGCCACATTGGCCACCGCAGGAAGATCAAGATCGGCTTCTGTTCCTCCTGCTCCCCATTCTCGCCGGGATCGAGCTCGTCGCCGCTGTTGCGGGACGGTCTGGTTGGCTGGTCTGGCTGCTCCGGTTCGGGATCGCTGCCAGCGCAGCCCCCATTTTGCTGTACCATTCGAGCTACCTCACCGATCTGGCGGGCCCCGGCACACGAGAATGGACACCGACGCAAACGTGGATGATCCTGGGCGGTTTGGCTGCGGCGCTGGCAGGCGTCTGGATGGCCCTGGTCCTGCTGGCCCGGCGGATCGCTCCAGCCGCGGAACCAGGAAAAAGTAAAGGACATTCCGTTCTGTTTGCCGTGGCCATCGCGGTGGCCGGGGCGGCAATCACGATCATGCTCTCCGGCTACGCCAGCGGTGGGGAGATCGGCTTGCCGCTGGCGGCAGCCCTGGCCGGTATCGTGGCCGCTTCGCTGGCCCTACGGCAACCCTTCCCTGGAGAGGGTGCGTTGAGCCTGGGCATCGTGGGGTTATTCGCCCTGCTGGTGATCGGCCGCTTTTTCGGTCAGCTCGCGACCGCGCACGGTGCCCTGCTCTTCTTCGGGCTCCTTCTCTGTTGGCTGCCCGAATTGCCGCGTGGGCTTGCACGGGTGGTGCTGGTCACCGTACCGGTGGCTGTCGCCCTGGCGCTGGCGCAGCACAAGTTTGCCGAGGACTCTGGCCGGACTTCTTCCGGTGCGCCGGAGCCGTCGATCCAGGATTACCTCGACTTCGGCAAGTGAACTCCATCTCACTCCGCATCGATGCTTCGGCAGTCCACAAGCCGGACGCGCCAGCGAAGGACCGCGGCATCCCGAGCGGACGCGTCCGGCTTGTCGGTTGCACGATCATTTAACCGTGGGCTCCATCTTGAGCGGTCGTGATCCCGTGCACATGGCGGAGATAGGTACTGGCAATGTCGGAGCGCTTCACCACGCCCAGGACGCGCTGACCGGGCGGGCCATCCACTACGGGCAACGCCAGCATGTCGTTCTCCACGAACAGCTCCAGGGCTCGATCAAGCCGGTCCTCCGGATGGAGCGGCGAGACATCGCTGCGCATCAGGTCTTCGGCCACGATCACGGGGCGCAGGTGCGGCGACTGCGAGGCCAGGTGAACCTCTTCCAAACTGACCACACCAAGGAGCTGGCTCGCTTCATCCGTTACCGGGAGCGATTGGAACGGGCTGCTGGCGAGGCGCTGGAGCACGCGATCGAGCCGGTCTCCCGGACGGAGCACGGGCGCCTGATCCTGGGGCGTCATGAACTGGCTCACCCGCAAGCCAGCCAAGACTTCCCGGACATAATCTCCCTGGTGGGCGGGAGAGCGCGACCGACTCTCCACCTGGGATCGGTAAATGGACTGCTCGTCCGATAACAGGAACGCCAAGGCACATACCCACAAGGTCGGCAAGAGCAGGTTGTAGTTGCCCGTCATCTCACTGACCATGACCAAGGTCGAAAAAGGTGTCTTGGCAGCGGCCGCGAAGAATCCCGCCATGCCGACGATGACGAAGTTCGCGGGATGGGGCATTAAGGTCGGCCAGAGCCAGCTCAGGAAGATGCCGAGCGCTCCGCCGCCGCAGCCGCCAATCACCATCGACGGCCCAAAGACGCCGCCAGAGCCGCCGCTACCGATGGTCAAGCCAGTGGTCACGATTTTGCCCAGCGCCACCGCCAGCAGGACCAACCCGAAGAAGAGACTGGCCGGGCCGTCCGCCGACACGGTCATCGCATCCTGCAAAATGCCGTAGCCGAACGACAAGACCGCAAGAACTTGTCCGTTTTGGCCGAGCAGATAATAGAGCGCCACACCCAACAGCCCGCTCGAGCACGCGCCCACCGCCGGCTTCAGATGCGGGCGCAGACCCAGGCGATGGAACAGGTAAGTCAATCCATAAAAGGTCCGGGTGTAGAGCATCGCCAACACAACCAGGAACAGGGCCAGCAGCGTGTATAGCACCAGGGTGAGCGGGTTATCGAAGGTGAGGACATTCAACAGTTCTACCGGGAGAGTGAAGAGCGGCTTCCACCCAAAGGCCAGGCCAAATGTGCAATAGGCGATCACGCTGGCCAGGCCGGCGGGGATGATGACTTCGGATTCGAAATCCGGGGAACGGTAGAGCACCTCGGCCGCGAACAGAGCCCCGGCCAACGGTGCCCGGAAGATGGCGGCGACACCCGCCCCCATCCCGGCCGCCATCAAGATGCGCCGCTCCACCGGGCGCAACCGGCACGCGCCCCCCAGGAACGAGCCGAAGCCAGCCCCGATCTGGGCAATTGGCCCTTCCCGGCCGCCAGAACCGCCGGAGCCAAGCGTCAACGCGCTGGCGATGATCTTGACCAGGGGAACCCGGGGGCGGATAAGCCCTTGCTGGTAGTGGTACGCGGCAATGGCGGAGTCCGTGCCGTGCCCTTCCGCTTCTGGAGCCAGGCTGAAGACGATGATGCCGCTGAAAATCCCGCCAATCGTTGGAACGAGAAGGAGCAGCCAGGGGTGAAGCGGCCCGGTGGTTTCCCCGAAGAGTGGGGGCTCTCCTCCCGGGGTATGTGGATGATAGCCGGCCACCGCATCAAGCGAATACCGGAACACGAGCTGGCAAGCGCCGAAGAAGACCACCGCCCCCACGCCGGCAATGATGCCGACGATCAAGGACAAGCCGAGCAGGCGAGCTTGCGGCCGAAGACGTTTGCGGCCCAGTTCCCAGAATTCCGGGAACCACTGCAAGGGGTGTGAGGGAACCAGCGTTTCGGATGCCCGTCCATTCTCCATCGATAGGCTTCCTCATGAGTGCTTGTTGGCCTGTCCATGCAAGCAGGTTGCCAGCTTTTCCCTATCCTAAGCCGCGGTGGCGGTGTTGACCATCACCCAACGGGAGCTGCGCATGAAGGGCAAACCGCGAATCGTCGTGATCGGAAGTCTTGTCTTCGATTTTGTGGCCCAGGCAGCTCGTCTGCCCCGAAAAGGCGAAACCGTTCTGGGCGAGACGTTCGGCATGTTCCCCGGCGGAAAAGGAGCCAACCAGGCTGTTCAGGCTGGCCGTCTGGGTGCTGAAGTCTACATGGTTGGCCGGGTCGGAGACGACTTTTTGGCCGATCGTCTGCTGGCGAGCCTGGCCGAAAGCGGTGTGGCGACGGAATTTGTCCGGCGCGATCCGGCGCTCAAAACCGCTTCGTGTTGTATCCATGTCGATCAGGACGGGAATAATTCCATCATCGTGGTGCCCCAGGCAAACCTGGCCTGCTCCCCGGAAGATGTTGATCGGGCTGGAGACGTGCTTCGGTCCGCCGATATTCTCCTGTGCCAGTTGGAAATCCCGCTCACCACGGTGGCGTATGCCATCGCTCGGGCGGCACAAGGCGGTGTGCCGGCCATTCTGAATCCCGCCCCCGCGCAGCAGGTCCCAGCTTCGCTTCTGTCCCAGGTAAGTATCCTGACTCCCAATGAAACGGAAGCAGAACTCGTCTCGGGGATCGCCCGGACGACGGATGCTGGACTCGTAGACGATGCCTGGCCAAGGCGCGCGACCCAAACCATGCGGACGCTCGGCCCGCCAACGGTGGTCCTTACCCTGGGCGAGCGGGGTGCCTACCTTGCGACGGGGTCTATCCAGCAGCAGATCCCAGCCTATCCCGTTCCCGCGGTGGATACGACGGCAGCGGGAGACGCGTTCAACGGTGCGCTGGCGGTGGCGTTAGCCGAGGGAAGACAAATGAGGGACGCGGTAGCCTTTGCCAATGCTGCCGGTGCCCTGGCGACCACGCGCGCCGGTGCGCAGCCCTCGCTGGCATGGCGTCCGGAGCTGGAAGCGCTCATGCAGCGACAACCCATTTAGCGGCGACCCGATCGACAAATCCTCGCAACCGCTTTCGAAAAGCGGCGCGAACCGACTTCCTCCGTCTGTGTCTTTCTTGTCTGATGGCGGGGGGATGCATCGGACGATCACTGGCATCCATGATCGAAGGGACACTGATCGGTGATCTCTCGTGATCTTGCAGCCACGGTCGGCAACACGCCTCTGGTCGAACTCACCCGCTTGGCGACGCGGGTGCAGGCCCGGGTCATCGCCAAACTGGAAATGCGCAACCCGTGTGGCAGTGTGAAGGATCGGGTCGGCGTTGCCATGATCGAGAGTGCCGAGCGGCAGGGTGTTTTGCGACCGGGGATGACATTGATCGAGGCCACCGGCGGCAACACCGGCATCGGACTTGCTTTTGTGGCCGCGCTCCGGGGTTACCGACTGATTCTGACGATGCCGGAGACGATGTCGAGGGAACGGGTCGCCCTGCTACGACATCTCGGTGCCGAAGTGGTGCTCACCCCTGGCATCCTCATGGCAGACGCGGTCGCACGGGCCACCCAACTCGCTCAGGCGATCCCCAATGCACTCCTGCTCGATCAGTTCAGCAACCCTGCGAACCCCGAAGTACACCGGCGAACCACCGCTGTGGAAATCTGGGAAGCTACGCGCGGGGCCGTGGACATCTTCGTTTCCGCCGTGGGGACCGGTGGAACCATTACGGGCGTGGGCGAGGTGCTGAAGGAGCATAAACCCACGATCCGTGTGGTTGCGGTGGAGCCCGTCGGGGCAGCGATTCTGTCCGGAGGGCCCGTAGGAAACCATCGCATGCCGGGCATTGGCGTCGGCTTCATCCCGAAGGTGTTGAACCGCGATATCATCGACGACGTCGTAGCTGCAACGGACGAGGAAGCCTTCCACTGCACGCGCCGGCTGGGGCGCGAAGAAGGAATTCTGGCGGGTGTTTCCTCGGGTGCCGCGCTGCATGCCGCGCTCCTGGTGGCTTCCCGCAGCTCCGCCGCGGGAAAAATGATCGTTGTGCTCCTCCCCGATACCGGCGAGCGTTATGTGACGACAGAGCTGTTCACCCGTGCGCAGAGCAAATCCGGGTATGGCCTGGGTTGAGGCAAGGGGCTTGCGGGTATCGATCCGTACCGAAAGAATTCAAGAGACACTCGAACGCAAGGAGATTTGAATGGACCGACAACTGATCGAAGCGTTTGTCGCCTGTGGTCCCCGGCTGCGCCAGGCGGTAGCCGGGTTGGGCAAGGAAGAAATCACCGCACGGCCGGGCCCCGGCAAATGGTCGATCTTGGAACTAGTCCTCCATGTGACGGACAGCGACTGCATCGCCATCGACCGGATGAAGCGAATGCTCACTGAAGACAACCCGCCGCTGTTGTACGCCGATGAAACGGCGTATGTGGAGCGGCTATTTTCCCACGAGCAATCCTTGGAGGATGCACTTATTCTCTTCGAGGTCGGTCGCCGCCAGTTTGCCCGTGTGTTGCGAAAGCTGCCCGATGAGGCGTTCAATCGCCAGGGCGCGCACAACCGGCGCGGTCGGGTGACGGTGGGAGAAATGGTGAAAGGTTACATTGAGCATGTGGATCACCATCTGAAATTCCTCTACGACAAGCGAGCCCGGCTCGGCAAACCCTGCCAGCCTTCGAGCATCTGAATCATCATGGATGATTCTGCGGCACAACCCTGACATGCCTGCGAAGGTCCTTCGCGGGCATGTCAGGGTTGAATGCTAATCTCGTGGGCACGGGGATTGTGCCCCAAGGGGGCGCCGAAGCTCAGTCCCTCTGCCCCTGTGCAGGATCCACCGGTTTCCGAGGCACCAACGGCGGAGGCATGACACCTGCCAGAGCCCGACCGGAGCAAAGCGCTTGCACTGAAGCTCGAGCCAGCGTATCATCCGGCTGTTGCCCTTAACCGTGTGCCGGATTTCTCATCCATCTTGTTCCAACATCGGGACTGTGCTGCCTTATCCATCGGGAAGCCCCAGACGGAGGCACGGTTCGATGTCCTTCTCAACGTCGGTGACGATACCTCGTTCCAGCTTGCTCTCGGCTGCTCGTTGGTTGAGCCATTGGAGAATGGGAGATCACCATGGGACTATTGACAGAATTCAAAGAATTTGCGATGCGCGGCAACGTCGTCGATATGGCTGTCGGCATCATTATTGGAGCGGCGTTCGGGAAGATCGTTAGCTCGCTGGTGGGCGACGTGCTGATGCCGCCCATCGGCTTGGCTGTCGGCGGCGTGAATTTCACCGGATTGCAAATGCAAATCGGTACCGGAGAAAAAGGACCGGTCTATCTTAACTATGGCAACTTCCTACAGACGTTTTTCGATTTCCTCATCGTAGTCTTCTGCGTCTTCTTGCTGGTAAAGGCGATGAACGCACTCAAGCGGCCCGCCAAGGCAGCGCCCACGACCAAGCAATGTCCCTATTGTGTGTCCACCATTCCAATTGCGGCCGTGCGGTGTGCTTACTGCACGTCCGAGCTGAAGTAACCAACCATCAGTGGCCGGCTACGAATTCGGTGAGAAGCCTCGAACGCCCCGATCAATCTACACGGGATAGACGCCGGAACGGAGAGGTGATCCGCTCACCGGGCCAGGTCTCTGACCTGTTCTTGGGTTAGGGCTTCCTCAAGCCCTGCTTGGGCTTCTTGCGGAGTGCGGTAGGCACAACAGCGGGCAGTCCATTGCCGCGTGTCTGCATGCCAGTACCAGACTGATCCGCGCCTGCCTGTTAAGACCCAACGAAAGCCCGACGCATCCCGGGTTAGCAAGTACCGGCCGCAACGCCGGATGATCTGTTCCTTGGAGAAGGAAGTGTCGCTGGTGATCGGGAGATCACACGGCGTGTCGAGCGGAGGAGGAGCTTCCTCACACGGTTTCGGGACCACATCACGGCTGGCGGCCTGTCTGTCCGGCACATTATCGCCGCCGTACTTCATGCTGTTGTGGCGCATAACCACATCGCCTTCCATCACGGTATCGTTTCGTGGAGGCATTATTCATCATTGCTGCTCTCCAATGGCAAACGGAAACCAGGCCGCCCGGCCTCCCGTTCCAAGGGACGCCAGACAGCCTGTCCTGAGAGAAGGGGGCTCCACGTTGGAGGAGTCACGGACTCCCTGCGAAGTTGCCGTTCAGGCCCAGGCGCTGCCGAGCTTCGGTAAGTCGAGCGATCGGGCCAGCGTACCAAGCCGGTTGCAATTCGTAGTTACATTCATCGGGGCTGAGTACGGGCCCATCCCCGAAGCTCTTGTCAGCCGGCTCTATCACGATGAACCCCTCGAATGTGTCGAGCAGGAGTACATCATGCAATCGCTGTGACTTACGCAGCGATTTGCAACAAGTCTTGGAACTTGGAAATCCATTGGGCTTTGTAGTGCGTTAGCATGCTTCCTCCTTTCATTCACATAAGAAAACAGAGTCCGCTCCAGAACCCCAACCGCTCCCGGGAAACGATTCGCCGTCAGGATTCCGGGGCCATTCTACATGTCCGATGGAAAGTGCACGAGCAGTTGGTGTGGCCTAGAATGGGCCACAGGCCGATCTTCCCTGGGGACACACGGCGCACCGTCACGGGCATGACCCCCAATTCGGTAAGGACACGGTGCCGACTGAAACTTAGTCTGTGCGTGGGTCCGAGAAGAACCCTCCCGTACTCAACCCGCGGCCAACAGGGTGAGGTCCGTTGTGGTAGGTGCTGCCCAGGGTGCGGGGCTGCTTAAGAGGTTGGTCCTGGCTCTGCGAGAGCAGACAACCCAGTGATCATCATGCAAACCTCGTGCCTCTGAAGGAGTCTGGAGGTGAGGCGCGGACATGAATCATATCTTCGCGACGGGGGATTGCTGCGCGTATGTCTGGTCGGTTCATATCGTACTGTGTGCCGGTACCGGTGTGCCCGTCTTTCGGCGATCAAGCAGATCGCGCAACCCGGCTGAGGGTCCCGGTTGGTCTGTTCTTTCCGAGTAGGCATCCATCAAGGCATGAGGCATCGGCCTCTGACATCTCTGATCGGCATCCGCCAATCGGCGAAAACCCATTGAGGCATCGGAAGGCCGACTGATTCTCTCGTCAGGCAGTCCTGTTCCTGTAATCAGGCAATTCCGTTTACGCTACCGTAACTCCAGGCACGCCGACTTACGCTACCGTACATTCGGATTATTCCGGGGGCAAAAGCCCATCAAGGGATTTCCCGGTTGGCGGCCATTCTTATCCTAGATTGGGCGGGGAAAGTGCACAGCACTGATGCGCGGAGGCTACATGCCAAACACGACTGTGCCCTCGGATGGAGGAAACCGATTGCTGGCAGCGCTGCCCCCCCGAGTCCGTCGGTGGCTCGCGGATGATCTGAAGGCGGCCGTCCTGAATCACGGGGAGGTGCTCTTTGAGGCAGGGGAGCCGATCCAATCGGTTTACTTTCCCGACGGCGGACTCGTATCGATCCTCGTTCCCGTGGAGAGCGAAAAGGTCGCGGAGGTGGCGGTCGTGGGGCGAGAGGGAATGGTGGGTCTGCCGGTGTTTCTAGGAGCCGACATCCATCCGCATCGGGCTATCGTCCAAGCCCCGGGTCCGGCTCTGCGGGTGTCAGCCAAAGCATTCCGCGCCGCGGCTCGGCGCAGTTCTGTACTGAGCGAGTTATTGCTACAGTACACCGATGCGTTTCTGGTCCAGGTCAGCCAGTCCGCTGTGTGCAACTGCCTGCACTCGGTACCGAAGCGGTACACCCGCTGGCTGCTGATGGCCCACGATCGCTTGGGGTCCGACCGTCTGCCGCTTACCCTGAAGTTTTTAGCATTCATGCTGACCGTGCGGCTGGCCAGTGTGTCTGAGGCTACCAGCGCCCTGGAGCGCGCCGGGCTGATCCGCTACCGCCGGGGTGAACTTCACATCCTTGACCGGCCGGGTCTGGAGGCCGCCTCTTGTAGCTGCTACCGGCTCATCCGAGACTACTTTGAGCACCTGCCTTAATGAACCTGCTCAGTAATGACAGGGTACGGACCTGATGGCCGTGATCACTTCCTGATCCGTCACATCTTCGGCCGTGCCTACGAAGCTGGTATCTTTGCGATCTGTTAGAATCGCGGAGCCGCACTCGGCATTGCCGCGTAGGGCCGCCAAAAGTTGTCTCCGCTCCGCACCCATTAAAGGTCGGTAATCCATCGCTAGTCCTCCTGTTCCGAAGAATGGTGCACGTATCTATCTAGACTCCTTGCAAGCCGGGTGCCGCCGCAGCTCGCCGAATGGGCTGGAGTCGACCACGAACAGTCGGGTCCTGGCCGTGGGCGGCTTCTCCTCACTCAAGTTTCAACTTGCGGGCAACAACTACCCATACTGGGCGATACGATACTCCGGTGGGAGAACTGAAGGCCGGCTGGATCCATCGTTAGGCGGTTGCGTTCCTCCGATTAGGCAGGGAAGTTTACGCTACCGTAAATCCGGCGGCAGGTTAGGACACTTCGCATCAACGTCATTAAGCGTGCTTAAGCTCGTCCAGGGACTTGCTCGGCGATGAACGATTCTCTCCGCCCTGCTGCACTTTCAAGATGGGATCCCTTACTGATCGCTTAACCGCGGATGATGATCTTCCGCTACAAATGGTGTGGCACGTGAACTCCCCGACGGATCCTCCATTTGGGGCTGCTGAGCATGCATCTGTATTGCGGACGGCGGATCAGTCCCGTTCCTCTCACTGCAATGTACCTGATCAGAAGGGACTGTTCCCGTTCCAGGTTCCATGAGTATTTCCAAGCGTTCCAGGAGCTCTTCCTCGGTGAACGGAGTCCAGTCACAATCGGGGGCAGTACGAAATGCCCCTTCATTCGTGAAGGTGGCCACCGGCGTGGGCCTAATCGGTAGAGTGCTGAGGACTTTGCCGTTGCTCAGTAACTCGAAGGCGCGAATCTGCTGGTAGTCCGCAAGTCCCCTCATGTCCACCATGCAGAGCGACGGCCGATCGGTCACCAATATTTTCTGCTTGCGGAGGAGCGGTCGACGGTTCGGCTCGCGGAACTGCACGCGGATGTGCAGTAGACAAAGTCCGGCCATGCCGGCCAGCTTGGTGCCAATCAAGAAACAGGGCCACAAGCCTCGCGTGTCGTCACAGGTGAGCAAGTGATGGCGCAAATGGGCCGTACTCCCCTTTGCCTGAGAAAGGAAACAACCTTCGCTGACCGACAGCGACTGCTGAAACGCCGCCTGCGGAATCACATCGAGCTCGGTATGTCCCAACAGGCGATCGGCCAAAATCCAGCGGGCGAAATAGGTGCCGACTCCCCGCGGTCGGGAGGGCAGCGCCACACTCAAGCAGGCCTCTTTGCCCTGGAGCTGGGAGCGGGTCAGCGGCAAAGCGATCCGCTGTATACGTCCTGTCCCGCGATCCGCAACTTCCAGCTCCAGCTGAAAGTCGACGATCGGGAGTAGGCTCGTTGCGCTTGTCAGGATTCCACCGACGGATAAGCCGCGGCACTGGCCTTCCGGAAAACGCTGACAAGCAATGCCCTGCCTGCCGAAGAAGGCGAAGAAACTCGACGAGCGGAGGCGCACTTCGCGAAGGAATACATCCGCGGCCAGAAAAGGGAGTAGGCCCTGGCCCAGCAGGCGATCTTGGTAGTAGATCATGGCCCGGGTCGCATCCTGGATTGGAGGAAGATGAAAAATCGCGCGAATCATCTCCTCTTCTTCATCCACCTGCAACTCGACCGCCATGCGTGGAACATGAGCCGGCGTCCGTAACTGGAAATCGCTCTTGGGCGGGATGAAACCCCGTGGCCACTGGATCAGGGCTTTGACCACGATGGCCTCAGCGTTCCAGGGAATTGGCTCATCGGCTACGGATAGTCCCGCCTTCTCGTAATGAAAGTGGAGGCTGCGTAGTCTCGGACTCCGCAGGCGCAGGAACGGCCTCGTCACCTGGCGCAGGAAAGCGGTCGGCCAGCGCTTCACCCACACGTGTCTACCTCGATTCAAAAAGATAGCCATCTTCGCTGGTGTAGTAATCTCTCAAGACTTGAATGGCCCGATATCCGGCAACGTGGAGGAACCGCTGCGCAGGCAGATCCGTCTCCGGCACGGTGATCTTGATCCATTTGCCAAACTGGCGGAGCTCGCGGTCCAGTTTCTGGAGCAGCTTTTCTTCGATGCCGGATTCCTGCCACTCCGGGGCTACGGCGACCTGGAGCAGGTCGACCTGCAAGGGTCGGGAAATCATTCGATGCATCAGCCCGCGGAAAAACCGGGGCAGAGATCGAGCACTTCCAGCACAATCATAATCCGTCTGCGGGACGATGGCACAGATTGCAAAGCCAGCGAGGCGATTGCTTGCTTCGGCGATAACGCCCAGTGTTTCCCTTGACTGCACCAGCACAGGAAGTTGCGGGTTCTGTGTAGCCGGTGGCAGGATGAGTTCAGCAAGGTGCAGCACCTGAGGTAGATCGCGACGATGTAAGCGACGAAAATGGAACCGGGTGGCCGCAGCCAGCCCAGCGTTCATATCATTCATGGTTGATTCCTTCGGCCGTGTCCTCGAGCCTGATCCTCCAAGCCGTGATGGGCAAGCAAGTATCTCGATCCGCGTTCTCGATCTCATCAAACTACTACTGCAACCAACGTACCAATGTGCGGCACCGATGGATTGCCTTGGCACGGATGGCCACAGAACACGATGTTCGCTGTCGCCGTGTTAGTGGAGAGAAAATATCCATTGGCGCGGAAGGCTGGTCCCGTCGATGCAGGCAATCGGCACGATAAGTGCAAATGCATTAATCAGATGAGTGATATCCCCTGACCGTCGTGTCAACTATCCCCCGACTGCTGGGGAAACGGGTCCTCGGTCGTCGTGGAGATCGTCCGTAAAGAAAGGAAGAGAGAAATGGCTACGGTTGAGACACACGACCTCCGAGACCCGACTACGCGGGCACGGGAGCAAGAACGACAGCTCTTGCAACCACGTGAGGAGGAACGATCTGCAGAGTTCGTGACCGGGGGCTCTGCTGTTGAGTCTATTGGAGGCATCGCGACGGTGGTACTTGCCATTGTCGGCTTGGCAGGAGTTTTTCCGATCTATCTGGCGGCGGTCGCGGCCATCGTCTTAGGCGCGGCTTTGCTTATCCAAGGGGCGGCCATCGCAGCGCGTTTTTCCGCACTGGTGGCTGAAACCGCGGGAACGCGCTCGGCAAGCCGCCAGCTGGGGGGCGGCATGAGCGCAGAGTTCCTTGGCGGCGCCGCAGGCATCGTGCTGGGCATCCTGGCGCTGCTGCAAGTCTTTCCAGCCGTGCTGTTGGCGGTGGCGGCCATCGTCTTTGGTGGTGTGCTGGTGCTGGGGATTGGCGCCTCCTCCCGCCTCAACGCGTTGGCCATCGATCGAGCGTGGACCGGACCCGAGGGGGAAATCAGCCGGCGCACAGCCAGCGAAATGGTATCCGCATCCAACGCCGCGCAAGCGTTGGTGGGGCTGGCCGGGATTATCCTGGGCATCCTCGCGTTGGTCGGGATCCAATACACGTTGACGCTGGTTTTGGTGGCCCTGCTCTGCTTGGGCGTGTCCGTGATGGTGAGCGGAACCGCCCTCAGTAGCAAAATGATGACAGTGATGCACCGCTAACCAGGCGGGCGGTGGGAGAAGCACTTTCCGCCGAGTTTGTGGGCGCTGACTTGGCGAACGTCGTCAACGAGACAGCCTTGCTGGCTGCCAGCGAAGATTAAATGGCTCTCATGCAAAAAGCGCCTCGATCGCTTTGCCCTTGCCGTCTTCGGTGACATAAAAAGGCCGGCCCTCTGTCTCATACGAGAAGTCCGCCGGGATTCCCATGGCCCGGTAAAGCGTGGCGTGCAGATTCGGAATCGTCACGGGGTTTTCCACGGTGACAAAAGGCCGCTCGTCTGCCGTCTTGCCATACACGTTGCCGCGCCGGATGCCGCCGCCGAAGAGCACGATGCCGCCCGCGCCGGTAAAGTGGCGGTGCATACCGTAATGCTTCTCCTCGGTGACACGATCCGGGACTTGGACCTGGTCCTTCACCGGCTTATCCGGTTTGCCCTCGGTGAGCATATCACGACTGAACTCGGAGGCGATGACAATCAAGGTACGGGAAAGTAGCTTGCGCTCCTCGAGGTCCCGGATCAAGCGGGCAATCGGGGCGTCGATCAGCTTCATCATTTCAACCGTTCGGCTGTGGCCATTCTCGTGGGTGTCCCAGCCCATGAACGGGACATATTCCGTCGTCACCTCGATGAAGCGGGCACCGGCCTCGACGAGCCGCCGCGCCAACAAGCATCCCAGCCCGAACCGGCCCGTGTTGTACACTTCGTAGCTCTCCTTCGGTTCCAGGCTGAGGTCAAACGCCTTGGCTGCCGGGGAGTTCAGAAAGCGATGGGCTCCTTCCAACGCTTTGAGGAACTCCTCCGCCTTGGGATCGAGACCGGCGGCCTGCCGCTTTGCTTGGAGCGTCTTCACGTAGAGCTGGTAGCGCTCCTTGAAGCGCTGCTTCGACATACCTGGCGGCGGTTGGACGGTGTGGACCGCGTCGGCGGGCTCGGGGACAAGAAACGGGCCGTAGGCCGTGCCGAGAAAGCCCGCCGTCTGAAACGCCTTGACCTCGAAATCTTCTCCACCGGCTGAACGCTGGCCGATGTCGATGAAGGCCGGCACGTCGGGATGGCGCGGTCCGAGGGTGCGCGCGATCACGGCACCGAGGTGAGGCGCTGCAACCGGTTGGGGCGGCACGTAGCCGGTGTGCCAGTGATACTGATGCCGCGAGTGCAGAATGAACCCGAGGTCCCCCGCCTTGAATGTTCGAATGAGGGTGCCCAGGTGCATCACCTTGGCCATGTTGGGCAGCCCTTCCGAGAGGGACAAACCGTCCACGCTGGTCGGGATCGCACGGAACGTCGAATAGACCGCCTTGGCCTCCATGCCCCGCTCGAAGGGCGTAAATTTTTTCGGATCCCATGTTTCCGTAGACGCCTGGCCGCCGGCCATCCAGAGGACGACCAGCGTATCGGCGGTGGGCTGAATCTTGTCGGATGCCGTTTCCTGAGCGCGAAGGGAAGATCCGAGAAGGGCGGCTGCGCCGGCGGCACAACTGGTGCCCAGGAAATGACGGCGGGAAATCGTTTGTGGCAACATCGGCGGAACCTCCTCACGCAGGCTCAGTGGATGAACTGAAATTCGGGGCTGAGAAACATCACCCATAGGAAATCTTCCCACCCTCCTTGGCGATGTGCCGGTGCATCTTCCATGGTTCCGAGCAGCGGCCGAGCCAGCGCAACTTCGGCCTCGTTCGGCAACCGGCCCAGGGCACGCAGATACAATTCGCGGATCACGCCAGCCACGTCCTCTTGCCGCCCGAGGTCCGACGCCAAGAGCAGCTTGGCGCCTTCCCGCAGCCGGTCGCTCAGGGCTGTCCCATTGACGAGTTCCAGCTCTTGCAGGACAGTGCTTTCTTGATTGCGGTCCGTGCAAACCTGTTCGCGGTTAGGCCGGCCCAGCGCCGTGGCCAAGGAGTCTGGCTTCTTGTGCCGCCAGGCCCGAATCTGTGGATTGGCCACCGTCACCTTCATGACCGGAACCTTCGGCCAATTGCCGGTCACCTGGGCGATGGCATCCAGGTATTGCTCGCTGGTCAGTCGCCGTTCGACTGGGCCAGCCAGCACCGGGACTTCCTTGGCCTTGAGCGGCTTGGGCGGAGACACCGGAAGCTGATAGACCCGCGACAGCAGAATTTGTCGCAGCGTATGCTTGGCATCGTAATCATGACTCATGAAATCGTACGCCAGCCATTCCAAGAGTTCCGAGTGCTGGGGATTGCCGTCAAAATCATCGACCGGCTCGAACAGGCCCCGTCCCAGGAGCCGTTTCCAGAAGCGATTGACAATCGTCTTGGCAAAGCGCGGATTCTTGGGTCGGGTGACCATTTCGGCCACGGCTCGGTGCCGGGCCGCTTGGTCCGCATCGGCCGCGATTGAGCCGAGATCCGGGAAAAGGAACCGGGGCGGCACAATTCTCCCCGTTGCCTTATCGCAGCGGTGCATCTCCAGGTTCGTGGGCGCGAAGAAGCTGGCCAGCCCATAGGCTTGCTCCAGCTTCCATTCGTTGATGAAACTGTCATGGCAGGAGGCACATTTGAGCGAGCTGGCCAGGAAGACCTGGGAAACGTTTTGAGCCGCCTGCACCGGCGGCATCTGGCTGGCGTTGACCCGGCCGCGCCAATTCACCCCCTTGAGGTAACCATCCGGCCCGTCCGCGCCGGGATTGAGCAGCTCTCCGACGAAGCGATCGAACGGCTTGTTTTCGAGCAAGGACGCATACAGCCACGGGGTAATCGGCTTGCGGAGCCCATCGATATTGGTCTGTTCATCGTTGCGAAGTAGGTCGTTCCAAAAGGTCATCCAATGTTCCGCATATGCCTGTTTATCCCCAAGCAGGGCGTCCACGAGCCGTTGACGTTTATCTGGATTGGGGTCGCGTTCAAACGATTCGAGCTGCTCAAGGGTAGGAAGCAGGCCAACCACGTCGAGATAAACTCGCCGCGCGAAAGTCCGGTCCGGCACGATCGCGGGAGGCTGAATGCCGAGCTTGGCCCAGTGCGCGTTCAGGAAACGATCTACGGGAGATCCCACACCGGGCGGCGCGTCGGGAGGCTTGGGTAAAGTCGCCAGCTCACTGCGTTGGCGGGAACGCCAGGTTTCCCAAAAAGTGTCGGGTTCGGCGGCGCTGGCTGGCCGGGGAACGATTCCACCACCCATGCTCGCTACGATCAGCAGGACCGGAAAAAGCTTCCAGATTTTCATCGCGATGCTCGGATCAAAAGGGAGGTCAGGCATGCGGGCTATCTTCTCTTAGCCTACGAATTGGCCCCGGTACGTCAAATGATTTGCACACAACCCAATCTATCCGTTACTTTCACAAGGTGTGACTGCTCAGCCGTAGGCTTGGGAAACGACACCTGGCCTGGCAACGGCAATGAGCAGGCGGCAGAAGGGAGACCGATGATGAATGAAGACGCGGAGGTTTTGTGTGCCGGCATTATCGTTGCCGACCACGTGTGTGCGCCCATTTCGCACGTGCCGGCGGCGGGTGAGCTGGTCATGGCGGAGCGTTTGATCCTGACGCTGGGTGGCTGTGCGGCCAATGCCGCGGTGGATCTGAGCAAGATGGGGGTACGGGCCGCGGTGGTGGGGCGGGTCGGCAGTGATATTTTTGGCGGTGTCGTGACCGAACTGCTCCGTGCGCAGGGCGTGGACATTGCTGCGGTCGCGGTGAGCCGCGGCCTTGACACGAGCCAAACCCTGATTGTGAACGTGGCGGGGCAAGATCGCAGGTTCATCCATACCTTCGGTGCCAATGCCGAATTCAGCGCAGCCAACATTCCTCCAGAGCGCGTGCGGCGTTGCCGGGTGCTCTATCTGGGCGGTTATCTGCTGATGCCGAATGTGCGTGCAGACGAATTAATGGCCGTCTTTGCCGCGGCCCGTAAAGCAGGGGTGAAAACGGTTTTGGATGTGGCGGTGCCTCAGCCGGGAGAGTATCTTTCCCGTCTGGAACCCTTGCTGCCTGAGGTCGATGTTTTTCTGCCGAACGATCACGAGGCGGAACAGATCACCGGAGAGAGCGATCCGCTGCGACAAGCCGAGCTGTTCCGCCGCCTGGGTGCCGGCACCGTCGTCATCACGCAGGGTGCCGACGGAGCGGTGCTGGTGAACGATGAGGTTCGTCTCCGCGCGGGGGTTTACTCCGTGCCGTTCGTGGATGGCAGCGGCGGCGGCGATGCCTTCGATGCGGGTTACATCTGGGGGTTGCTGCACGATGCATCCGCCGAGGATTGTCTGCGCGTGGCTAGCGCATTGGGCGCCAGCTGTGTGCGCGCCCTCGGCACGACACCGGGCGTCTTTACGCGGTCGGAGTGCGACGAATTTCTGCGCACAAATAGGTTATCCATCGAGCGATGCTAAGAGCCAGTCCCGCTGAACGTGTCCGTTTGTGTTTCGCGGCGGTTCGCAGAACCGGGTACGGATGCGCCCCGCGCGGTTCTGCGAACCGCCGCGAAACGGACACAACTGGGTGTGGCCCAGATTGTCATGGATTATCTCGCCTATGGCTGGTCTGTCGAGGAAATGTGCCGACAGCACCTTTGCCTGACACCTGCCGAAGCCCACGCAGCGATGGCCTATTGATTCGATCACCAAGAAGAGATGGACAGCGAAATCCGCGCCGAATGGAAACAGGCTCAGCGCGAAAGGCAAGAAGCACGGCGGCCGCTTTTCGATGTTCGCATGTGGGCGAAGGGATTATTGTAGAGGAGTGCGATACTGTACATGGATGTGCATGTGCCGCAATCGATCACCGATCAGCTCCGGGCGCCGCGACATGGATGTGCTTACGGCAAATGGCTGAAGACTGGCAGCGCAATAGGCGACGATTTGCTGGTTTGGTCCTCGGACCTCAACTTGCGGGCACTCTTGGCCAATGCGTGAAGGACCTGGAACTCATTGTCAATGCCTCGGAACCTGGGGAGTGTCTCAATATTGTTGAGCGTCTCCCTTTATGAGCGGCCCAACCATTCGTAACGGTTTGCGAGCCAGACGAATACTTTCGCCAACGTCTCCATCGGCAAGCCGATGACATTGCTCGTGCTTCCCTGGAGGACGCGCACATAAGGATCATTTCCCTCCTGGATCGCATAAGCGCCCGAGCAACCCTGCCACGTACGGTTCGCCAGATACGCGTCCAACTCCGCAGCGCTCAGCGGCGCCATGGCCACGTGGCTCACTTCTTGCCAGGCGAGCTGGATCTCGTCCGGGCGGCGCCACAGACAGACTCCCGTCCACAACTCATGCTGCGTTCCAGACAGCAGGCGCAGAATTCGCCGCGCATCGGTTTCATCGGCGGGTTTGCCGATCACCTTCCCATGTAGCCAGCCCACCGTGTCCGCTGCGAGAACGATGCCTTGCTCCACGCGCGGGGCCACTGCCGCGGCCTTCAGCCAGGCCGTATGCTGCACCAGCGAACGCGCATCGGGAAAATCTTCGCCGGAAGGCTCGTCGATATTGGCCGGCAGCACGGTGAAGCGATACCCCGACCGCTCCAGCAATTCGCGCCGCGCTGGCGAGCCACTGGCCAGGATCAGGCGGTAAGGGAGCTGCTCTTCCATGTCCGAAGAATTCCTTCGAGAAGGGGCCACAATCGGTCCGCAGTTAGCTCGGCCATGCACTCCAGACGGCCGCAACGCTTACGATAACTCCCCTGGCACCACATACGCGTTTCCACGGCTCCTCCCACCGCCCGGTAAGGCCCGCTGAGAAGTGCCTTGGTGCAAGTATACGGGGCGACGACCGGCCGGCCCAGCGCCGCCGCCAAATGCAACGGCCCCGTGTCATTGGCGATCATCACGTCGACGGCAGCCAAGAGGGCCGCCAACTGGGAAATCGTCGTTCGCCCGGTAAGATTGCGGACCTCGCCCACCAAGGCTTGGGCCGCTCTCCGGGCAAGCGGTATCTCGTCTCGGCCACCGACGAAGAGGGCTGTGCCACCTATCCATTCCTGGGCCTGCCGGACCAGGGCAGCAAAGTGTTTGGGCGGCCAGCGCTTGGTCTGCCAGCGTGCCCCAACGCCCACGGCGATCCATGGCTGCGGACAATCGTGCAGCAACGCTGCCGCCCAGCGCCGGGCCGATTCGGACAAGGGGACGTGAAACAGCTTGGGCAAATGTCCCACACCCAGGGCCTCGGCCACCAGCCAATAGCGATCGACTGCATGCATCGTTTGAAAATCGGTGACCGCAAGGACATCGGTGTAAAATGCCCGCGCTCCTTCACGGGCCGAGCTGAGTCCCACGCGCCGTCCTGCCCCGCTAAAGGCCGTCATCATGCCGCTGCGAAACAGACCTTGCAAATCGATGACAAGGTCAAAATGCTGTTGGCGAAACCGGGTGAAGAATTGGCCATAGGCGTACGCGGCCGACCAGAGGCCGGACCTGGATGCCCCGCGTTCGAACGGCACGATGGCGTCCAGCTCCGGATGCCCGTCGAGCAGTTCCGCATAACTGCGGTTTACGACCCAGGCAATATGTGCTTGGGGAAATCGCTGCCGCAGCGCGGACAACACGGGCAGCGTGTGGACAATGTCGCCCAGGGCACTCGGCTTGATCAGAGCAATCCGTTGAGCCATCAGATCGCGGAGAGGGA
>DATGIQ010000471.1:0-14565 GCA_035295665.1 Gemmataceae bacterium | reverse complement strand
AGACACCTTCGGAGTGCTGCGCGAGAAAGGGACAAAAACGCTGATCATCGACCTCCGGGGCAACGGCGGCGGCGAGGACACTTACGGCGTAATGCTGGTGTCCTACCTCATGGACAAGCCGTTCCACTACGTCGATCGGGTGATTGTCAAGACGATCACGTGGTCCTTCGAAGACCACTGGGACGCCAAACGATTAAACGCCGAGCAGCGCGCGCACATTCGCAAATGCCTGACGCCCAACCCCGACGGCGGGTTTTTCGTGAGCGAGGAATTACACGATAGTCTCGGCGAGAAGCAGCCGGCCAAAGATCGGTTTTCCGGAGACGTGATCATCCTGATTGACGGCAAGACGTTCTCCACGGCGGCGGATACCTGCGCCGTACTCCATCACCTCGAGCGTGCCACCTTTATCGGCGAAGAGACCGCGGGCGCCTACTACGGGAACAACTCGAGCACGGAGCCGACGGTCACCCTGCCCAACTCGAAGGTGTGCTTCGGCCTGCCGTTGGCCAGCTCGTGGAACGCGGTGTCCGGGTACGCCGGCAAACGCCGCGGCATAATCCCCGATCACGTTGTCGTGACGAAAACCGCCGACCTCCTTCGCGGCGTCGACGCGCAGTTGGAGCTTGCGCTGAGATTGGCGTCCAAGCAACGCCCGGATTGATGGCGAAACCAGCACATGGCCGTGGAGGTTCTAAGCTAAAAAGGATCGACCGCCGACTTGATGGGAGAGAGCCACTCGAGCCACTCTCTCTCCAGCCATTACGGCAAGGATGAGTTCGTGATTAGGAGTCCGAATAGTCAAGCCCTGGTCTTCGCCGAGCGGTTGTAGATGATTGGCCAATTGTGATTTGATGTCCGCGGTCCAACAGCAAGCTCCGAACCCTCGTCTCCCATTTGCCGGACCCGGCAATAAAAAGTTCTAACGGTGTCCTGTCGCCCTGACTTGATTCTTCAAATGCCTTTCCATTGGACATGGCGAAGGGCCCCTTTGCTTGGACCCCAGCCAATCCCGACCGCGCCCATCTATTTCAAACATCGTCCTGCGCCGCAGGGGTGCTTTGCGCGATTCGTCGCATGTGCCTTCTCTGGTTGATTCGATCTGAGTGCAAACACTCGTCGGGCCTTCTCGGCGGGGGGCAGCATCACTAAAATGACTGCTGTTGAGGTACACAACCATTGGGAAGGAACAAGAGAAGTGCTGTGATCGCGCCGTCACCGCGAACGGCAGACGACCAGGGCGATTCCGCAAAGGTCTACGATGCCACGCAAGCGATTCTGGATTGGAGGCACACTGGGCACCATCGGGCTTGTTGTCGTGGTCTTCTTGCTGCTTCATCCAAGCCGACCGCACGGGCTTCCTCGCCCGAATTCCGAATCCGCTGAGCTAAACACATCGGCGGAAAAAGAGCGTGCCGACTTGCTCCGTCGGAACGGGTTTACTGAAGTGCCGCTCCGGATGGCCAATTCGGGGAATCTGGATGTCACGACCCAGGTCAATGGCGAGTCGCGGCTTTTCTACCTCGATACGGGAGCGACAGACACCACGATGGATAAATCGGCTGTGGAGCGGTCTAACCTCCCCACCGTGCCGTCGGGCCGATTGATCAGTGGGGTCGGCGGGAAAACGGAAGAGCTGCCGAGAATCGTGATGGATCGCCTGTCCGTCGGCGGCGTGGAGATGAAGGTCAATGTGCTGGTGAAGGACATGTCGAATCAGCACAAAACGCGAATTGCAGCAAAAGATCCTCTGCCGGATGGTTGGCTGGGCAGCGACTTCATGGCGCCCACTGGCGCAATTATCGACTTCGGCTCGACTACATTGTTTCTGCGGCTAGCGGCGTCGACTGCTTCTGCAAAGGAAATCGCTTCGCAAGTCCCGGCCAACGTCCACCTAGCGGCATGCTTGAAAGCACAAGGATATCAAGAAATCCCACTGCTGCCCTACAAGCAGAAATTGCTTGGCGTGGAGGTTCACATTGGCGGGCAGCGGGCCCGGTTTATGGTCGATACCGGCGCCCAGGCATCGATCATCGACCAGGCGGCGGCCGAGCGGCTGCATCTACTTGCGGAACCGTCCACGACTCCGATTCGAGGCAGTGTCGACAGCGGCACGACTTCAAAGAAGTCGCGCATCCCTGAATTCTCACTCGGGTCTATTCGCACATCATTGGACACCTATCTGGATAATCTCTTTGTCATCAATGCAGCGCTGCAACAGGACGGTGACGCCCCATTCGACGGCATCCTCGGCGCACCGCTTCTCAGGCAGTTCGCAGCGGTGATCGACTACGGCTCCGCCAAACTGTTCCTGCGGGAACCGTAGTCGCGCTGAAGGCTCGATCCGGCGCTGTCCTGCTGGCCCGCTTGAACGACAGGTTCTGACGGCACCGCCGCAAGCTGGCGTCCCAGCCAGCAATGCCCCAAGAGAACGTTCTAACGGCGTCCAGTCGCCCCGACTGTTTCGCAAGCTCAAATCCCGTCCCTGGCTGCGGGAGCGACTGGCGACGGGATTTGACCTTTCGCGGGGCGGCCCGGCGACGGCGATTGGTCACTCAGGTCCCCGTGCCACGGGAACGCCGCAGCTCGACGATCGCGTGATGCCCGCGCTTCGTTGCCCATGCCCAAGGCGTTGCCCACCGCTCGGCATCCGCCTTCACTGCGTCCGCGCCGCGTTCCAGGTGTAGTTGGACAAGCGCGATGCGGCCCCAACGCCAGGCCCACCCGAGCGGCATCGATTGGAGCAGCGAATCCAGTATTGTCAGCGACGCGCCGGCGTCGTGCAGCATCGTCGCGCGCTGGCGGTGCTCCTCTTCGGGGGGCGAGAATGCTCCGCTGCGTCCCGCCACCGGCGTCGCCAGGTGATGCAGCATCGTGTAGCCCCTTGCGAAGGGTATATCGACATCGACTCCGTGATGTAACAAACGATTCTGGGTTGTGTGCACTATTTGCGTGGCAGCATGGTCAATCAGTGCCTGGTTCATGGTTCGGCCAGGCCGAACTTGGGCCCTGTCTCCTTGCCGCTGATACATTCCATGCGCACAATAGTCGAATCATTGATCCACCAAAGGTCCGCATGGACAAAATAAGCGGTACCAAGGTGCGGCCATGGTGGTTCAATCCGCGCACGGGTTCGGCAACAGAAGTCGGAGAGTTCCCCAACAGCGGCGAACGCCAGTTCCTCTCGCCCGATCCCGGCGAATTGGTCGATAGGGTGCTGGTCCTGGATGAGGCCGCGAAGCATTTTCCGTCGCCGGGGTTGAAGGCACAATAGGAGCGGAGCAGTACCGTGATGAATGCATCTCATTTCATCCGACTGATTGGCTGCCTGCCTTGTCTTGTGGCCGTTCTGTTTCGTAGCGGCTCCGTTCCCGCCCCCGTGCTTGGAATTGCACTCGCCTGCCCGTCGCTGGCAGCCTGCCGGGCCGATGAGGAAAATCGTTCCGAGCCATTCGGCCACGAGTTGCTGGTCGCAACTTTCCGCACCGGCGACACCGATATCTTCATCATCAATCCCGACACGGGCGATGCGCGCAACCTGACGCGAAGTCCCAATTCCAAGAAGCGCTATCCGTCGTGGTCGCCAGACGGCAAATGGGTAGCATTCAACTCCGACCGCGATGGGACGCATAACCTGTATCTGATCGGGGCCGACGGGAACAATCTTCGGCAACTGACCCATGAAAAACGCGGCGTCGAAGCCGGGATGCAAAGCTGGACGGCCGATGGCAAATGGATTTATTTCGGCTTGTTCGGCAAAGGGCCGCCGCGCATGTGCCGTATCGCCCCGGATGGATCAGGATTTCAAGAAATAGGCCCGGGCATCGATCCGGCCGTCTCACCCAACGGCAAGCAGGTCGCATTCGCCCAGGCCAAAAACGACGGCCATCATTTGTGCATCATGAATGCGGACGGTTCCAATATTCGCACCCTTACGACGAAGGGAAACGTCTACGACGGTGTCCACGCCGCCTGGTCTCCCGACGGCAAATGGATTATCTATGCCGATCAAGTCGGCGACGCGCTGGAACTATTTCGCATCGACCCTGATGGCAAAAACGCCGTTCAGCTAACCAGGCTCGGCAAAGCCTGCACAACACCCGCCGTTTCGCCGGACGGCAAGTGGATTTCCTTCCGTTACTGCGATGAAATCTATTGGCGCGACGGCAAGGCCAGCGAACGCGCCTACCGCGAGCGCCGTGCCGACAAGCGCCCCGTTTGGGTCATGGGCTTCGACGGCTCGAACCCGCACATCATCGAGCCGCTCCACTACCAAACCACGATCGACGGCAGCCGCGTACCCTGGAGGCCGCAGTAGGGGAGCAATCGTTCTTCACTACTTGCGACAGGCGGTATTGCTTCAGGAATGAGGGCAAAGGGTGACGCATCGATGGGTCGCCTGCTTCACCAGGTGCCGCAAGTCGTCGGTGACTGGATTGCACAGCGTGGCAACAGTTTAGGAACGGCCGGCTGCTGGATGCACAGGGCGCGACGAATTTCCGCCCAAGTCCCATGCCGCGCGGGCTGTCCGGTCGCTAGAAAAGAACCATGACGAACCGGCAGAACTACCACTGCGGAGAACAGACATGCCATCGAAGCCGAGCCAACTGGCACGCCTTGCCGCGCTGATCATCGTCCTTTTCGCTGGGCCCATCGATCGCGCCCGCGGAGAGCCAACCGAATGGAGCCCCGAGAAGGCGGCGAATTACTTGGACGAGCGTCAGCGAGCTTGGTTCGGCTCCGCCCAGTGCATCAGCTGCCACACCGGCTTGCCCTACGCGTTGGCGCGACCTGCTCTCGACTACCTCGCCGGCGCCAAGTCGCCATCAGAGTCGGAGGCCAAGCTGTTCACCCAAGTCCGGCTGCGTGTTGCCAACTGGAAGCACCTAGATTCGAAGGAATTCGGCCTGTACTACGACGCCACAGACCAGCTGAAGGTTCAATCCTGGGGAACGGAAGCTGTTTTCAATGCCGCGATCCTCGCCTTCGATGACCGTTACCAAGGCAGAACCTCGCCCACGGAGGCAACGAAACTGGCATTTTCTCACTTGTGGGACACCCAGGTGCAAACCGGCGACGGCAGCGGTTCCTGGGAATGGCTCGATTTCAACGAACCCCCGTGGGGAAGCAAAGGCGCACGCTACGTTGGAGCAGCCTTAGCCGCGGTCGCTGTTGGGACCGCGCCGGGCTACTACACCCCGGGGGCCGACGCAGGCTTCGACGCTCATGTCAACCGACTCCGAGGCTATCTGAGACTCGAGTTCCGAAAGCAAAATCTGCATCACCAAGTCTGGGGCCTTTGGGCAGCTGCGAAAATCGGTAGCGTCCTCACCAAAACTGAACAGGAACACCTGACCCATCAATTGCTGGACAAGCAGCGGACGGATGGCGGCTGGAACCTGCCCTCGCTGGGACCGTGGACGCGGAGCCTGCCCATGCCGGAGACCGCCTCGGACGGCTACGCAACCAGCTTCATCGTGCATGTCCTCCGGACAGCCGGCCTACCAAAAGAAGACGTGAAGCTTGCCAAGGGCTTGGACTGGCTCAAACGCAATCAGACGGCGACGGGCGCCTGGCAAAGCCGATCGCTCATCAAGAAGCGCGACCCGGCCAGCCACTCGGGCAAGTTCATGTCGGATGCAGCGACCGCCTTTGCCGTGCTTGCACTCAGCCCGTGAAACCGCCCCCGGGCACGAAGATGATTCATCAGCGGTCGGAGCAGGCCAATGGCAAAAACCGACGGAGGTGCGCGATTCAAGTCGCAGGTCATGGACGTTGTGGCCGCCATCCCGGAGGGCCGGGTCACCACGTACGGGAACATCGCCCACTATCTGCGCGGCACCGCACGCCAAGTTGCCTTCGTCCTCGCGAGGCTTTCAAAGGAGGAGTCCCAACAACTCCCCTGGTTCCGGGTTGTGGCCGCCAACGGGGTTGTCAGCTCCACGAAGCTGGGAGCCGTCGGTCGCAGGCAGATCGCCCGGCTTCGAGCGGAAGGCGTGGCGATCACTTCTCGGAACAAAGTCGAGGACTTCCAGGTGATTGCCTGGTTGCCGAGCGCAAATGGTGACCGTATGTAGCATGCAGCGGAACCAAGCCCGGAGCGCGCGACGGGTTCCGGCTCACCAACCCGGGGCTCACACACCGGGTCTGCAACCAAGTTCACAATGGCCTTGTCCAAGATCTTGTGGTAAATGGCTGCATACAGCTTTGCCAGGACAAATTTGCCGAACCCTAAGTCTCGGGCTTCGATGATGAACTGCATTTTGGTCCGGTCGTCCTCGATCGGCTCAAACCGATGATCGTAGTAAATCCTCAACCAAAGGAAGTTGCTGGCCCACTTCCAATGGCTATTCGGGACGAACTCCGTCATCGCGAACCGCGCCTTCAGGCCGTTGGTAAGATGGAGCGTGCCAACGGTGGAGGGCGAAAGTTCGCCGGGACGTTCCAGGGTCACACTCTTGATATGCTTGGCCCAGCTTGGCCAGGCCTCCACTCGTGCCAGATGCCGCCATGCCTGCTCGAGGGGGACATCAACAATGAATTCACGTTGAAGCAGGTCTTCCACGTTGCACAACTCCTTGTCTGCCGTCAGCGATTTTGAAATCACGCCCGCGGCTGCCGAAGCCACTGCGGACGGGAATTGCGTTTTTCCTCATCCATCGTTCCCTCCTCACGTATCTTTTGGCCAGTGCCGCGTTGCTTCGAGCGATGTGCCGGTTTCCAGCAGGCTTTTGAGACTTGCCAGAATGAGTGGCCATCCCCCCGAAACCGCTTGAATGAAGTTCGAGTCGGGCTTCTCAATTTCGTGGAGAATGGTGAGCTGGACCACTTCCCCCTGCTGTTCCAGTTCATACGTCAGACGCGAAAATCCTTCGGCGCGCAGTTCGGGTTGGAATTCGTTCCGCCAGGCGAGCACGAGTTTGCGCGGGGGATCGATTTCAAGAACTTGGCCGCTGTCGGCTACGCGTCCATCCGGGATCATGATTCGCCACGCAGCGCCGGGCTTCCAATCTGATTCCTGCCAGGTCGCGCACCAGTAGCGGCGCGTGAACTCCGGGTCGATGAGGGCTTGCCAAAGCTTCTCGATGCTGGTGCGGATGTAGGTCACGTAAACGAAGCGCGAGTCAGCCATCGGATTTCCCTTCCAACTGTTTCTTGAGATCGGCGAGAATGCGCAGCCGGCCTTGGGCGAATTTCCCAATCCAACGCTCCGCGATTTCGTGGATCGGCACCGGGTTGAGATAATGGAGTTTCTCGCGGCCCCGCCAAATCGTGACCACCAGGTTTGCCTCCTCCAACAAGGCGAGATGCTTGGTCACGGCCTGCCGAGTCATGTCCATGTGCTCACAGAGCTGCCCAAGCATTTGACCGTTTTCCGCATACAGACGGTCGAGGAGCAAGCGCCGGCTCGGATCGGCCAGTGCCTTGAACACTTTGTCCATGTCTCGGCCCACGGCTTTATTATGCAATCCTTGGGTTGCATTTCAACGTGTGTCGGCAGCGGCGCTGGAGCGAGAGCAACGACCGTGCCGGGATTGCCGGGCGGCGCACCCCGCCGAGGCGCGTGCCGGCACCCAGAATGGCCAATTCGGCTTCGAATGGAGGTTAGACTTGATTGGCTCCGTGTGAGCAGGGGGGTGCCGACGACGATCTTCTATTGGAAGGGAGGCTCCATCGTGTCTCGCAGATTCCTTCTCGCAGCCGTGGGCGTGCTCCTGTTGCCCTTGGTGTCGGCCCAGGCCGGTGTCCGGATCGGCATCGGAATCGGGCTGCCGATTTTTGCGCCGGCACCGTATTACACTCCGTATTATGCCCCGTACTATCGGCCGTACTACGGCACCTACTACTATCCCTACGCCCCGGCGTATGGGGCGCCAGCTCCGGTCTATGCTGGACCTGCGCCCTTGTACGTGCAGCCGGGCCAAGCTCCGGTTTACGTTCAGCCGCAGAACCAGGTGTATTCCCAGCCCGTCCCGCAACCCGCTCCGCCACAAGCCCTCGACCGGATCCCACCGCCCACGCCGGTGCCTCAGAACTAGCAGGCTTACGTAGCGCTTCCTGGGGCATGGCCAGGGCAAGCGAAGTTCCCGTTGGAAAACAATTGGCATCGTGGCCAAGCAGAAAACCAAACAGACGGAAGCCAGTGTCGACGCATTTCTCAACGGCGTTCCCGATCCGCGGCGTCGCGCAGAAGCCTTCTACTTGCTCGAGATCATGCACGAGATCACGGCCGAGCCGCCCAGGATGTGGGGCTCCACGATGGTCGGCTTCGGCCACTTCCCCTACGTTTAGGCGAGCGGGCATGAAGGCGATACCTTTCTGGCCGGTTTCGCGCCATGCAAGGATGCGCTGGCCGTGTATTTTCTCGCCGGTCTCCAAGAGCGATTCCCCCGCGAGCTGGAGAAACTCGGCAAGGCCAAGGCGAGTACGGGCTGCCTGTACATCAGAAAACTCGCGGACATCGATGTTGCCGTGCTCCGGGAAATGATCCGTACGAATGTGGCCCACTCAATCGCTCGGAAGAAGCCGCCATCCGATCCGGCATCGACGAAGAGGCGAAAAATAGAGAAATGACCAGCGCCTCGGATTTCGATCTGCCCGCGCAGTGACTCTTCCCCGCCATTTCCACAATCCCAGCGATCCGCTTTCCTCTTGCTACGCCGTCCAAACACACGATAATACCGATCGTCTGTACGAATCCGGTGTCCACCGGCCCGCGTTGAGCAATGGCTTGACCGACTCGTGCCTCTCCCGTTGCCAGAGCGCGCCGCTTCCTCACCACTGAGGGATCATCATGCGAACGATGGTTACTTTCGATCGGTCCATGACGCTGCTTTCCAAATGGATCCCGGCCGCAATCTTGATGGTGCTGCTTGGAGCCGATCTTGCCGCGACCCAGGAGTTGCCCGAATATGGCCCAGCCAGGGGGACACTCGTGATTGTGGGGGGCGGCGACGACAAGGGCACGGGAATCATGGAGACCTTCCTCAATCGAGCCGGCGGACCGCGCGCCAAGATCGTGGTCGTGCCGACCGCCGGAGGAAACAAACTGGCCAACGGGCAGATCAAGGTCTACCGAGAAGCAGACGTGGTTGGTCGCTGGAAAAAGCGTCTTGGAATCGACCACATTCAGATGCTCCACACGCACGATCCCAAAATCGCGGACACGGAGGAGTTTGTCAAACCCTTGCGCGAGGCCACTGGCGTTTGGTTCGAAGGGGGCCGGCAGTGGAACATCGTCGATTCCTACATGAACACCTTGACCTACCGGGAATTTCACAACGTCCTGGAGCGCGGTGGTGTGATCGGGGGAAGTTCAGCCGGCGCCACGATTCAGGGCGATTACCTGGTGCGCGGAGCCATTGCCGGCCCCCAGATTATGATGACTCCGGAACCAAACCATGAACGGGGCTTCAACTTTCTCCGGAAATCCGCTATCGACCAGCACATCAATACGCGGAACCGATGGGACGATCTCATTCCGGTCATCAAGAAATATCCGGATCTCTTGGGGATTGGTCTGTCCGAGGGGACGGCGATCGTTGTCACCGGCGATCGCTTTGACGTGATGGGAAAGTGGAAAGTGGCCATCCACGATAACACGCGCCTGTATCAGCCGTGGGAGAAACCTTATTACGTTCTTTCTGCAGGCGATGTGTATAACATGAAGACGCGCAAGATTGAGAAGCTGGGAAATGGAACGCAAGCTCCCCCACGAACCCTCCCGAAGCTTGTGCCCCAGCCGATGCAGGAATCCGCTACGCCTTGACGGGGTACGGTTCGCCACCGCAGCGCATTCGGCGGCACCATCCTGTGGAGCTTTCTGCGACCGACCTGGCGATCCGATTCGCAACTCCCGGTGCATGAATCCGCCACACAAACGTGACGCGCCAGCAAAGGACCGCGGCACAGCTCGCTGGCGCGTCAAGCTTGTGGACTGTCGTTTAGCAAATGACCATTTAGCGGATCACCTTGGGCGCTTTCTGCCCCGCGGGAATCTTGGTCGTGTACTTGCGGTCCTTCATTCGTCTCTGGAAATCGGCTTTCGCCTCCTCGAGTAGCTGCGGATCCTGCAAAAGATCAAGGGCGCTCAGAGCCAGCACCTTGGCGGCCACCATCATGCCCTTGTGCCCAATCGGTGAACCGATGGCAGCGACGTTTTGCCAGCTGTGTCCCGGGCTGCCGGCGGCGAAACAGGCCGTGGATAGGCCGCCGGTCGGTACGTGCCAGCTGATGTCTCCGACATCAGTCGACCCGGAGTTGGCATCCGGGTTCGCCGGCAATTCCTCGATGGTGTCGTTGAGGGATTTGGGGTCCTTCAGGCCAAAATCGGCGCGCAGGGTCGTCTGCAACTGACGCGCCAGGTCGAGATCGGCTTGATCGAATCGCGGCGGCCCTACTTGTTTGAGATGTTTGAAAATCAATTTGGACAACGGCAGGTTCGGGATGATCTCGTGGCAGTCGGTGTCGATCTGGACCTGCACCTTGGTTCGGGTCATCTTGGCGGCTCCGTCGGCGATATCGAGCAGCCAATCGAAATTCGCTTCGACATCAGGATGGGCATTGGCGCGCACATAATACCAGACTTGGGCTGTCGCCGGGACCACGTTTGGCTGGCCGCCCCCGTTGGTGATGACGTAGTGGATGCGATTGGTTTCTTTGACATGCTCCCGCATGTAGTTCGCCCCGACATTCATCAACTCGACTCCATCCAGCGCACTTCGGCCTTTGTCGGGACTGGAAGAGCTGTGGGCCGCGACACCGGTGAACGTGAACTTTGCCGAGATGAGCGCCTTTGATGAGCTGTACGTCACCTTATTCTGCGTGCCGGGGTGCCAGTGCAGACAAATATCCAGATCCTTGAATTGGCCGTCCAGCGTCATGTACACCTTGCCGATCACGGTTTCCTCCGCCGGCGTTCCGTAGAGGCGGAGCGTTCCTTTGAGTTTGTGTTTGTCCATTGCGTTTCGGACAGCCAGGGCAGCACCCACCGCGCCGGTTCCTAGCGCACAATGGCCGCAACCGTGGCCGGCTTCGCGACCCAGAACCGGCGTACGGATTCCCGTCGCCTGCTGGGATAGCTCGGGAAGTGCGTCGTACTCGGCCAGGATACCGATGATGGGCTTGCCCGAGCCGTATTCGGCCACGAAGGCAGTAGGCATGCCGCTGGCCCCTTCGGTGACCTTGAACCCGGCTTTCTGGAGCATGCCGATCAACCGGGCCGCCGAGCGATACTCTTGCAGGCCCAGCTCGGCATAATTCCAGATGTCCTGATTGACCGACACCATCTCCTCGCGGAGAGAATCAAGGTGCTCGAGAATCTCCTCCTGGATTGGCGTGGCAGGGACAGGCTCGGCTGCGCTTCCATCCGGTGCAAAGTACAAACCGGTGATTCCGACCAGAACGAACGGCAAGCACCAACGCATGATGCGTTTCCTCCTCAGTGGGATTTTTCCCTCAAAGAGTCTGGATGGGCTGCTGGCTGCCGGTAGCGAGGACACCGCGTTTACTCCGTTCCGGCATGATTCGGCTCGGCAGTGCATGAGCGGTGCTCTGGAGCCACCATCCCCAGCTCAAGATCAATCCCCAGACAATCCCAATGTGATCCCATCCCACGTCCGTCCAGGACGGATGTCGATACGGCACAAACTGTTGGAAAAACTCGGTGCCCAAAGCATGAGCCGACAAAAACGCCAACAGCAATCGGCGGCCCCAGGGCGGAGTGCGGAGCCAACCGGTTAGAATCGCCAGGATGGCGTAGGCAGAAACATGGAGCGTTTTGGAAGCAAGGTAGGTCTTGTCTTTACCCAGCACTTCATCTGCAATTTGTGCAGGCTGCGAGGTCAACAGCAGCGTCGTCCAGGCCGCCGTATAGGTGGACCAAATCAGCCAACGAAGTTTGGGTCCACAATGCAGCGATGCCCCGATTCGGTCGATCATCTCTTCTCCGTGAGAAAGGTCCCATGCTGGGCTCCCCCTGTGCGGTCTCGGTAGCTCCATTGGCCGAGACCGCCCCCCGCGTGCTCCCGCACTTATGCCAGGTTCACGTAAACCGTTTTCACTTCGGTGTAGAGTTCCAAGGCGTATTCGCCCAGCTCGCGGCCTTGGCCGCTCATTTTGAAGCCACCAAACGGGGCCGCCGCGTCAAACACATCGTAGCAATTCACCCAGACGGTGCCGGCCCGTAGGCCATTCGCCAACCGATGGGCTTTGTGGATATCCCGGGTCCAGACAGCGGCCGCCAGCCCGTAAAATGTTTGGTTGCCGCGGCGGATGACTTCATCTACATCCTTGAATTTGAGGACATTCATCACCGGGCCGAAGATTTCTTCCTTGGCGATTTTCATCGTGTCGGTGACACCGGCGAACACAGTCGGCTCGATGAAATAGCCACATTGGCCGACGCGTTTGCCGCCGGTCAGGAGCTTCGCGCCGTCCTTGCGGCCTGCTTCGATATAGCCCATGACACGATTGTATTGCTCCTCCGAGACTTGGGGTCCCTGGGTGGTCTGCGGATCAAACGGGTCGCCCACTTTCTGCGATTTTGCCTTCTGAACGAGCTTCTCGACGAATTGATCGTGAACCTTCTCTTCCACAAAGAGCCGGCTGCCGGCACAACAGCATTGGCCCTGGTTGAAGAAGAGGGCGAAGTAAGCACCTTCCACGGCGGCATCCAGGTCGGCATCCGCAAAAACCACATTGGGGCTCTTGCCGCCTAGCTCCAAACTGACGCGCTTGAGGTTGCTCTTGGCGGCTGCCTCCATGACGATTTGGCCCGTAGTGTATTCGCCGGTGAAGGCAACCTTGTCGATATCCATGTGGGCACTGATGGCTGCCCCGGCTGTCGGACCGTAACCGGGCACGACGTTGATCACGCCGTCCGGGAAGCCGGCCTCCTGGGCCAGGGCGGCGGCACGCAGCGCGGTGAGCGGCGTTTGTTCGGCGGGTTTCAGGACGATGGTGCAGCCGGCGGCCAGCGCCGGGCCCCATTTCCAGGCCTGCATGAGCAGCGGGAAATTCCACGGGATGATCTGACCCACCACGCCCATCGGCTCGTGGCGGGTGTAGCAGAAATAGTTGCCATCGACCGGAATCGTTTTGCCGTGAATTTTGTCGGCCCAACCGGCGTAGTAGCGGTAGCACTTGATCGTCATCGGGACATCGATCGTCAACGAATCGCGGTACGGCTTGCCGTTGTCGAGCGACTCCAGGGCGGCGAGTTCTTCTTGATTCTGTTCCAGAAGATCGGCGAACCGGTTGAGCAATCGGCCACGCTCCGAGGCGTTCATTCTCGGCCAGGGGCCATCTTCGAACGCTTGACGAGCCGCCTTGGCGGCCCGATCGACATCGGCCTTATCCCCCTCGGCCACCTGGCAAATCGTTTCCCCGGTGGCGGGATTGACGGTGGGAAAAGTCTTGCCGGATGCACTATCGAGCCATTTGCCTCCGATGAAAAGCTGCTTTTCCTTTACTTTGGGTGTTTTCACGGTTCGGCTTTTTTTCTCAGCGGTCGCGGTGGCCATGCTCACATCCTCCTGCAAAACAGCGGTTAGAGAGGAAACGGAACCCATCGCCGGCAGGTCCGGCTCGTGAAAGCTGTACCACTACCAGCCGAATGCGGCGGCAAAGGATCCGCGGTGCGATGAATTGTCCCACCAATGGCTCCAGGCGTCAAGGACCCCGTTGGCTCGTCCGGGCCACGAGACTGAACCAGCCGATTTTTGAACTTGGCGCCTTTCGGAACTATAGTTGGGCAGGGACTCCTGGGCTCTCACCAAATTCTTCCGAGGGGCTTGCCGTTCAACATGGATGCCGCCGCGCAACGCCCAACCGTTGCCCAGTACGCTCTGGGTTTCTTCGTTTCTTGGCAGCTCCTGTTCATGCCGGCTGCCAACTACCTGGCATTTTTCCCGCATGGACAGGCAGAAGAGGGCGAGCTGAGTGATTCGCGTCGCGCCCCGAGCCCTGATGGCACAACCAGCGCCTCACAAAAGGCCATCGACCTCGCCGCCGGTGTCACCGACGCATGGAGTTACCTGACCGGCCAGGTCCAGGCCTGGTGGCTGTTCGCGCCGGACGTTCCCCGAGCATCCACATTCCCGATCGTGGAGGCACGCTGGGAAGAAGATCACGAATCTCCAACCGTACCCCCGATGCGTCTGCGGAGTATTTTGGAGCCCTGCGATCGCCAATGTTATTTTCGACCGCCAAGTAGCTTCGATCGGTTGTTCCATTATGAAGTGCGGCTAGGGCTGATTTTTTCGAACTGGAATGAGCGAACCTTCGCGGAAAACCCCGAATTCTGGCGCGGGGCGATCCTGGACCGTGTCCGCCGGCAATGGCGTTCCACGCGTGCCTATCTGCGTTGGTATGTGCGCTCCTTCCAGCGCGACAACCCAGGGATGCCCTCACCCAAACAGCTCATCCTTTGGATCCGCATCTACCCGATCCCTCAACCGGGACAATCGGTGGTGAGCTGGGCGGCGCCCATGGAACAGCCGCTGGCACGATGGCGGCCGGATTGGACGCCGGAACCTGGCCAATTGCCCATCGAAGCGTTTGATC
>DATGIQ010000470.1:0-22326 GCA_035295665.1 Gemmataceae bacterium | reverse complement strand
CGGTCAACGCCACCGAACAAGCAACCCGCAATGCGGACCAAGTGGCCAACGCGCGCCGGCTCCAGCGCGATCACGAACGGCAGTTGGCCTCTGCCTTCCGAGATATCGATCGAGCCGCCACCCTCCCCAGCGGTGATGTGGAATTCCCCAAGGATTGGAAGGAACGGACCAAGGGCCGCACCACGGCCGTGCCTCTGACTGCGAAGGAGCAATCCCTCCTCCGGGCGCTCAATACGACCATCTCGGTCAACTTCCGAAACTCCAAGCTCGAGGATGTCATCGAATTCCTTCAGACCTACACCGGCCAGGCGATCTTGCTGGACCGGGAAGCGATGAAGGAAATCGAAATCTCCTACGATACGGCTATCACCCTGAACGTCAAGGGTGTGGCCGTGCGCACCGTCTTGAGGCGAATCCTCGCCGACCTGGGAATGACGTATGTGATCAAGGACGAAACGATCCAGGCCACGTCGGCACAACGGGCCAAAGAGATGATGACCGTCCGCCGCTACTATGTTGGCGATCTGTTGGCGGGGATGGGTTCCTTGAGCAATGTGCCGGCCGGACTTCCCAATGCATTCAGCAATCTCGCCCCAATTCCGGTTCCACCAAGCATTAACCCGCAGATCGTAGCCATGCAAAAGATGGAAACGGTTAAACATTTGATGGAACTCATTCAATCGTCGGTCGAGCCGTCCAGCTGGCAGAGCAACGGCGGGGGCGGTACGATCAGCTTTCATGCCCCGAGTCTCTCGCTGGTGATCAAACAGAGCGCCGAGGTGCACGCACTGCTTGGAAGCGGCGGCTTGCTCCGATGACCACGACCATGTCTGCTCCTACAATGCCCAACAAGACGTTGGCCAATACGCGGTCAGGCTGAGGGTGTCCGTTTTGGCTTGGCGGCGGCTCGCAGAACCGCGCGGGGCGGGACACCACGCGGTTCTGCGAGCCGCCGCAAAACGGACAGCATGAACCGGACTGTGGATAAGACACAAGGAGTCGTCTGCCGTGAGCCTCTATTTTCCCACCGACGCCGAATTTGCTCACCATACGATCTTTCCCGGCGTCCACATCCGTACATGCAGTGCCGAAAAAATGATGCTCTCGGTGGTCGATCTGGCCCCGCATGCGGTCGTGGCGGAGCACTCCCATCCGCATGAGCAGGTGGGGATGGTGTTGGCGGGACGGGTGACGTTTTACATCGGCAACGAACAAAGAACCCTGGGCCCGGGCGAGCTGTTTCGCATTCCCGGAAATGTCCCCCACAAGGTAATCGTCCTGGACCAGCCGGCCAAAGCACTCGATATTTTCTACCCGGTGCGGGAAGATTATCGCTGAGCGGCCGGGAACCTCGTCATGCCGCATGCCGCATCGGAACGCGCAACCCGCCGACGAAATCCGTCAGCCGGCTCAGTCCTTCGCGGAGCCGGCCATCTTCGGTTGCGTAGCTGAGCCGGATGTGTCCCGAGCCGCTGGGCCCGAACAGCGATCCCGGCGACACCAACACCTTCTTGGTGTGCAGCAGCTGTTCGGCAAAGCGACGTCCGCCAATCCCCAACGTACGGACCGGCACCCAGAGGGAAAAAGCCCCGGCGGGCCAGTCTGGCTCCAGGCCGAGCGCTTGCAACCGTTCGAAGGCGTAGCGACGGCGGGATTCAAACGTGGTGCGGATGGTCCGAAAAGCTTCATCGCTTTGCCGCAGCGCAGTCACGGCGACTTGCTGGCAGAGGGTCGGCACGAACGGGCTCCGCATGACGGCCATAAGGGCGCATGGCCTGACGAGGTGGCGATAACCCGCAAGCCAACCAACGCGGAGCGAGGCCAACGCATACTGTTTACTCACGCTCCCGACGGTCAATGTCCGCCGCCGCGCCTTGGCCAACGGCCCGATGCTGGCCGGCACACCGTCATACTGATAGGGCGCGAAAACGCCATCGCTGTAGATCAGGACATCTTTGCGCTCCGCCCACCAAGCAATCTGTTCCAGATCCTCGGCGGCAATCACTCCACCGGTTGGATTGCCGGGGGAAGTCAGAATCAGCATTCGTGCCCCGGAAAGGGCCTGGGCCAGAGCATCGAGCCGGAAGCGTGTCCGGCCATTGTCCATCCAGGTGGAAAGCCAGCGAATGCGGGCCCGCCGGTGACGTAGGCTCAAAATATAGAGCGGCGACGTCGGGTCGAAAAGAACCACGCGGTCGCCGCGATTGACAAACGTGTCGAGAGCCAGGCTGAATGCCCCGGCCGCCCCATGCGTGACCAGCACTTCGTCGGCCGGATTGACGTCCAGGGAGTGATCCGCTAGTAACTTTTCGGCCACGGCGTCGCGCAATTCGGGCAATCCCCAGGACGAGGGCCAGCCTCTGCGATCAGCGGGCAGCTTGGTGCTTCCCGAGGAGACGAGGTCAAAACGGGGTGCTCCCCAGGTCAGGTCGATGGTATCAGGGCCTTGCAAACCCTGGTAGGCCGCCAGCTCACGGAGCTCCGTCAGGGGCGCGGTCAGGACTTGATCGCTGTAGTAATGCAGATACGCTCCGCCGCCGTCGGTCAGTCGCTGCACCGTGGGAAGGAAGCGCGCGATGCCAGTGCGAATGAGCAACTTGGTCCAGAAATCCGCGTACCTCATGGGAGACACCCGAGATTGGAAGGAAATTGCCCGAGCATAAGGTGTGCGATCCGGGTGGCCATGATCGCGCCCATTGTACGGGGCGGGACCGATCTGTAAAGACGCATTCGCCGGGCAGGACGCCGGGTAGTTCGACTTGCAATTTTTTGTGCTTCAACCTACGTTAGGGCCCGTTGGTAGTGAGCTACCCCGCCAGGATGGCAGGGGTACGTGGAAGGCCGACCCAACCTTGCGCCTTCCCGCTCCCCGGACTGAGGAGGGACCCGTTCCCCATCTCGTCTTCTGCATTCTTTCCTAGGTGCGGTCCCTTTGCCAGCGCCGGCTACCTGCCGGTGAGATCATGACTTGGAAAATCCCTGTGCAAGGATGCATGGCCATGGATGGCTTGTTGGCATTGGTGTGCGCGTCGACCGTTGTGACAGCCGGCGTTGCGGTCCCAACTTCGGCCCCGGCCGGCGATAATCGCGACGCCGTCTTGGCGACGACCCTGGCGGTCCAAAAGGCTCTGCAACAAGGTCGTGAGCATCTGCTGCATGGTGAATACCGCGCCGCCGTCGACGCGCTGGAGAGCCAGCTCCCAGCGATCAACGGCAATCAGACGTACCTGAAGCTGTTGCAAGAAGCCTATCGCCGCTATGTCCAGGAATTACGGTTAAAGAAACAGGATGCCGAGGTGGAACGCTATCTACGGCGGCTCTACATCCTCGACCGTGGGGCTTTTCTGGATAAAGCAGTAGCCGGCGGTGGTCCTGCCCCGCCGGCCTCCCCCGCACCGGTTGCTTCGCCGGCGGCTCCGGAACTCGTCAAGCCCCAGGCCACGGTGCGTCTCAAGAGCGAGGACGACGATCCCTTCCAGCAATCGCAAGCCCGGACCAAGCCGAACGACCGGGCCCATCAGCTCCTGGCCCGCGCCGAGGAGGAGTTCGAGAACCGCCGTTATCGCGAAGCTCTGCCGCTCTATGAGCAGGCTTACGAAGCCGATCCGACCCGCATGTTGGCCTGCCGGGAGCGTTGGGCCTACTGCAAACTTGCCTGGGTCGTCGAGCAGCTCAATCATACCGACGCCAAGACGAACTGGGCGGAGTTAGAACGAGAAATCCGCAGGGCCCTCGATCTCGCTCCGAAGCTGGAGTATGGCAAATACCTCCTATCGGAGATTCAAACACGCCGCACGGCCGGTACGGGCCCCGCGGGAAGTCCGCGCGATCCGGCCATCGCGGTTCGCCATCTGCCGGACAGGAAGGATGGCTGGCTCCTGGCCGAAAGTGCGAATTTCCGCATCTTCCACAACCAGGCGCCGGAGTTTGCCGAGCGCGTCGCCCAGGTGGCCGAGCGCACACGGGCCAACTTGCAGCAGAAATGGTTCGGTGGCGCGGGGGACGCCTGGAATCCCAAGTGCGACCTATTTTTGTACACAACCGCCGAGGACTACAGCCGGGACACCGGACAGTCCCATTCCCCCGGCCATTCGTACCTCAAAGTGGAGAGTGGCCGACTCGTTATCCGCAGGATCTATCTGCACAGTGATGATGCCAACATGCTCACCGCCATTTTGCCTCACGAGACGACCCATGTCGTGCTGGCCGGCGAATTCGGCGAGCAGCTTTTGCCGCGCTGGGCTGACGAGGGAATGGCCGTGCTGACCGAGCCGCGTGAACGCATCGAACGTCACCTGGAGAATCTCGCGACCTGTCGCCAGGCGGGGCAAGTTTTTCGCTTGCAACAGCTCGTCCAGTTTCAGGATCAATACCCGAGTGATCCGCGTTACATCCGCGTCTTTTACGCACAGAGCGTATCGCTGGTCGAATACTTAACCAACCAGCGCGGGCCGTTAACATTCACTCAGTTCCTGCATGACGGGCTGCGTTATGGATATGAAAAGGCCCTGGAGCGGAACTATGGCTACCGAAGCTTTGCCGAATTGGAGCAGCGCTGGAGCCAGCATGCCTTCGACCGCGGCAGCGTGGCTGGTATCGCCCAGCGTTTGCCGTAACCGCGGCCCTACCGATCGCTGCGGAATTCATCACCATCCATCTGCCGCAGTTCCTCTGCCAACTCGCCCCCGAAGACTTCGAGGTCCGCAGGCAAAAAGCTCAACGGCGCGACGACCAGGGGATGCAACATGGCCAGATGCACGCGGATTTTGCCGTTGACGGTGGCGGCCTGGCCCGTGCAGTGTAGGGCCAGGGCGTAGAGCCTCATTTGCGGCTCATGCCGTCGGAGGATCGTGGCGGGATCGCTTTCCTTGTCCGTCTTCCAGTCCACGATTTCCAATCCGCCGTTCTTCCGAAGGAGCTTATCGTAGCGGCCGGAAACCTGCCATCGTCCCAGCTTCAGGACGAACGGCACTTCGGGATCGCCGGCCGCTTCGAGCAATTCCCGAACCGCTTTTCCACTTCCGTCTGCCGCATGCAGACGCTGCCAAATCTGTTCCACGGCGTCGGTCACGCTCCGGACCTGTTTCGGATCGGCAATGCTCAACCCTTCGGCATCGGCCGCGCCGGTAAGTGACGCCGGCGACAACAGCAGATTGGCCGCCATCGCCTCGATAAGCTGCCGTAATCCCTCCCGTTGCAGTTGCCGCAAGGCCGTGGGCATCTCGAAGAGGCGGTGCACCAGCGTTCCGATCACAGTGCCTAGATTCGGTCCATCCGATTCCGCGTTGCCGCCCGCCAGGTCGGGGCAGGGCAATGCGACCCGCGGAGCCAAATGCAATCGATATCGGAGCCACCATTCCCACCGATTGTCTCGCCATTGTTGGCGTAGGCGCTCGAGACTTGTCGTTGCAATGGTCGGTGTTCGTGGCCGTTCGTGAAGATAGCCCAGGGCGAGGGGGGTGTCCGGAAGGGAAGGTTTCTCCTCCTGGACAATCTCGCGGGGAGTAAGCCCCGTAATGATCTGCACCGTGTGACCACGTGCGGGGTCCTGCCAGACCATTCTCGTAATGTGCTCCTCGCGGATCCCCAGGGCATCCTCGAACCATTGTTGCCAGCTGGGCGGCTGCCGGCCCGGACGGCTCGGCTGCCGGCCAGCCAGGATAAGCCGCTCCTTGGCGCGGGTGGCGGCCACATAGAAAAGTCGGCGGCTCTCGGCCAATTGCTGGGCCCGGTCGAGCCGTTGCAGGGCCCGAAGGAGGCGGGGCGTGTACGGTTCCCGTGGCCGGCGGGGATTGCGGACCACCACGGCCACCGTTCCCGCTTTTGGTTCCGGGATGGATTGAGCGTCCTGGGGAAGCAACCGCTCCCGGCCATTCTTCACCAGCAAGCGGGAGTTCGACGGGCGATCAACCCGTCGCTCCAATTTCATGACGGCGACCACCGGAAATTCGAGTCCCTTGGCCGCGTGCACCGTCATGATCTGAACGGCGTTGCTTCCGGGCAGCAGCGTCGCCTGTTCTTCTTTGAGGGAGTTGTTCATCTGGTCATCCAGCCAGCGCGCCAAGCGAGACAGCCCTGGGGCCGATTGCACATCCTGGGTCCGAATGAGGGCAAAGAGGCGATCGAGATTGGCGAGCATCAGCTCGCCCTCGTCTTCGGCCGCATAAATGGCATACGCCCCGCTTTCCTCCAGGCATCGCTGCAACAAATCGGCGTGGGCCATCCGGTCCACCCGGCGACGCCAACTTCCGGGTGGCGACTGCCCCAGCCGGGCTGCTGTCCGCCGTAGACGCTCCTTGGTTGCCGCGGAAAACCCACGCCAGGTCGCGATCAAGGCGGAGCGAACCGCAGCAGAAAGAACCGGCCGATGCGCGGCAACGGACTCGGATCCGCTGTTCCCGTTCATGGAGCTGGGGGAAAGAATCTCCGCAGCAGACAGGTCCTGGCTCAGCCCCCGGACCAGACTTCCCATCCCCAGCTGAGAGAGAACGAGGATTTCGGTGTCGCTCAGCTGGCCGGCCGGGCCGCGGAGCACCGCAAAGAGGGCCAGCTCATTGCCGCTGTCGGCCAAGCAGCCGGCCAGGTTAATCACATCCCGGACTTCCTGGCGTTGCCAGAAGCCAATTCCTTTCGTTACCACGAAGGGCACCCGCCGGCTGCGAAATTCCTTTTCCAGTTCCGTCAAGACTGTGCTGCGGCTGGCCAACAAAACGGCCATATCGCACCAGTCCAAGGTGTTCGGCTCATGTTCCTGGGCCGTGATTTTGGGGCGGCCCCGCAAGGAAATGAGCTGATCAACCACGGCGCGCACCTGCGCCGATCCCAGATGCTCGCCGCTTCCAGGCTTCTCTTCCTGTTCCTGGCCACCGTCTTCCACCGCCTCGTCCCCGGACTGCTCCTGCGGAAGGATGTACCGGACTTCACCGGTCGCCGGCGGGTTGCCGACGCGCAGACCGGCCTCGAGCGGCTGATAATCAATTTCAAATGCATTCCGTTCGAGGTCTAGCCCGTGCACACTGGGATCGAAGACATAACGAAAGACGCGATCCATCAGCGCCAACGGCATCGGGGTGAGGGAGCGGTAATTCTCCGCGAGCGGCATCAATCCCAAACGCTGTTCGGGTCGGGAGGGCACACTGTCCGGGCAGAGATCATAGAGCGTCGGACGATCGGCATGGCCATGCTGCTGATTCCACTGGCGAATATGATCCTGGACACGATGAAACACGCTGACGTCGGCATGGCGGAAGCGATAAATCGATTGCTGGGGGTCGCCCACCAGGAAGAGGCGGTCCCTGTCCAGCGGGCCATCCGGCCCCGAGCCGACAAGCCAGGCAAGAATTTCCCAGTGGAGATGATTCGTATCCTGGAATTCGTCAAGCATGATGTAGCGATAACGCTGCTTGAGCTGCTTGCGTATGTTCGGATGCGTCTTCAGCAAATCCCGCATCCGCCGTGCCAGGGTCAGGTAATCGAACCGGTTGGCCGCCTGACAGAGCCAACGATATTCGGCATGGACCGGTTCCAGGAGTCGGACGAGGCGGTCGGCAGCTTCGCGGGCCCACACTTCCGCTTCGAAATCAAAATCGTGGTTTTCCAACAAGGGACGCCAGGCTTCTTGCAACGGAACCAGTTGCCCTGCTACCGAATCGAGACCCATCTTACGCGGCGTTCCCTCCTTGGTAAGGAGAGCGTCGCGGAGCGCATGAAGGGCCTGTTCATCGCCGGCCCGGCTACCGCTGTGGAGCGCTTCGATGACCTCGGCTGCGCCCGTAGCCAGCTTCGCCAGCGAGGCCCCCATTTTTTTGCGTCCCGAAAGATCGCGGAGCAGCGCGTTGAGCTGGCCCTGCAAGGCCGCACGTTCCTCGCCGAGCCGCCGGGCAACGGGCGAGTTCGTCCATTCTTCCTCCACGCGAGCAGCGGCCGGGGGCAAGCCCTGGTGCGCCTGGATGATCGTTTCCGGATCGAGGAGATGGTTGAGCAGTGCTTGCAAGTGATCCATGAGGGCGGCGTAGCCTTCGTGCATGGCCCACCAGCGGCAGGCTTCGATCTGGGCCTGCAGCTCGGGGTCGGTGTCGCCGGACGTCGTGGAGCTGAGTCGATTGATGACACGGTTGATGGCTTCGCGCTTGAGCACTTCTTCTTCGTAGCCTTCCACCGGCTCGAAATCGGACTCGACACGAGTCACGCCCCGCTCGTGCATGCCGAATTCGCGCAGCAGCCGGCCGCAAAAGCTGTCGATCGTGCCGACCATGGCACGCGGCAGCTCCTCGAGTCGAGCCGACCAGTAAGCTTGTTCGTCTGGATCCAGGGTGCCGCGCGCCAGTTGGCGGAACGATTCCGCGAGCCGCTCCTGCAACTCTCCGGCGGCCTTGCGGGTGAACGTGATGGCCACGATGTTGGATAAGCTCAACGGGTCCGCCTCGTCCCAGCTCTTGGCCAAGAGCTGCACGATGCGTTCCACGATCACACTTGTTTTGCCGCTGCCGGCGTTGGCGCGGACGGCCAAATTGCGGCACGTGTCCAGAGCATGCCGCTGGCTGGCGTTGAAGCGCCGGAAATTATCGGTCCGTCGCATGAAACGGGTCTCTCTGTTGGCCACGGCTTATCCGTAGCGCTCCACCGCCTGATAGCCATCCGGATGCCGGCAAGCGTGTTTCATCTCGCAGTACGATGTGCATTCCGTGTGCGGCTGTCCAAGGGTATGTCGTGTCCAGGAAAAATTCCCCTCACGGATTTCACCAACCAGATCGAGCGCCAAGCGGCGCGCTTCCTCCACCTCGAAGCGGACCTCAGAGGATTTCCTTGCGGAGGAAACACATGCCCCGGCCGCGGCGATGGCCTTGTGCGCGTCGGCAAGCCGTTCACTCAAATGAATGTAGGCACCGCCGACAATCTGCAATTCTCTCCGCAGCCGCGTCAGGGCCGCAGCATAGAGCGGCAATTGGAGCATGCGGCCGTCTTCCGCTTTGGCTTTGCGTTCCGTCACCGATTTGCTGCGTCCTGTTTTATAATCCAGGATGATCGCCCGGGTCTGCTCCGTACGCTGCACATCCACTCGGTCGATCTTGCCGGTCAGGAACACCGGCCGTAGATTCTTGTCCTCGCCAAGCAAAATGGGGTCACCCTTGTCGTCTTGCAGCACAAACTCGTTCAGCAAGTTGCCGTGCTCCGCCTCGATCGTCGCGATCGCCTCGAAAAAGAGGTGCAGCACGCCCTCCTCGCAAGCGAACAGGTTTTTCAAATCGGGTGGGAGGCTGCCGTCGTCCAGCTGGTCCCATTCCGTCGTGAACAATTCCAACAGCCGTACCCGGTGGCCGCGGTCAACGGGGGGCAAGGGCTCCTCCGCGGCCACGCCCAGGAGGCGCCGCAACTCCGTGTAAAATGTCTGGAGCACGCGGTGAACGAGGGAGCCATAATGCCAGCGCGTTCGGTCGGGGTCGCGCTCCTCCAGTTTGAGGACGCGCGCTCCGAAATAGCGGAACGGACAGGCGGCGTAGGTCTCCAGCTCGCTGGGACTGAAAACTCGCCCATGGGTAAAAAGGACGTGCAGCAACCGCTCCGATTCGATCCGAATATGGCCCGGCCGGGATCGCTGTGTTTGCCAGTGTGACAGATCGGCCAAGAGCGGGGCCAGGTCGGCCGCTCCGTGGACAGCCGCTCGGGGCCAGAGATCGACCAGGGCTTTGTCCCGGCGCTGCCCTCCCCGTACGGCGTAGCCCAATTGTTTGGCGGCCTCCGGCAAGCTGGCCGTCAAGCTCGCGGATTCCAGCGGCGACAACGAAACCTGTTCTTCGACGGCGTTCAGAAAACGACTGGGCATGGTCTGCTGTTGAGCATCAACCGTCGGGCAAGCCAGGACCAACCGCTCCTCGGCCGCCTCGAAGAGCTGACTGAACAGATAAGTGACTTCCGTTTCCCTGTGCTGCAACTGTTCCGCCAGCGCCGGGATGCGGCGGCGTTCGTTGGCGAATGCTCCTTCCTCCGGCAAGGGTGGCACCTGGCCGTCCACCAGCCCCAGAGCATAGACGTGGCGGAACCGCAGTCCCCGGATCTCGCGCAGCTCAAAAAGTTGCACGCCCGCATCATCTTCCGTCTTGATTTGGTACGACTCGCTGTCCACTGCCAGCTGCAAGGCACCCAGGGCGTCCAGGCGACCCTGGAGCGTAAGCGGAATGCGGGCATGCGGAATCGCGGGCAGGGTCTGGACAATCTCGAGCAGCTTGAAATAGGCCTTTTGATCCTTTTCGTACTCGACCCAAGGGATCGCCACGGCGTACTGTCGCTCCGCAGCTTCGTGGGGTTGATCGTGCGGAGTTAGCCATTGGTCGATACGGAGCAAATGTAGCAGCTCGACACAAGGCCCAACCAATTCGTTAAACGAAGCCGCGCCGTTCACCAGGCCGGCCAAGGCGGCCACCGGCTTGAGAATCGTCCTGATGGATTGCATGAGCCGTTCAAGGCCGTCAGCCAATTCATTTTGGCGGGCCACGAATTCCTCGCGCGGCAGCAGAACCTGTTCGGGAAGAGCCAGCTCCCCGGAATTCCAGCGCGCGATGCGCTCGCGCAGTTTATGCAGATGGCGATCCCAGGCCTGTTCCCAAACCTGGTGATCGAGTAACCGCCGCGCCCGGGGCCGATGCTCGAAGAGGTCATGCAGCCGGTGTGCTTCCTTGAGCTGCGCCTTGACGAGGGGAAGGTTCAGAAAATCGTACAGCAGCTCGTGAGACCAGGAACCGGCGATGAGCTGTAGTGCCGCCGAGAGCACACGGGCCGGCCGGGATCCGGACACGTGCAACGCCTGGCCGGCCAGGTTAAATTCCAGACCGGTACGGGGAAATATTTCCCGAATTAGCGGATCATATTGTGGTCCCGGTAGGACGATGGCAACATCGCTGAGTCGGAGCGGGCGGTCGGTCGTTTGCGACGCCAGGAAATCGGCCTTGATGCGCTTGGCCACCGCTTCCACTTCCCGTGTGCTGTCGGCAGCCTTCAGCCGGAAGAGTCCCGGCAACGGCTCACCCGGTGCCGGGCGGACTCCATCGGCGGGAAACAAGCTGCGGCCCAAACGCGCGAACGGACTTGCCGGTTCCGGCACATGATCGATAAGCAGAAGTTCGGGATCGCGCTCGGCCAAGCGCAGCACGGCGGATTCCAGCACCTTCCAGGATCGTTGTCCCGGAACCCCGACCAACCAGGCCAGGACATCGCAGCGCCGCGCCAGCGCAGCGACCAACTCCAGTTCCAATTGCTCCAGGCGATGAAACCCATCCATCAGTACCAGATCCATTCGGTCCACGAAAAGGCGGTTCGGCCAGCTGTCCGGATCGGAGATTTCATGGACGGCCAAGCGGAGGGCGGCATGATAATCGAGGCGCTGGTCAGCCTCGAGATCAGTTCCATAGCGATGAATAATGCGTTCTGCGATACTGGCCGGTTTGGAGGGGAGGTCGAGATGACAGGCTTGCCAATCGCGGAGGAACCGGTCGAGCTGCCGGAGCAGCCCGCCGCCGGCGGGTCGCCGCATCACTTCTTGCCAGGCCCGGGCCAGGCGAAGCAGCCGTTCCGTCCCGCTGATTTGGGGCTGCTGCTTGGGGCTGTATTCCAGAATCTGCGCCGTGAAATTCTTGAGCGTGTGCAGACCGGGCAACAAGGCCGCGGAGCCGCCTTCCGGTCGCAACCAGTCGCGCAAGAGAGCCCGGCAGCGGCGGCTCGTGGGCACGATCCCCTGACAGCGGTGCGGTTGCTCGCCGAGCCGCTTGAGCAGGGCGGAGATCGCTGCGGGCAGCGAAGCCGCGGTGCCTTGGCTGCTGGGCAACGGTGAGCGCACAATGGTCAACATAACCGATTCTCGGTCATGACAAAGCCCGCCTACGCAATTGGCTCAGGGTGCGCATCCTTGATACGGACTACTATACCAATTTTCACGAGGGGGTTATAGATGGATTGGCGCCGGCCTGATGGACTGGCTCATTTGACTTGCACGCGCACCACCTGAAGTTTGCCGGCTCGCACAATCAAGCCATCCGTCACCGCGATGTTGGCCGTCGGGTCCGCGACCTTCTCCCGATCCGGTCCGATGGTGACTCCGCCCTGTTGCACCAACCGCCGCGCTTCGTTATTGCTCTTTGTCAGCCCCAGTGTAACGAGCAATTTGCAGATCCAGATCTTGCCATCGCTTAGCTCTGTGGATGGAATTGCCACGGTGGGGATGTCCGTCGGATCTTGCCGCTGCGAAAAGCGGCGGCTCCATTCGGCGGCCGCTGCTTCGGCGGCAGCCTGGCCATAGTAAAAACTGGCAATATCTCGGCCGAGCGTTTTCTTGGCCTCCATCGGATTTCCGGCGATCAGCTGGCTGATTTCCTCCACCGACCGATCTGTCAACAACTCGAACCATTCGCGCAGCAGTTCATCCGGGATACTCATGGTCTTGGCGACCATGTCATACGCCGGCTCTGCGACACCGATGTAATTTCCCAGGCTCTTGCCCATCCGCCGTTTGCCGTCGAGACCGCGCAAGATCGGTAGGGTCAAACAGACTTGCGGTTCCTGACCGGCGTCCCGCTGCAAGTCCCGACCGACCATCAGACTGAACAATTGCTCGCTGCCGCCCAGCTCGACGTCCGCCTGAATCTCCACGCTATCCTGACCTTGCATGAGCGGATACAAGCATTCATGCAGATAAATCGCCGTGCCGGCCTGGCGGCGCTCCGTAAAATCGTCACGTTCCAGCATGCGCTGCACCGTGATCTTGCTCATGAGATTGATCACGTCGAGAAACGAGCATCGACTGAACCAGTCCCCATTGTGTCGGACCTCGGTCCGGGAAATATCGATCACCTTGCTGACTTGCTTGAGATAGTCGCGCGCATTGTTTTCGACCTGCTCGGCCGTCAAGCGGGCGCGCGTCTGGTCGCGGCCGCTGGGATCGCCGACCAGGGCCGTGTAATTGCCGATAATCAGAACCGCCTGGTGGCCCAGTTCCTGAAAGACGCGGAGCTTGCGCAGCGGCACGGTGTGGCCCAGGTGGACATCAATCCCCGTCGGGTCAATTCCATACTTGATGCGCAGCGGTTTGCCGGTCTTGACGCTCCGCTCCAGCTTCTGGCGCAGCTCGGCTTCCGGAACAATTTGTTCCGCCCCGCGGCAGATCAGGGTCCATTGCTCTTCAACGGTTTTCACAGTTGAGGCGTTTTCCGAAGGCTATCGGTACATCTGGAAACGTCCGACCGCTTCAAAGGCGTCGCGATGGTGGCAGATCACGGGCTCCTTCCGCTCTGCGGGCCAACTCAAGAGGAGCACATCGAAACGGGCGGGATGATCGAGCAAGCCATGCAGTTGGAGGAAGTGCACCGCCAGGTCCGTAAGGCGGCGTTGTTTGGCCAGATCAACCGAAGCGGCGGTCCGGGTCAGATCCGCCGTGCCGGTCGAGCGCACCTCCACAAAGACGACCTGTCCCCGGTCCAGGGCCACCAGGTCCAGCTCGCCTTGCAAGGAACGCTCGTTGCGGGCCACGATCCGGTAGCCTTGGCGCCGGAGAAACCGGGCGGCCGCCCGCTCGGAGCGGTTGCCGAACCAGCGTCGCCACCACGGCCTGCGCGCCAGGGACTCGGCAGACACAACCACCTCCGCCCTTCCAGGTGCGATTCCTTCTCATTCTTGGGGAACTTCCGCTGCGGGTTTGGTCTTGCCCACGGCGCCGTTCTCGCTGATCTTGATCCGGCGTTCGCGCAGCCGGGTGGCCTTGCCGACACGCTGACGGAGATAATACAGCTTGGCCCTGCGGACATGTCCCGTACGCTTCACTTCAATCTTGGCAATCTTGGGTGAGTGCAAGGGGAAAATGCGCTCGACGCCTTCGCCCTGGACAATGCGGCGAACGGTGAACGTCTCACGCATCCCTTCGCCGCGGCGGGCGATGACCACGCCGCTAAACACCTGAATGCGTTCTTTTTGGCCTTCGAGAATGCGCTGGTGCACATCGACTTGGTCGCCGATGCGAAACTCGACGATGTCTTTCTTTGCCGCCGCGTCCTCGACCAGGGCCAACAGTCTATTTTTCATGATAACCTTCCTTCCTCTCCGACGAATCGGTCTTGGAGGAACTGCCCGGGGCATTTTGGCTCCGGGCCTCCGATTGTTCGCGCCGCCAGCGGGCGACCGCCCCATGATCGCCGCTCAATAACACCTCCGGCACCGCCATGTCGCGGAAAAGCCGCGGGCGGGTGTATTGAGGATATTCCAGCCGGCCGGGGTCGCTATGGGATTCTTCCGTCACGCTAGCCGCATCGCCCAGCACGCCGGGCACATAGCGAACCACCGTGTCGATCACGACCATGGCCGGGACTTCGCCGCCGTTGCAGACGAAGTCGCCAATCGAAATCTCGCGGGGCCGCAAACCCAAGCGGATGCGCTCATCAAACCCTTCGTATCGACCACACAGCAAGAGCAAACGGCGGTGGTCGGCCAACTCTCGGACCACAGCCTGTGTCAAGCGCTCTCCAGCGGGCGTCAGCAGGATCAGGGCGCCGGGATCGTTTGCGAGCGGCCTCACCGCCTCAACGGCGGCAAAAACCGGCTCGGGCATGATGACCATGCCAGGGCCACCCCCAAACGGCCGGTCATCGACACTCTTATGTTTTCCCTTGGCCCAATCGCGGAGATTCCAGAGGTGGATTTCCACCAGACCGCGCCCCAAGGCCAACTTCAGGATGCTCTGGCTGAGGTAGCCCTGGAAAATCTCCGGGAACAACGTCAAGACATCAAAACGCATGCCTCACGCGCTCGGGGCCGCCGCCGTCGTGGGGGCCGAACCCGCAGCCGTGCCTTGCTGTTCGAACTTGGCCATGTACTTCTTGAAGAGAATCTCCACCCTTTCTGAGGGCTTGGCGCCGACGCTTAACCAATACTTGATCCGTTCGGGCTTGAGGTGGACCCGTTCGTCGGTGTTCTTGACCATCGGATCGTAGGCCCCAAGTTCTTCGATGATGCGACCGTCGCGCGGCTGCCTGCCATCGATGGCCACAATGCGGAAATACGAGCGATGTTTGCGTCCCAGTCTTTTCATACGAATACGAACTGCCACGGGTCTACCTTTCTTGACGGTGCCAATGGTCCGCCATCCATTAACCCTTGCCACGGACGGACGGAGCCTTCCCTTAACGACCGGGCCAGTGACCGCCCGGGCCCTTGTCCGGAGAATCGTTGTCCCTGTCCCGTTTGCCGCGCCGAGCCTGTTTCCGTTTCCGCTTGCGATCCTCTGCCCGTTCCTTGGCGCTCTTGCGATGCCCCGTACCGATTTTGCTCTTGAGCTGTAATTTGGATCCCGGCTGGAATGCCCCCATCTTACCCAGACCGGTCATCATCTTCATCCGATCCCAAAGGCTCATCTTGGCCATTTGCCGGAACAACGTCCGAACCTGGTCAAACTGACCGAGGAATTGTTTGATTTCATGCGGTTCCGTGCCGCTTCCCGCGGCAATCCGTCGCCGGCGGCTGATGTCGATGATATCGGGATTGCGTCTTTCCTCCTTCGTCATCGCATCGATCATGCCTTGAATGCGTTTGAGGGCCTGTTCCGGATCTTCTCCTTCCGGCAGCATATCCGACATCCCCGGCATGCTGTTCAGCACATCCTTCATTCCCATGCGTTGGAGCTGCTCGAATTGCTTGCGGAAGTCTTCGAGCGATAAATCACCGGCCGCCAATTTCTGTTGCTGCTTTTCCAGTTCCTCCTTGCTGAGCTGTTGTTGCACCCGGCCGACCTTCTCGATGAGCCCCATCAGGTCGCCCTGGCCCAGGATGCGCTGGGCCATCCGTTCCGGATGGAACTCTTCCAGACGATCGAGCTTTTCGCCGACGCCGACAAACTTGATCGGTACCCGCGTAACTTCCTTGATCGACAGTGCGGCCCCACCGCGGGCATCGCCGTCGAGCTTGGTCATGATAACGCCATTGAGGTCGAGGGCCTCATTGAATGCCTTGGCGCTATTGACGGCATCCTGGCCGGTCATGGCATCGACGACAAGGTACACTTCATCCGGACGGACGAGGCGATCGATCTGCTTGAGCTCGTCCATCGGCATTTCGGCGATGTGAAGCCGGCCGGCGGTATCGAGGATGACTGTGTCGAGGAGGGTGCGCTTGGCGTACGCGGCGGCATTGCGGCATACATCGATCGGATTGGACCCGGATTCCTGATAGACGGGAACCTGGATCTGCTCACCGAGCACCTTGAGCTGTTCGACGGCGGCCGGACGCTGCAAGTCGGCGGCAACCAGGAGCGGCTTGCGGTTGTGCTCCCGCAAGGTCAGGGCCAGCTTCCCTGCGGTCGTCGTTTTCCCGCTACCCTGTAGGCCACAGAGCATGAGGATCGTCGGCCGATCCTTGGCGAAGCGGAAATGGTGATCCACCGGGCCCATCAGATTGACCAGCTCTTCGTAAACGATGCGGACGATTTGTTCGCTGGGATCGATGGTGCGTAAGACGGCTTGGCCGAGCGATTTTTCGGTGACCCGCTGGATGAACTCGTTGGCCACCGTGAAATTGACGTCGGCGTCGAGCAGCGCCTTCCGGACCTCCTGCAAGCCGTCGCGCACATTCGCTTCGGTTAATCGGCCGCGGCCGCGCAGCTTTTTGAGGGCCTCGCTGAGGCCCCGTTGCACGCTTTCGAACATGATCACACTCGCTCACGGCACCCGGGCAGAGAACGCCCGGACCGCGTGGCCCGTTGCGCACTCCGAAATTGGCCGTAATCCAACCATTATAGAAGGGAATCCCCCGGTTTGCAACGCAGCAAAAATGAACGCGCCAAACAACCTTTGCCTTGAAGACTGGCCGAGCTGAGCCGATAATTCCCGTCATGAGCCGACGGCAGCCCTGCCTCAATCGGCAAGCCGACTGGCTGCCTAAACCTTTAGCTGGGAGCCCCTGCACGGCCATGAAAATTCAAATCGGAGCCATGTCGGTTGGCGACATCCTGGACCGCGGCCTGAAGCTGCTGCGGGCCCGCTTGCCGACGTACTATGCCGTCGATTTGTTGGTGTTGTGTCCGATCCTGCTGGTTGAGCTTGCGATCCCGCTCCTACAAGGAGGGCAGCCCCAAAGTTTGCCTGCCGTGCAATTGCAACAGCTGGCCGGGGGCCTGGCCGCGCTCCTGTTAACGACGATTCTTCAGCCGATCGCCACCGCTGCCATCCTTCACATCATTGCCCAGGAGTTCATCGATCAGCGTGCCGAGATGGGAGAGGCCCTCCGGTTCGCCCTCCATCGTTTTGGAAGAGTGTTGTTCGCTTCGCTGCTCGCAGGTCTCCTCATCATGTTCGGAAGTCTCTGCTGCATCGCGCCGGGACTTCTCTTCGCGGTTTGGTATGTCTTTGTCGGCCAAGTGGTGATCGTGGAAGGGCTCAAGGGGGAAAAGGCCCTGGCCCGCAGCAAGGAGCTGACCAGTGGCTATCGATGGCGGGTGTTTGGGATGTTTATGCTCTTCTTGGTCATTGGGTTTCTTTCCGGCGCGGCCATCGGGGCGCTCCAGCGCGTTTTGCCGAGCGCCGAATTGGTGCCGACTGCGGCCGGATTGCGGGCGATTCCCAACTTCCGCAATCAAGCAATTCACATTGTGCTGAACACGTTAATCAATTTCCTCGTCCAAACCTATAGCGCCATTTGTTTCACCCTTCTCTATTTCGACCTCCGCATCCGCAAAGAAGGGTTTGATCTTGAGCTGGCGGCCCGGCAACAGGCTGCTCCGTCATGATCATGATTGATCGCTCCCATGTGTCGCACTGGATCGCCGGGGCCTGCTTGCTGTGGCCGAGGTTCGCTCTGGCCGCGGGCCTGCAGCCCACCGAGCCGGAAATCCGCCGACGCTTGAAGGAGGTGCTGGCACGTCCCGAGTTCTCGCAGCACGAAAAAACGCTTTCCGAGATGCTCGCCGAGCAGCTGGCGCGCCTGTTCGCCTGGCTCGGTGCGCTGCGGAATGCCAATCCCATCCTTTTCTGGCTGTTGCTCGTGGGCTGCCTGCTCTTGTTGCTGCTTCTGGGCATCCACATTGGTTGGTCAATCCGGCGCATGCTGGCGGGAGGGACAAGCCTTCAGGAGGCGGCCGTGGCCCAAGAGAAGCGACGCCGTCAATCCTTGGCCTATTGGGAAGAAGCCCAGCGCCGCGCCGCCGAGCGTGATTTCACCGAGGCGATTCGTTTTCTCTTCCTCTCCCTCGTCTATGCTTACGATGAGAATGGACGAGTCGGTTTCCAGAACGCCTATACCAATCGGGAGTATCTGTCCTTATTCGCCGACCGTCCTGAGGTACGGAGCGAATTGGCCGTGTTTGTGGATACGCTGGATGATCACTGGTACGGACAGCGGCCGACGGATGAAGCGCGGTATCAAGAGTGCCTGGCGCTGTACCAAAGCCTGAAATGAAGGAGACGAATCCGGGGGGGGCGCGGATGGCGGTTGACGATCGGTTGGCCAAACTGTGGTGGGCTGTGCCCGCAGCCACTATTCTGATGTTGATGGGGTTGGCGCTGGTGTTCGGCAAACCACCAGAGGAGGCCAAAGTCCGCACGAGTTACGATGCCTCCTCCGACGGGTTCCGCGCTGCGTATCTCCTGCTGGAGGAGCTGGGCTATCCGGTCGTCCGCTCGAAACGGCCCACGGGCGATGCGGTCCGATTGGTTTTGTTTCCGAACGCTTCCCTGGACAAAGCGAACTTGCTGGATGTGTGGGTTCGAGAGGGAGGGCTCGTCATCTTGGCCGTGGACAAGGAGGACTTCGCCAAGGGATTGGGAATGAACCTGAAGATCCAAAAACGCAGCGACGGGGAAGAATCGGCGTCCGGAGGGGGGATTGCTCATCTCGCGGGAGGCACGGTCGAGGTCGAATGGCCGGGACATTCCGGTGAAGTCTGGGCGAAAGCGGGCGAGGAGCCCGTGGTTACCGTGTACACGCACGGCCAGGGAGCGATCTGGTTAGTGAATCGCCCGGAGTTTCTGACCAACGACCAGCTCCGGCGAGCGGATAACGCCGTGCTCCTGTGCCGGCTGGTCGAGAACGCGTTCCGCGGAAGATCGGGCAAGCTGGCCTTTGATGAGTATTTCCACGGAATGCACGAGCGCCCCGGAGTGACTGAGCTGTTGTTCGAGCCGCCGACCCTTTGGGTCACACTTCAGGGCCTGGTGCTCCTGGGGCTGGTCTTGTGGCGGTTCGCCCCGCGGTTCGGAAATCTGCGCCCGGCCGGCTCTGTGCGGCGGCGATCGAAGGAGGAGTTTTTGGATGCCATGGCCAGCTTGCTGGAACGCAAAGGCGATTATGCGGATGCCTATCGCACCGCTTGGGAAGACCTCGTCCAGGAGATGGGACGCGAGCTAGGCTTAGCGGCCGGCGTACCAGGCGAGCGGATTTTGCAGGAGGCCGAACGCCGCCGGCCGGTCCGCCTCGACCGCTTTCGTCGCTTGCTGGCGGCGGGAGTGCTTCCCTCCAGAACGAACAAATTGGATTTCGTCAAAGCCCTGCACGAACTGGAAAACGCATACGATGAGTTCTTCAATGGACGACACCATCGGTAGACTCTACGAATCAACGCGCAAGCAGATCGGCAAGGTCATCGTCGGGCATGAGGAGGCGATCGAGCAAATCTTGGTTTGTCTCTTCGCTGGCGGCCATGTGCTCCTCGAAGGGATCCCCGGTACGGCCAAGACCCTGCTCATCCGCGTGGTGGCCCACCTCTTCGACTGCGCGTTCAAGCGCATTCAGTTTACCCCGGACTTGATGCCCGCCGACATTCTCGGTACCAATGTGTTCGATCCGCATCAGCAAGCCTTCCAATTTCGCCCGGGCCCCGTTTTCGCCCAGTTCATCCTGGGCGACGAGATCAACCGGGCCCCAGCCAAGACGCAGTCGGCCCTTCTGGAGGCCATGCAGGAGCGGCAGGTAACGGTTGATGGCACCACCTATCGACTGCCGACCGTCTTTACCGTTTTCGCCACGCAAAATCCAATCGAGCAAGAAGGGACCTATCCCCTGCCCGAGGCCCAGCTCGATCGCTTCATGATGAAAGTGCTGGTGAGTTACCCCGGTGAAGCAGAAGAAATTGCCATCCTGCGAACGCATCAGCAAAGCCTGCGTGTCGAAGACCTGGATCGGTTCGGCCTGGAGCGTGTCGGCGGCGAAAAGGAACTGCTCGCGGCTCAGGAAGAGATCCGCGTCCGCACCATCCGCGAGGAATTATTGAGCTACCTGTGCCGGCTGGTGCGCGGCACGCGCGAAAATCTGAAAGTCGAAGTCGGGGCCAGCCCCCGCGCCGGGCTCATGGTTCTGATGGCTGCCAAGGCGCGGGCCGCCTTTCAAAGACGAGGTCACGTTCTGCCCGACGATCTCAAGGCAGTTGCGAAACCGGTATTGCGGCATCGGCTCTTGCTCAAGCCCGGTGCCGAAGTGGATGGCTTTACGCCAGATGATGTCCTCGAGGAAATCCTGGACCGCGTGGAGATCCCGCGATGATTCCGCTTCCGTCGCGACGGCTGGTACTGTGGGGAGCGGCGGTCGCGGTGGCCTCGCTGGGAGCATTGGTTTATCCGGGGGCAGCCCTTCTGGTGCTGACGGTGGATCTCCTCTTGGGCGCTGCTGCCTTGCTCGATTGGCTGATCACGCCCGGTGCGGAGGCGTTGGATGCAACCCGCATCACGCCGGATCGGCTGTCGGTTTTATCCCCGTGTTCCGTGGCTGTCCTGATCCGTAATCGCAGTTCGGTGCCGCTGCACGTCCGCATCCGGGATAGTGTGCCGGATACCTTCACCACCGAAACGGAGGAATTGACGGGCATCGTGCCAGCATCCGGCGAACAGCGCTGGGAGTTCCGTGTAAAACCACGGACGCGGGGGAGTTTCTCCTGGGGGGCCATTCACGTTCGCTATCGATCCCTGCTCGGCCTATGGGAGCGGCAAGAGTCGGTGGCCGCGGCGGAACAATCCCGGGTGTACCCCAACTTGGTGAATCTGGAGCGGTATCATCTGCTGGCCCGCGCCAACCGGCTGGAAATGCTCGGAATCCGTAAGGTCCGTGTGCGCGGGAACTGGGAGTTCGAGTCGCTGCGGGAATATGTGGATGGCGACGATCTCCGCTTAATCGACTGGAAAGCGACCTCGCGGCGGAGCAAGATGATTGTCCGCAACCAGGAAGCCGAGCGTAACCAGACCGTCCTGCTCTTGGTCGACAGCGGCCGTCTCATGAATGCGGAAACCGCCGGGGCCAGCAAGCTGGACCATGCCGTCAACACGGCCTTGATGCTGGCCTATGTGGCCCTGGCGCGTGGCGACCGGGTTGGCCTGTGCACGTTTTCCCATGATGTCCATGCCTGGGTCGTGCCGCGCGTGCACCGCGCTCAGATTCGTCTGATCACGGAGGCCCTGTACGATTTGCGCGGAGATTTTACGGAGACCGATCATGGTCGATGCTTGCGGCTGTTGGCGGCGCGCTTTCCCAAGCGGGCTTTGCTGATCGTGCTGACCGATTTTGTCGATGCTCAGACGGCCGCGGATATGATCGCCCATTTGCACCTGGCTGCGCGGCGCCATCTGGTGCTGTTCGCAGCCCTCAAGGATCCGCTTTTGGAACAGGCTGCACGTAGTCATCCGGTTGACGCTTTCGAGGGCTTTCGCAAAACGGCGGCGGTAGAACTCCTGCACGAACGACGTGAGGTTCTCGAGCGGCTACGGCAGATGGGTGCCCAGGTCTTGGATGCCGAGCCTTCCAGGCTGACGCCGCCCCTGATCAACCGTTATCTCGAAATTACCCTGCGCGGTCTTCTTTGAGGGGGCCAGCGCACACCAACCCGAAGCGCCCGCGAGTTGGCCTCACAAACGCTTCGGGTTGGTGGGATGGAATCGTTCTCGGTCCTTCTAGAAGCCGCGGTGATTGCCTAGGCCGTTCTCCCAATTGGCGAAGAACGAATCCACGGCTGCCATCTCAGCATTCACGACCGGCTGCCACGAGGTAAGCGGATCTTGCACCGAAGCCTGCTGGAACAAAGATTGCTTCGGTAGCAGGACTGGAATGGCAGCGGAAAGAGTGCTGCCGGTTGCCGAGGTCTGAACCGTCCCCACCGTGCCGTTGGAAACGACCGCCTGGGGTTGGCTGATCAAGAGCACCGTCGCTGCACCACCCGGAGGCGGAGCATTGCCACCGGGGTAGCCGTTGGCGGCGATGGCGACATCGTCGTAGTAGTAGTTGGTGGTGTAGGCGCTGCCCCCACCGAGCTTGATGCTGCCATTGTTGCCGGCTCCCAGATTGGCAGTCCCACTCAACTCGACATTGCCATTGATCCGG
>DATGIQ010000469.1:0-5473 GCA_035295665.1 Gemmataceae bacterium | reverse complement strand
ATCCGCAATTGGACCGGCGTGCCTTCATCGCGGTGACATCGCGCCCGCTCCGCCAGCTTAGCCAACGCATGATGGAATCTCCCCCTGCAAGGGCCCTCGTTCCCGGGGTTCCCGATCGCCAGGAGGGCACCAGGGGGAGGCAGGATCGGATCTGGGAACCGAAACCTGCTCGGAGAATACCCTCATTGCGTGCGGATTTCTGCCACGCATCGTAACAGGGAACCGTGGCTCATTTCAAAAAGAAAATGCCGGTAATAAACGTGCCGGTCCAGAGTACGCCGAAGATCGCTGCCAAGACGAGATGGACCGTTCGCCGATGCGTGAAACCCGTGTAGAGCATGGCTGGCATCACCGCCGCAGCGGGAAGGGAAAAGCAGAGGTGGATGGTGAGGGCGCGTTTGGCTTCCGGATCGTCATCGATGTAGCTGAATACATTCGGGTCGATCATGCGGGTAATCACCTCCAAGCCGACCAGTGCTCCCACCGTCAAGATAAAGAAGACGATGTTGATTCTCCCGTGTAAGCGATATTGGCCACGGACCACCGCAGCCAAGGAGAGCAAGAGCAGGACGGTGACGGTGAGGACGGCGATTCGCAGCGCGAGGATGATCTGGGACCCGGTAAGCACGCAAGATTACCTTTCGCAATGAGGAAACAGCAAGTTCCGCTTCCTCATTCAGTCTATTGACAACCGGGTGCCGGCTATCGCTGCGGATCCGGGAGTCAAACGACTGAGGCCCGCTGATCGACGGCTTTTCTCCGCGAATACGGGCGGTACTTGCGCATCCGCACCGTCCAGGGGCCCTTGAATTCATAGGTAATCCCGCGCCAGGAGACCTTTTCGAGCGTGCTCGCCGAGGCCAGACAAGCAAAGTAGACGACTTGGGCCAATGGGATGGCACAGATCAATCTCAAGGAAAAGGACGGCATCTCCTCCCCCAGGCCGCGGGTCGTCCGATGAATGTGCGCTTCGATCCAGCGCATGGCCACGGCCAGGATGGCGACCTGGAGTGCGAGGCCAGCGCTCATGAATGCTGCCACGGTGCCGTTTCCGGTCGCCAAGCCCACAAGCACAAGTCCCAGCGCGCCCCCGCATGCGGCCGCCGTGGCGAGTCCCTGGGCCACGATCGCCGGCCAGCTGCCATGATAAAGGCGAACGTTGAGCATTTGCCGCCGAATGAATCGGAAGCAGCTCTTGAGGTCCGTCGATTCGCGATTGATCATCGTCGCGGCCGGCACAAATTCCAGTTGCAGGCCGAGGTCGCGAATGGTTCGATAGGAAGCGGTATCTTCCCACAAACTCACGCCCCACTTCTGGAGAAGATTGGAACGGCGAAACACATCGGCCCGCAGTGCCAGCGACCCGCCCCAAGGAATATGCAGGGCGTACATCTGGACCGACGCAGCCACATTCCACAAGTAGCGCACCAGCGCCCCCCACGCCGTGGATTCGGGCCGGAACCAGCGAATCCCGGTCGTCGCCCCGACGTCGGGTTTAGTCAACGGCATCACGAGATCCCGCAGCCAAGTGGGGTGCGGAATGACATCGGCGTCGATCAGTGCAACCGCTTGACACGTTTCATCCAGCGTACCGAGCGCTTGCAGGAGCGCGCTCGATTTGAGTCCGCACGTGGCCAGCGGCGTCTGCAAATGGCTCACCTGGACGCGGGAGCTGCAATCCCGTCCCACGATTTCGTGGACCAAGTTCCAGGCGGGATCTTCGCAACTATCGATGATGATCCGGATATGGTAGTGGGGATAGTTCTGCTGCAGAAGTCCGCGCAGGCATCCCTCCAGCGAGGGGTCCGCGCCTCGGACCGGCAAAATCACCAGGACGTGGGGCCATTCCCCATCCGGGACCGCCGGTAGGTTGCGCGGAGGAAATTGACGGACAAAACGCCAACCCCAGGCAAGCTGCAACAGCAGCAGAACCATCAGAATCGTCAAGCAGACCGCCGCCAATACAGCCACCATCACGTGATTCCCTCCACAGCATCCCGTCTGCTTACGCTATCCATCCCATTTTACGCAGGTTGCGGTCGATTCAAACGAATTGTCCGGAAGCGACTCCGGAAAGGCGGCAGCATCGCATTTATCGGCATGACCGGCAAGGGGATTCCGTCTGCCACTCTTCCGGGCGGCCATCCTTGCGGCAATGCAGGCGGAAAGGTTCCGCAGCGCAGGCTTGCCCCGACCATCAGGGAAACCTATACAAACTTATATCTCGCACGGGAGGCGGAGGAGCCATGATCGAAGACTTGCCGCGAGAGGACGTGGTGGGCGCTGTCGATCGTGCCGTCGAAGAATTGCTGGACGGGGCCGGCATTGCAGCGCCCCCTGTGGACGCCATCGCCATGGCTCAGCGCCACCTGGGCATTGTGGTTTGCCTGGACCGGCGTCAACCACAGCGTGGCCGGGCCCAGCGTGCCGGCGGCCGCAAACAGATCTATCTCCGCCCCGAGCCCAGGGAAGAGCGCCATCAGTGGACGGTGGCCCATGAAATCGGCGAGCACGTCAAGATCGACCTCCTTCAACGGCTGGGGATCGAGCCAGCGCAGACGCGCGCCATGATGGGCGAATCGCTGGCCAATCTTTTCGCTTACCGCCTACTGGTTCCCACCTGTTGGTTCGCGACGGATGCTCCGGACACCGGCTACGATCTGCTCGAGCTTAAAAAGCGTTACCGCACCGCGAGCCATGAGGTCATTGCCTGGCGGATGCTCGATCTGCCGGAACCGTGCATCATTACCATCCTGGATAACGATCACATCTCCCGGCGTCGCAGCAATGGCTGGCGAACCCGTCGGCAACTGGAAGCGCCTGAACAGGAATGCCAGCGCTACGTCCACTATTACAGCCGGTCAACCGTGGTGCAAAAGGATGGCTGGACGGTGCAGGGCTGGCCGGTGCACCAGCCCGATTGGAAGCGGGAGGTCCTCCGCAGCGTTGTCGAGCCAGAGAGCTGAGCAGCGCGGCGGATCAAGCCCTGGTCAGCTCCGTCCACAGGGATTTGTAGTACCGCAGCATTTCTTCCGCAGAAGGAACGTCCGGCATTCCTCTGCCGACTTCGATCAACGTAACCCGATCATAGCCGGTGTCGCGGAACAGCCGGAAAAGTTCTCGGTAAGGGTATCGGCCCTGTGTGTCTTTGTAAATCTCGTTGATGTGGCAGGAGCGGATCCACGGCCTAAGCAGCTTGAAATACTCAGCCACGGAACCGTCACGGACATCCTGGGGGTTGGAATTCCAGGTCACGCCGACGTTAGGACGGCCGCAGTGCTCCATGATTTGCTTCATATAGGGTGGGTGAGCCGTTCCATTGCCGTGGACCTCGACCCAGATCTCCAGGTTCGCATCCGCGGCCGCTTGACCACACGGGATAAGTGCCTTGCCGATTTGTTCGAGCGTTTTTTCAATCGGCACCCCCTTCGGTAAGCCGTTGGGCCGCACCTTGACGCCCCGGCCGCCCAAGTCGGCGACCAGACCGACGAATTGCTTGCATGTCTCGATATTTTTCTCGACCTGGCGCGGATCGGGAGACTGGAACTCGCACACCGTTCCGCATCCCCAAATATCAATGCCCGAATCGGCAAAGCGTTTTCGGATCTCCCGGCGCTCGGACTTGCCGAGCGTGGGTTCCACGCCGTGCTTGTGCTGGGTGCGGAATTCGACGGGCGACAAACCGACGCTCTTGCACACCTTCAGAATGGTCGGCACATCCCAATTGGCGGCGATGTTGTAGGTGACGATCCCGAGCCGGTACAGGACGGCGGCCTTGTCCGCCGCGCCGGCGCGGACTGGTGAAGCAGTGCCGGCCCCGAGTCCAGAAATCGTAGCCGCACCCGCGGCTTGCAGAAAGTGACGGCGATTTACTCCAGGCATACCTACATCTCCTCGCTGCGGGGAAAGGGGGAGCCGCGACGTTTGCGAACGGCGGCTAAACACTGTCATGATGCACAACCGTGGCCCAGGCTGCAAGTACGAGGGCGGCCGTTTCGGTGCGCAGGATCCGCGGCCCCAGGTGAATGACCTGCCATCCATGAGCGCGGCCCGCTTCAATTTCCTCCGGCGTAAACCCCGCCTCCGGCCCCACGGCCAAGGCCAACTCGCCTCCACGGGGCCACGAGCCGTGCGCTCCGTCCGGATGGGCCACGATCCGAACGCCGGGTAGATCGCTGCGATGACAGTACGTGCTCCAATCCGTCAACGGCCCGACGCGGAGGAGAACATTTCGCCCACACTGCTTGCTTGCCTCGATCACGTACCGCTGCAACCGATCAAGCTTCGTTTCCCGAGGGTGGACCACGCTGTGTTGGGTGCGCAACGGGATGAAGCTACGGACCCCCAGCTCGGTTAACTTTTCCAGAAGGAACTGCGCCCGGTCTCCTTTGGGGACGGGAGCGGCCACCTCGACATGCCATTCCGACTCGCGCTGCGGCGATTCGACCGTCAGGATATCCACCGTAACGCTGTGGCGAGCCACGGAAACGACCGTCGCGGGGTAGTCATGGCCGTCGCCGTTGAACAGGCAAATCGCATCGCCGGGGCGAAAACGGCAAACTGTGGCCAAATGGTGGGCCTCGGGCCCCTGCATGCTGACCAAGCCCGGCCGGAGCGGACAATTGATGTAAAATCGATGGACCATCGGTGTTACAATACCCCGCCCTCGGCATTCGGCTCAAGCCTCGTGTGGCATCCCAGGCTTGCGGCCAGCGCGGGACAAGGAGGTTCGCATGACATCACCTGCCGACCGGCCACGATCGTCTTCTCTGGACCGCCGAACGCGGCAACAATTGGATGAGCTCGATGCCTTGATGCAACGCATGCTGGCCCTGCCCGTGGAATTGCCCGAAACGCAATCTCCAAGCGAAATCACGCCGGAGAGCATGAGCATTCCCCCCGCGACGCTTTCCGAGGCGGTCCCAGATGTGCCAACCTCTCCGTCTGAGCCAACGATTCCAGATCCGGTCGGGCTTCCCGCGGTGATCGCGCACAAGCCTTCTCCCAGAGCTGCTGCTGCTGGACTGCCCGCCGCCCTGGAGAATATGGAGAACTGGGGCAGTTCCTCACGAAGCCACCTGGCCGCGGCGTCCCCCTTTGCGAGCCTGGAATCGCCTCGACCCGTGGAAGCAAAGTCAGCAAGCTTCCGACCGGCAGAAACCGTACACCGGCCACGGATTGGCTGGCCGCTCTATCCGTTGGTATGGATCAATCGAGCTTTTGATTTCGCGACCGGCTGGCTCGGCCCCCTGGGGCGTTGGCTGCGCGGACCGGCTGGGCGGGGCCTGCTCGGCTGGGTTGGCCTCCTTCTGCTTGCCGCCGCGTTGGCCTGGCTTGCCTGGGACGGGTTGGGTTGGACCTGGTAGCCGGCTGCCGCTAGAATACATCAGCTGGATAAAAGAGCCGAATGAATATGGGAAATTGAAAATTAGCCGTCCGAATTATCGAATGATTTTCTGGTAAGTTGCAGTTT
>DATGIQ010000468.1:0-2758 GCA_035295665.1 Gemmataceae bacterium | reverse complement strand
GCACTACATGCTGAAGGAGATTTATGAGCAGCCGGAGGCACTGGAGAATGCCTTGCGGGGCCGGCTGTCCGATAGCGATGCCAGCGCCCATTTCGGCGGCCTCAACCTCGACAGCCAGCAGCTCCGCCAAGCGGAACGGCTCATCTTGACCGCCTGCGGCACCAGCTACCATGCCGCCCTGGTGGGCGAGTATCTCTTCGAAGCCTTCGCCCGCATCCCCGTGGAAGTGGAGTATGCCAGCGAATTCCGCTATCGCAACCCGCCCATCGACCGCAACACCATCGTCTTGGCCATCACGCAGTCCGGGGAGACCGCCGATACCTTGGCAGCGGTACGCGAGTCCAAGCGTAAAGGGCATCCGACCCTGGCGTTGTGCAATGTCGTGGGCAGCTCCATTGCCCGCGAAGCCGATGGCGGCGTCTATCTCCATGCCGGGCCGGAAATTGGGGTGGCGAGCACCAAGGCCTTCACCTCGCAGGTGGCGGTCTTGACCATGCTGGCGTTGTACTTCGGACGGATGCGGCATCTGTCCAGCATCCAGGGGAGCCAGATGGTCGAAGAGCTACGGGCCATGCCCGACCTCATCCGGAGGACGTTCGCATGCCATGATGCGGTACAGGCGATTGCAGAGCGGTATGCGGGAGTGAACAACTTTCTGTATTTGGGGCGGCAATACCTCTACCCGGTGGCCTTGGAAGGAGCGCTCAAGCTCAAGGAGATCAGCTATATCCATGCCGAAGGCTATCCGGCGGCAGAGATGAAGCATGGTCCGATTGCCTTGGTGGATGCGGACACGCCGTCGGTCTTCTTGATCCCCCGCGGCGCGGTGTTCGAGAAGGTGATGAGCAACCTCGAGGAGATCAAAGCCCGGGGCGGCCCGGTGATTGCGGTGGCGTGTGAAGGAGATGAAGAGGTTGCCTCCCGCGCCGATGCGGTGATCTATGTGCCGGAGGTGCCGGATTATTTGCAGCCCTTGGTGGCGGTGGTGCCCTTGCAGCTCTTGGCCTATCACATCGCCCTCGTGCGCGGCTGCGATGTCGATAAACCCCGCAACCTCGCCAAAAGCGTCACCGTGGAATAGCCGTCGCTAGGAAAAATACGAGCCGGGCGCGCCAGCGAAGAGCCTTTCGCTGGCGCGCCCGGCTTGTCGATGCAAACGCACCGTCATTTGCCTGGCCGGGCACCAGGAAAATCAATGCTGGCAGCTATCGATAGATCACGCGTACCGAGGCGGTCCGCCTGCTTGGGCGGCATGGTGAACGCGAGCACCACCTGTTGCCCTTCTGGCCCGGCAACGAGATAGAAGTTTTGCATGACCTTGACCTCGTCCAGTTCGCCGAGCGCTGAAATCCGGTAGATCCAACGACCGCCTTCGGCGGGAACCTCCCCCGCCTGAAGCTCGTCATCCGGGTCCCAGCCGGGCGTATCGGCCATGGCCTGGCGGAATTCGTCGGGAGTAAGATGCTTGCCTTTCTCCGCCTGGGTCCAGGGCGTCAGCGTGAGTTGGGCCACAAAATCGCCTCGGTCCAGGAGCCGCATCACCACATGTTCATCGCCTTGACTGACCGCCTGCCATTCCCGGCCATAGAGCATGTCGAAGCGCCCTTTGGCATCATGGTATTCAAGCTGCGTCAACTGCGTCGCTGGCTCGGACCCGTCGGGCACCGAGACGAGCGCGACGTCCGAAAGAGTCGCCGGCCGGTCGATGCTGGTTCGCGTCAGCGTCACGGTAGTCTGCACCGAGGTAGCCGGACTAACTGGTCCCTGATCGCGCTCGTCCTTTTGTTTCCATTCCAGCCGGGTGAGACGTTTGGTGGTGAGATCATAGTAATAACTTGCCTCGACGCTCAGCTTGGCCAAGGCTCCCAAATCGATGCCGGTCGCTTTGCCTGTAACGGCGACACGGGCCGCTTGATCCTTGACCTCTTCCAGCTTGCAGACGAGGGTTTGCTCTACAAGTCCCTCAAAATTGCACAGGGCCTGGGCAATGGCATTGGGAACCTTCCAGGTCTCACCCACGGAGACGGCTCGCCCCGGAAGGAGGCCGGGCACTGCAAGCGTGTCGAAATGTTCGCCGGTCAATTCCAGCTCTTCACGGGTGAGCGGTCCGGCCGGGCTGAACACCACAAGGCGGTCCCTGGTTCGCTGGGCAACCAACAGACGCCGCTCCGCCCGGAGTGTACGGTGAACGGGCTCCTTGTCCACCGTGATCACGGCCTGGGCCGTTTCATAGACACGGGCGGCCCTTTCAGCCAGCCCGTCGGAGGAGACCTGGAGGATTCGCTCGGGATAATCATGCGTGGCCCTGGCTTCCAGCTTCAGAGAGACCGGTTTCCCTTCTTTGTTGACGTTCATCTCGCCGGAAAGATGCATTTCGAGATGAATCCGGGAACAGTCACCGGCCTGGGGCGTTTCCGCGAGCGGGTAGGTCTGAGCCCAGCCGGCACGGACAACCGCCAAGGTCGCGACCATGCTTACCAGTATTCGCTGAGCAGTCAATCCTTGCCCCCTTTCTCGAGTTTCGGGACTTGACGGCGACAGCCACGATTGTGGCGCGGAAGTTTACTGGCGGAAGCGATGCGCGTCAAGAACGGGTGAATCTCTGACAGAAGTCACAAGTCTGAAGTCCAAGAGGCAGAACGGCACGCCAGCTTTCCCTGATTCCTCCTGACAGTGCGTGCGACCAGTCATTCGGCCCTGAGTCTACGAGGGAATCTGCCGAAGGCATCGCTGAACTGTATCCCACGCTACAACTGGG
>DATGIQ010000467.1:0-3732 GCA_035295665.1 Gemmataceae bacterium | reverse complement strand
GTTGGGACCGAAGGCATGGCCCAACACGGCGGCGAAGGCAATCTCGGGGTTGGTGGGATGGACAATCATCGTGCCGATCTGCCCTTCCTGCTTCCATACCTGCTGCCATGTCTTGCCCGCATCGGTCGATTTGTAAATGCCGTTGCCCGCCGCAACATTCCCGCGAATATTCGCTTCCCCCGTGCCCACGTAGATCACATTCGGGTCGGACGGGGCGACGGCCAGCGAGCCGATGGAGGCGGCCGGTTGATCATCGAAGATTGGCTTCCAGTTGGTGCCGCCGTCGCTGGACTTCCAGACCCCGCCGGAGGCGGTGGCGGCGTAATAGGTCAGCGGATCCCCCGATACCCCGGCCACCCGGCAGACGCGTCCTCCGACGGCGGGGCCGATCAAGCGGTATTTGAGTGCTTTGAATTCGGGCGGGCCACCCTTCGACGGTGCTTCGGGCTTTTGTGCATGGGCCTGGAGGCAGAAGACGCCAAGGCCAAGGACGAGGAGGAGATTGGCCAAACGCCGAGTCATGGTGTTCATCGTGTTTACGTTGTGCAAAACGCACACTTCTCTTTGGGGAGAGGGGGATGGGGTTGGCGTTTATTTCTTGCTGTAGACAAACTTGTTGGGCGTCCCCTCCAGGGGACTGCCCGCTTCCGGGCGCCAAAGGACGACTTCTTCAATTTTTCGTGCCAGGGCAAAATCTTTATCCGTGATGCCGCCGGCCGAATGGGTTTTCAATTTTACCCAGAGCTTTCCCCAGGTGATGGCCAGGTCAGCGTGGTGATAGGCGGCCTCGCACAGGTACCCGATGGCATTGGTGAGCATGAGCGTGGTCGGCCAACCGTCGGTGTTATACTTCCGCCGCAGCCAGCCGTCCTCGAGATACCATTCCGCGAGGTTGCACTCTTCGATCTTGGCCTGAATTTCTTGATCGGTGTAAACTTTTTCTTGCGTTCCCGCCATACGTGGTCCTCCCGATTGGGGGCTCACGGATTGGAGATTTCGACGATCTCGAAGCGGAGCTTTCCCATGGGAACCTGGATCTCGACCGTTTCGCCCTGCTTTTTGCCTATCAATCCCTGGCCGATCGGACTGGTCGTAAGGATCTTGTTGTTGTTGTAGTCTTCCTCGCCTGGTCCGACCAATTCGAACGTTTCTTCCTCTCCCAGGGAGAGATCCTTCACCTTGACGCGGCAGCCGAACACGACGGTGTCCGACGGCATATTGTTGCGGTCGACGAAATAGGCACGGCTCAATTTGTCTTTGAGCGCGTCGATGCGGGCTTGAAGCATCCCCTGGTCTTCCCGGGCGGCGTGGTATTCCGCATTTTCGCTGAGGTCGCCCAGAGCCCGTGCCGCCGCGATCCGTTTAGCGACTTCGATCATCTCCACATTTTGCATACGGTCCAGGTCGGCCTTGAGCTTTTCGTAACCTTCCCGAGTGATGGGGATGCGTTCAATCGCCATAGCGGTGACTCCTTTGCTGTTCGAAGCGGGCCCTTACCGATTGTCCGTGTTAAAGCAACAAAAACACGCCCACGCCAGCGGCGAAGGTCGTGTTTTCTTTAGGTTTCGCCAACGCTTAGCGGTTGACTCGCCTTCATCTTATGCCGGCGGTCCACCGCAGCCAAATCTTATCATATCGCGGAAGGCACGGCGCACGCTGCCCTCCGCAAGAATTCTCATTTTCCCGGGCGATCCTCGGTTGCCTGTTGCCGTGCACCCAGCCGGGCCGGTAGCGTCCACAGCTTGGTAAACCCCTGCGCCCATTGGCTGTCGAACCATTCCAGGTTTGCTTGACTGGCCAGCCGGTTATCGTAGAGCGTGTGCGCGCTCCGCCGGCCCAAGATGGAGCAACTCCCCTTGTAGAGCTTCAGGCGCACTTCGCCGCTGACATAGCGTTGGGTCTGTTCGAAGAATCCTTGCAACGATCGCCGCAGATCGCTGAACCAAAAGCCCATATAGATCAACTCGGCGTAGCGGCGGCTGAGCGATTCTTTGAGCTGAATGACCTCGCGACTCTGCACCAGACTTTCCAGGTCACGATGGGCGGTCAGCAAGACCGTGGCAGCCGGAACCTCGTAGAATTCCCTGCTTTTGATGCCGAACAAGCGATCCTCGATTACATCGATCCGGCCGATGGCATGTTCGCCGGCCAGGGAGTTCAGCTCGCGAACCAGCGGAACCAGGCTCAGGGCTTGGCCATTCAGGCTGCGCGGCAGTCCCGACTCGAAATGGAGCGTCAGGATAGCTGGCTGGTCAGGAGCCTGCTCGGGAGTGCGCGTCAGGGTAAAGATATCCGCCGGCGGTTCTTCCCAGGCGTCGGCCAGGTCCGAGAGGTAGAGACTGACGCCCCAGAGATTGCGATCGATGGTAAGCGGCCGGCCATGTGGTTCTTCAATCGGCAGGTGCCAGCGGCGGGCATAGTTCCGTTTCTCTTCCAGGCTGCGCAGATGCCACTGGCGGACCGGAGCAAGCACCTGCAAGCTGGGATTCAGCGCCGCGATGGCCGTTTCCATGCGGACCTGGTCGTTGCCCTTGCTGGCGGCACTATGAGCGACCGTATCGCAGCCCTCTTCGTGGGCGACGCGGACCAGCTCCTGAGCGATGACATAGCGTCCCAGAGCCGAGCCGAGGAAACATCCCGACTGGTAAATCGCATCGGCCTGGAGGACCGGCATGGCAAAATCATTCAGGAACGCCTCGCGCCGATCGATCACCTGGGCCGAGGCTGCACCCAGTTCCAGAGCCAATTCGCCCAGCGGCTCCAGATAGACTTCCTGTCCCAGGTTCACGGACACGGCGAGCACCTCGTAGCCGCGCTCCTGCACCAGCCAGTGCAAGGCCAGCCGGGATTCGAGATCTCCATTGAACGCAAAGATCGTGCGCGGCACCAGAGTCCTTTCGCCAGGAGAAAACAAGGAGAACTGGCTCAGGCTATCAGAAAAGCGGCGCGGGCGTCAATTCGGGCTTTGGGAGTGCGGTGGCAGTTTGTTCAACCGATGGGACGCCATGCTCCGCACGGCCGCACAATTGACGAGAAAAATTACATCCTATCCCGGTTGACTTTCCTTCTTGGGGTCTGAAAATACCCTCACGCAGGATGCTTGATCCTTCGCCATCTGGGCCAGGAGATATGCGGCATGCCCGAACCGCCGCCAACTTCCAAGGAGCTGGGTCACTACATCACGATAGCCCAGATCGGCATGGAAATGGCCGCGCCGGCTGGCATCGGGTTAATCCTGGATCATTATCTCGGCTGGCGGCCGTGGGGGGTCGTCGTCGGAGCTGTTTTTGGTTTGCTTGGTGGACTCGCACACTTGATCGCTCTTACGAACCAGCAGCAGGACTCCGGCTCACCCAAACCGCGGCGGGATGTACCGTGAGAAAACAACTGGTCCGGCTGATGGGGGGTTCGTTGGCGCTGTGGGCCCTGGCGGCTTATCCGGCGCAGCGGTTGGGAGGCGCTGAGGGATTGCTCTACAGCTCCGTTGCCTTTGCCCTCTGCCTGGTGCCGTCGGCGGCGACGCTGGCCTGGTCCGGCTGGGCTGCGAAGCAATCGGCCGAACAGCAGCTGTTAACCGTTTTGGTTGGGACCGGCGTGCGCATGACGGTTGTGCTGGGCGTCGCTTTGGCGCTGTATACTCTGGTCCCCCTTTTTGGCCATTCGAGTTTCTGGTTCTGGGTGCTGATTTTCTACCTGTTCACGCTGGGGTTGGACACTGCGTTGCTCGTGGCC
>DATGIQ010000466.1:0-4632 GCA_035295665.1 Gemmataceae bacterium | reverse complement strand
GTGCAAGTGCTCCCCGGCAGTTTCACGACGGATGGCCTCAAGCTCATCAGCATTCAGGCGGTTCACCTCCCGAATAACTCCGGCACCGCGCAACCGTTTTCCTTCACCCTCCTCACCGCGCCGCCGGCCCTGCCGCCCGAGCCGAATCTCGACCCAGCCAGTGACACCGGCTCCTCGAATACCGATCACCTCACCAATAACCGGACGCCCACCATCACGGGCACGGCCCAGCCCGGCACTCAGGTCCAGGTCTTCTACGTCGGCAACACGACGCCGATCGCCCTGGGCTTTGTGGATTCCACCGGACATTACTCCGTGACGGTGACCCCCGGTGCATTGACCGACGGCTCCTACATCATCTACGTTCGGCTGTCGGACCTGGCGGGGAATCTGAGCGGGACATCGGTCGCTCTCCAGCCGTTCCTGACCATCAAGACGACTCCTCCCGGCAAGCCAACGATCCAGCTCGATCCGTCGTACCAAACGAGCCCGGGAACCACTTCCTCGGTCCCGCAGGTCTTTGATGGCACGGCCGATCCCGGGAGCCAAGTGGTGATCAAGGACAATGGCGTCCCGGTGGACAGCTTCCAACAATCGCCCGCCACGAACGCTTTTAGCCGCACGCCGAGCCTCGCCGAGGGGACGCACGTGGTCACGGTGGAAGCGACCGACATCGCCGGCAACGTCGCGGTCTCCGACAACTTGCTGGTCACGGTCAACAAAGATACGCTCGATCCGGACCGCAAGTTCATTCGCCAGATCTACTCGAATGCTTTGGGCCGCCTTGGCTCCTTGCCGGAATGGAACGTTTGGGTGCCGCTCTTGCAGCAGCCCAATGGCCGATTCATGGTCGCCAATGCGATCGAGCGCTCGCTGGAGGCACGGGACAACCTCGTCAAGGGGTGGTATCAGACTTATCTGGGCCGCAGCCCCAGCAATGGCGAAGAGCTGGGTTGGGCGAATGCAATGGTCAACGGCTTGTCTCCGGAGCAAGTGCTCAGCATGATTCTCGGATCGCAGGAATACTTCAACCACGCAGCCTCGATTCCGGGAGTCGGCGGAGTGTCTTCGGATGCAACGTTTGTGACGGCCCTGTACACGCAGATTCTTAATCGCGTTCCAGCTCCCGCCGAGGTGAATTACTGGGTGGGCCAGATCAGTCGCGGCCGCTCCACGGTGGCCTTCGCGTTTCTGGTTTCACCGGAATACCGGTCCAGCGTGGTCGTTAACGACTACGTGTCGATTCTGCGCCGGCCGTCTGCGCCGTCCGCGGCCGAGGTGGCCGGCTGGGTTAATTCCCCACTGGATATGACCGCCATCCGAATCGCGTTTGAAGCGAGCGTGGAGTTCTACTTCCGCATCACAGGGTTCATGCCCTGAGCGATGGGTGAAGATCGATAACAACGCACAAGCCCGGAGCAGTTGCTGCTTCGGGCTTGTTGCTTGGAGGGAGGCGTGATAAAGAGGAGAAAACAAGAATTGAGAATTAGCAATTGGAAATTGAAAGACACCAAGCGATGACACCTCAGGAGCTCTCCGAACAGTTGCTCCATTTTGCGGCTCGGGTGGGCAAAGTCGTGGATGCGCTTCCGGCGATCAGGCCGTGGTCACGGCCAAAGCGAACAAATTAACGTGGGGATTCTGGCAGTTTTCAATTTCTAATTTTCAGTTTTGTGGGAGGAAGGCATGGCCGACTACGTTGTCATCGCGACCTGGCCGTTCGGAATGACCGCCGTCAAGGTTGCGGCCCAACTGCTCGAGCAGGGCAAGCCGGCTCTCGACGCCGCCCTTGCAGGCGGCCAGGCGGTGGAGGACGACCCCAAGGTCCATTCCGTCGGCTATGGCGGCCTGGGCAACGCCATCGGCACCGTGCAGCTGGATGCCTGTGTGATGGATGGAAAGACGCTTTCCTGCGGTGCCGTGGCCGGGCTGGAGAATGTCCGGCACCCGGCGGCGTTGGCCCGGCGCGTCATGGAGAAAACGCCGCATGTTCTTCTGGTTGGGGAGGGGGCCCGCTTATTCGCGGTGGAACAAGGGTTCCCGCTGGAAACCTTGCTTACGCCGGAAAGTGTTGCCGAGTGGGAAAAGTCCCGGCCGCGTAAGCGAGCCGCCGAGGCGGCACCGCGTCCAGAGCGAAATCCCAACGACCAAAGCCATGATACGGTAGCCGTCCTGGCGCGGGACCAATCGGGAACGCTCGGCGGTGTCTGCACGACTTCCGGATTGGCCCACAAGCTGCCGGGCCGAGTCGGCGATTCGCCACTGATTGGCCACGGACTTTACGTGGATAATTCAGCAGGTGCAGCGGGAGCCACCGGCGTCGGCGAGGAAATCATTCGGATTGGCGGCAGCTTGCAAATCGTTGAGGCGATGCGCGCCGGCCGGAGTGCCCAGGAAGCGTGTGAGCTGGCGATCGGCAGGGTCAACCGCGTGGCGGTGCAGCGAGGCGTGCATCCGGACCAGGTGGCGTTTATTGCGCTGGACGCTCAGGGTCGAATCGGGGCGGCCTGCACAGCGCGGCGAGTGTTCGAATACGCCGTCGCACGGCCGGGCAAGGTGGAGTTGCTCAAGGCACGGCAGATCGATGTCAGTGAGAAGTGAGCCGTCTGCCCTGCTCGACAGCTTCGCGAATCAAGCCAACAGCCAGGTCCGGCTCATCGATGTGGATCGCGTGTCCGCTTTTCTCGGCTAACACGTGGCGTCCCTGGGGAAGGGTGCGAGTCCACTCGTCGTGCATCCCGATCCATGTTGGCAACAAGACATCACGTAGCCGATCGTGTCCACGACGGGCACCAGTCACGACGATGATCGGAACGTCGGGCAAGGCCGGCATCGATTTCAGCGCGTCCAGGGTTGCCTCGATGCCCGCCGCCTCCGGCCAGCGATCACGGGGAATCGAGGCGAGACCATATTCGGGATGATGAACTTCCATCCATTCGATAAACCGCTCGTGCGCCGGGTCGAGCAACACCATTCCGGCAACTTCCTCCGGGTAGGTGGCCGCGAAAATTCGGTTGTAAATCCCCGCGAAGGACTGCCCGACGAGCACGTAAGGCGGCGGGAGTTGTGCCTTGGTGAGCGCGGCGTGGAGTTCGCGTGCAATCTGTCCTCCGGTTAACACTCCCATGCTACGGTCTGAGCCGAGCCGATCGTATGCCGCCGTACGGGTGAAACGGGCCACGTCCGATTGCACCGCGGCCCATTCTTCCAGCGGACCTCCCAGCCCGATTTCGAAGACCACCGCGGGAGAGCCCTCGCCCACGATGCGCATGCGCAGCAAATGCCCGCCGGCATCGATCCGTTGAGGCAGATCCAGGGCGGCGCGGTTGGCCAAGATGAGCGAGAACGACGCGAGTAGCGGAATCAAGAGGGCCACGAATCGGGTTGCCAAGGTGATCTCCTGACTCAAGTCTTCATGGAACTGCGGCTTAAGCAAGGCCGTGTTCAGCGATGGCGGTTCCGGGCCAACGCCAGGGGTGCTGCGCCGACGCGGGCGATCGGAAAACAGAGCAGCCCGGCCAGACAAAGGATATCCCGAAGCCACTCGACCCGTGGTGAGATGAGCCAGGCCAGCACGAGCAAACTGCAAGTACCAACCATCCAGGCGCACGCATATTGGCTCACGGTGCCCGCTGCCACCAGGTGAGAGCGCTGCGCTCTCGTAAATCCTGCCGCTGCTCCCCAGGCTTTAAGGATGAAACAGGCCGCGAGCGTCCAGGGGAGCCAGGGGAGCAGTGCCACGATATCGCCTGTGCGCGCAACCGGCGCATCTAGCCAGCGGGTGAGAACAACGAGAATGCTCAGGAAGCACGCCGCGGACAAACCCGCGGAGCCTGCGTAGAGCAGCCAGCTGCCGGACATCCCGCTCCAAAGACTGCCGATCATGAGGCCCCAAGTGAGAATGACCCCCGCAAGAAGAGCTAGGCAGGCGATCGCCCCGCGTGCTGGGGGAGAATAAATGGCGCAGAAGTTTCCCCAAAACGTCCGGAGATCCTCGAGGTCGGAGCCCAGCCAGAGCCAGAGGGGAGCCACGGCCAACAGTACCACCCACGCCACCAACGTACTGAGAGCCGCCGCTTTCATCTTGGCGACGACCAGTTGGCCGCTGGTAATCGGCCGAGTTGCCAAAAAGGTCGGCAGGCCAAGCTCGAGAGTCCAGAAGTCCGGCTTAGCGATCCCTTTGCCGACGGGAATGGCTAACAAAATGGGTAGAATGGCCATCCATAGAGCCGTCCGCGCGGTTGCTTCGGGACCGCGCCCGGAGAGCCATGCAGCCGGGCCCACGATCAGCAAGAGCGTAAGCAGCACAGCGAAAGGGAGCACGAGCCCGGCACGTCGCCACTCCAGCCACAGCAGGGCTTTCTCAGGGGAGGTAAAGAGCCGGCGTCGGCGCGGCAGAGTCGTTGCCATCCGCCGACTGATTGCCTCCCACCACTGCCAACCCCTCCCGCCACCGCGCCGCTGATTCTCCACTGCCACCAGCGCCACGCCGTAGGCCGCAAGCGCCATAACACCGAGCCCGGCCGTGAGGAACCATTCCAGTCGTCCCTTACCAAACGAGGCCAGTGCATACGGTGTACAGCCAACGGCCACCAGAACCGACAACCCAAATGCCAGAACGAGGAGGCGCGT
>DATGIQ010000465.1:0-2036 GCA_035295665.1 Gemmataceae bacterium | reverse complement strand
GATCGCGTGCGGGCGACGCCGCACTTGCGCGCCGTGCCGGTCGTGGTGCTGACCACGTCGCGACGCCAGGAAGATGTGCATCAACTCTACGCCGCGGGTGCCAATACCTATATCGAAAAGCCACACGATTTCGCCCGCTTTATCGACGTGCTGCGGACCATCCAGACCTACTGGCTGGAAACCGCGGTCTTGCCGGCACACGATTGCTGATCGGGTAATCCTGTCAGACTTTAATGCCCCTACAGGATAGTACTACAGCGCTAGCTTGACCTTGCTCCGTTTGCCCGAATCGACAAAACTATCCTTCCGCACAAGGCTTACGGAGGACAAGGCATGGATGCCCAGCAAATGCAACGTTTGAAGCCTAAACTGGCGAAGTTCCTGAGGCGTTTCGACGACTGCTTTGGGCGCAAGGATACCCGGGCCCATTTGCCGGTTTACATCCAGGGGCAGTTGTCCGACCTTCCGGACAAGAGTGTCGAACCGATCGCCTCCAAGGCGGGCGTCGCCCCGCGAACGTTGCAGGAGTTCCTGACCCATCTGAAGTGGGACCAGGAACGCCTGCGCGACCGGGTGCAGGAAATCGTCCGCAGCCACCAGAGCGGGCCCGGTAGCATTGGCATCATCGACGAGACGAGTTTCGCCAAGAAGGGGGACAAGACACCGGGCGTGCAACGGCAATGGTGCGGCAGCGAAGGCAAGAAGGAGAATTGCCTCGTCACCGTGCATTTGGGCTACGCCCGCGACGACTTCCACTGCCTGCTCGACGGCGAGGTCTTCTTGCCGGAAAGCTGGTCCAACGATCGGGAACGCTGCCGCGAGGCTGGTATTCCCGACCGCGTGGTCTACCGCCCCAAGTGGGTCATCGCCCTGGAACTGTACGACCACGCGGTGGGCAACGGCTTGGAATTCGAATGGTTGACCTTCGACGAAGGTTATGGCGGCAAGCCGGATTTCCTGCGTGGCCTGTCAGCACGGCAGCAGAGTTATGTGGGTGAAGTGCCGCGTAGTTTCACCGGCTGGCTGAAGGCGCCGCGGGTGACGACACGGCCATTTCGCCGCCGCCGGGGGCGGGGGCGGCAAACGCCGCGCCTGGTCCGTGGCAGTCGCCCCGCGCAATCGGTGGAGGAGATGCTCAACGGTCGCGTGCTGCGAGAGCAGCCGTGGCAGCGCTGGCGTGTCAAGGATGGCGAGAAGGGGCCAATGGTCTGGGAGGTCAAGCACACGCTGTTTTATGCGAAGGACGCGGACGGCTTGCCCGGCCAGCGGCTGCATTTGATCGTGGCCCGCAACGTGCTGAAGCCGGAGGAGATCAAGTTTTTCGTCAGCAACGCGCCGCCGGAGACTTCGGTGCAGAGGCTATTGTTGGTGGCCTTTTCGCGCTGGCGTGTGGAACGCTGTTTCGAGGATCAGAAAGGCGAGGTCGGCCTGGACCACTATGAGGGCCGACGTTACTTGGGGCTCAAACGCCATCTGGTGTTGAGCGCGGTGAGTTACCTGTTCCTCGCACAAACGCGTCAGGAGCTGGTCGGGGAAAAAACCGGAGCTGACGGAATGCCAGATCAGCACGGTGTTGGGGGCCTTGATCCCATTCTGGTGGCTTGAGCAACGGCCGCCGGCGAAGTTACTGGAACGCCTCGTGGCCGAATTAAAACGGACCCAACGACGCCACGCGAGTGCTCGCAGGAGCCACACCAAAGCTACGCGGCGACGGCTACACGCGTTGGGCATAAGACTGACCGAACTACCCCGATGTGAATGGGGTCCGAGTTAGCGCTGTAGTACTAAGGTCATCGACTTTGGCGTGGCCAAGGCCACCGAGCAGCGACTCACGGACAAGACTCTGTTCACGCAATTCGGGGCCCTGGTTGGCACTTTCGAGTACATGAGCCCCGAGCAAGCCGAGATGAACGCCTTCGGCGTGGACACGCGCAGCGATGTCTTTTCTCTGGGCGTACTCTTATACGAACTGCTGACCGGCTCGACGCCACTCGAACGGCAACGACTTCGGACCGCGGCCCTGGGAGAAGTCGATC
>DATGIQ010000464.1:0-4147 GCA_035295665.1 Gemmataceae bacterium | reverse complement strand
TGCCAGTGGGACCACAGTTGGGTAGCTTGCATGAGGCACCTCCCGTGTCAGATATGGCCAGAGGTTGTTCACAACTGACCACAGCTGCACAGGCGGTGCCTTTCCGATCAGCTTCAGCCTGTATCGCTGTTCAGCATGGAGCGCCTTACTTCCGGGAAACTACTGACTAGACGAACTGAACCGCTTCGCCCCGAAGAACAGCTCCGATCCTATTACCCAGCAAATCGAACAGGTTGCTGCCGAAATGCGCTCGCAGGGGGTGATCCTGCTCGGCGCCCAATAGCAGGCGAGCCTGGTGTCGCCCAAGGTCATCGAAAACGCCGGCATCCGCGCGGTCGGCCGCAGCGGCACCCTCGAGTTGTCCGCCGAGGTCTGGAAGGTCCTGCAACCGTCCGACCGGCTACAGGCCGCCCAGATCCAGGCCGACGAGAAACTCCTGCTGCAACCCAGCTTCCGTGCTCCCATGCTCGCGAAGATCCCGTACCCACCGTGGGCGCTCAAGAAGGAAGACGTGGATGCCGCAGCGGGCGACGGTGAGCCAGTCGATGGGTCATCCGCCCCGGTCACCCCGAAAAAATCACGGCGCGAGGCGGATTTCGCGTAGCGCCCGGCCGGGGCCGGGCCAATGCAGATTAGAAGGGCACGGCGGGCGTGAGCGAGGGCCTCACGCTGACCATTCGTCGGCCGAACCGCGCCTGCCATCCTCAAAGGGGGACCGATGCGAATCATTCACACTGCCGACTGGCACCTGTGCGACTGGCTCCGCCAGGTCAATCGCACGGACGACCTGACAGCCCGCGTCGAGGTCGTCGCGGAGTTGTGCGAGAAGCACGAGGTGGACGCACTCCTGATCGCGGGCGACCTGTTTGCCGAGCAGGCCACGGTCGAGGACATGACGCAGGCGCTCACGCACCTGCACAAAACATTCGCCACTTTCTTCGATCGCGGCGGGACCATCCTGGCGGTCACGGGCAACCACGACCGCGAGGAGCGCATCGAGATGCTCCGCGCCGGGATGCGTCTTGCGGCCCCGGCAGCGGGCAGCCGGCAGTTCGTGCCAGGGAGAATGTACCTGCTCAATCGCCCCTATTTCGGCACGCTCCAGACGCCTGCCGGTGACCGCGCCCAATTTGTCATGATCCCGTACCCAACGACCAGCCGCTACGCCGAGCACGATGACCAGTTCCGTTCCAAGGACGAGGAGAACCGTGGCCTTCAGGGGCGCGTAGCGCAGGAAATGCAAATCGCCGGGAGCCATGCCGAGTTTGACCAGACATTGCCCACGATCCTGGCGGCACACCTGCACATTCGTGGGGGAGAGGTTCACTCCCTCTACAAGCTCATCGAGCGGGATGACGTGGTGTTCGATGCCGGGTTTCTGCCCACGGCCTGGGCCTATATCGGCCTCGGCCACATCCACAAACCCCAGTGCCTGGGCGGCATGCCCCACGTGCGATACCCCGGCAGCCTGGACCGACTCGACTTTGCCGAGCGCGCCGATGAAAAAGGCGTGGTGCTGCTCGACGTGGGGCCGGCAGGCCTGCAAGGCGAGCCCGTCTGGATTCCGATCCCTGCAACGCCGATGCACGATGTCACTGTCAGTGACGCGGCAGCGGAGTTACCTGGGCTCGCCGGGCAATACCCTGACCGGGAAACCGCCATTGTCCGCATCCGGGTGACACATCATCCCGCCGGCCCAAGCCGGCATGAGATCACCCAGGAACTCCGCCGCCTGTTTCCCCGCCACGCGGATATCACCTGGATCAAGCCGGACGCCCCGGCCTGCGACTCCACCACAAGCGGGTTCAAACCGCAGGCCGATTACCGGACCACGATTCGCGATTTTCTGGCCAGGGAATTGGATGGCGACTCGGACAAAGAGGACGTTTTGACCCTGGCCGAGCAATTTCTGACCGCGGCGGCTGCGTCATGATCCCGAAACGGATCGAACTGGAAAACTTTCTCAGCTTCGGGAAGCCGGCGGTGGAGTTCACATTCACCGACGATGAGCCGCTCTGGGCACTGTGCGGGCGCAACGGTGTCGGCAAATCGGCCGTGTTCGATGGCATCACCTATGCCCTTTACGGCGAGCACCGCGGTGGCACGCAGAAGGCCGACCAGCTCATCCGCCACAGCGCGAATGGGTTTCGGATCGTGTTCGAATTTGAGTTCGCCGGCGTCGAGTACCGGATTACGCGCGTGCGGGCCGGGCGGACCTCGCAGAAAGTGGAACGACGCATTGACGGCGAATGGGAGGCGGTTCCTGGAGTGAACTCCGCGCCCGATGTCAAGGCATGGGTCGAGAAAACGCTGGGCCTCGGGTACAAGGCGTTCACCACGTCGGTCCTGCTGCGCCAGGGCGAGGCGGATAAGCTGTTCTCGGCCAGCCGCGACGAGCGCATCGCGGTCCTCAAGGGAATCATCGGTTTCGAGCGCTTCGAGGAGGTCTCGGGGCGGGTCCATGCCGCAACCCTCTCCCGTGGGAACACGCACGATACGCTGCGGCGGCAGCTTAATGCCTTGCTGCCGGTCACGCCCGAGGAGCGGGAATCCGCGGAGAATGCCGTCACGAGCGCGGAGCAGAACCGCCAGGAAGCCCAGACAGCCCTCAGCAACGCGGTACAGCGGGTCGTGCAAGCCAAGCAGTGGGAGGGACTGGAAAAGAAACGCACCAGCCTGGAGCAGCAATTGGCGGCAGCCAAAAAGCGCGCGCAGGACGCCGCGACCATCCGCGCCGACAAGGCAAGGCTCGATGACCTGGCCATTGCCGTCCCGGAATTGCAGTCACTCGTCGGGCTTAGCGACAAGATCGCGGGGCTGGAACCGAAGATCACCCAAGCGGAATCGACGCGGGCCGAAACGGCCACCGCCATCGATGCCAAGGTTAAGGCGGCGGGCCAGGCCAGGCAGAAGGAAGACCATCATAAGCAGCAGGCCGCGGAGTTGGACCGGCAGGCGAAGACTCTGGGCGAGGAGATCACCCGTGGGGCCAACTTCCTGCAACTTGCTGAGGCGATGGAGAAGGTGAAGGAAAAACTCGCCGCGTATCCTGCTGACCTGGCGGACCAGGTTACGCAGGCCGAGGCCGACGAGCGGGCCGCAGACGAGGGAAAACGACAGGCGGACAGCGATCTGGCCGCGGCCGCGGCCCTGTTGAAACAGAGCCGGGAACAACAAGAGCGGTTCGCCGATGTGAAAATCGGCGTGATTTGTTCCCAATGCGGCCAGATGGTCGATGAGGTTCGCGCGGCAAAGGAACGTGCCCGCCTGGCGAACGAGATTCACGCCAGGGAAACCAGGGTGGACCAGTTGAGTTCAGCACTCGCCACCGTTGAGGCGACGCGCTCCGCCGCTTCCAAGCGCCGTGTTTTGCTACAGAAACGCAAGACGGAGTTTGACACGAACACTGCCCAACTGGCGACCACGAGCGCCACCCTGGTGCAACTCGGGGCTATCGCGGACGCTGCTGAACTCCGCGCGTGCCTTGCCAGACAGAAGCAGGAGAAAGGCGAGGCTGAAGCTCGCGCCGCGGAAGAATGGACCAAACAAACCGAGGCCACGGAGGAGGCCAAACGCCTTGAGCGGGAAAAGTCGGGACTCGACACCCGGTTGCAGACGGCAGCGAACACGGTTCGCACGCTGGAACTCCAGCTCGCTACTGACCGTGCCGCGTACAACTCGGGCTTCGCCCGGCTCACTGTGGACTGGCAATCCCGCCTTCCGACTCTCGATGCGGACGCTGTGGGCACCCTGGCCACCGAACGCAACCGGCTACAGCAGTCTGGCGTGGCGGCCCGCTTTGAACTGCTACGGCAGGACGCTGAGAAACAAGCCGAATGGTCGAAGCAGCTGGGCGAGGTACAGTCCGAGATCAATGCCATCCCGACCGATGCTCAGATTCCGGCGAAGGAGGCTGAGCGCCGGCAGGGGGAAGCCAAAACCGCGGCGGACGCGGCAAACGGCACCCGCGACATGGCGGTGCAGACGCGCGACGGATTGAAGACCCGGGCGGCACAGTACGAAAACGTGACAACACAGGTGCGTGCCGCTGAGCGCCAACATGATGTACACAAGAAGCTGGATACCCTGCTCGGCCAGAACGGGCTGCAACGGGAACTGGTCCGCGATGCCGAGCAGCAGATCGTTG
>DATGIQ010000463.1:0-5250 GCA_035295665.1 Gemmataceae bacterium | reverse complement strand
CGACCGGGACGGCACGATCATTTTCGATCGGGGCTATCTGAAAGCAGCCGACGAGGTCTGCCTTCTCGCCGGGGCCGGTGCAGCGCTGGCGGCCATCCAGGAGCGCGGGTTTGCACTGGTCCTGATCAGCAACCAATCGGGCATTGGTAGGGGCCTGATCACGCCCCAGCAGGCCGAAGAGGTGCATGAAACGATCGTGGCCCAGCTCCGGGAATATGGCGTACGGCTGGAGGCCGCCTGCTATTGTCCGCACACCCCCGATGAAAAGTGCCGTTGCCGCAAACCGTCGCCGGAAATGATCGTGCGGGCTGCTCGGGACCTCCACCTCGATCGGCGTCGTTCCTTCATGATCGGCGACAAGGCATGCGATATCGAAGCCGGCCAGCGCGCGGGCTGCCGAACGATCCTGTTCGTCAACAGAGCCGTCCCCGCGTTTGCTGAGCCGCGGCCTGACCTGGTCGCGCAGAATTGGAACGAAGTGTTGGGGCACATCTTGGGCACGGGAGGAATATCCGCGTGAGCAACCCGATGGTACCAGGCCTGCTTGCCGCCTTTCCCGCCCAGCGCATCCTCGTTGTCGGCGATGTGATCCTCGACGAATACTTGTGGGGAGAGGTGCGGCGGATTTCACCCGAGGCCCCGGTGCCCGTTGTGGAGATCCGTTCGCGAACCGTTGTTCCCGGGGGCGCCGCCAACGCGGCGGCCAACGTCGTGAGCTTGGCCGCGAAGGCACTCCTGGGCGGCGTGGTTGGCCACGATGATCCGGCGGACAAATTGGCGGAGGCATTGCGGCGGCAGGGGGTGGATCCCAGCGGACTGATTGCGGATCACGAGCGGATGACCACAACGAAGACGCGCCTGATTGCCCACGGCCAGCAAGTGGTGCGGATGGACTCCGAACAGCGCATGCCGTTATCATCGGCCGTGGAAGATGCCTTGCTCCATTGGGCCGAGAGGCACCTTCCCGAGGTGGATGCTTGTATTCTTTCGGATTATGGAAAGGGAGTCATTTCGAACCGGGTGGCGGAGCAGATCATCCGAACCGCCCAGCGACTGCACAAGCCGGTGGTTGTCGATCCCAAGGGCACACAGTACGCCAAGTACTGCGGGGCCACCGTCGTGAAGCCGAACATTCACGAAGTCCAGCAGGTCGTGCGCGAGGAGATTGAAGACGACAACGCCTTGCTGAAAGCGAGCCGGCAGCTGATCGGTCTTCTTGGGGGAGCGGCGCTGTTGATCACGCGCGGGGAACACGGCATGGTCCTGTTCCGCGAGACGTTTGAACCGGTGCACACCGCCGCCGTGGCCCGCCGTGTTTTCGATGTGACTGGGGCGGGGGATACAGTGATCAGCACGCTGGCGCTGGCCCTGGCCGCCGGCGCGACGCTCGAACAGGCAATGCACCTGGCGAACCTGACGGCGGGGATCGTCGTGGGCAAACGCGGGACAGCGACGGTGACGCTGGAGGAGCTGCGCGAAGCAGCGTTGTCCGATGGAACGTCTTCAGAACGTGCGTGAGCAGATTATTCCGACCACGACATCCTCTGCCTCCCGTGCGTATGAAACCGAAATCTGCCTTTCTACCGACTTGACACTTCTCTGCGCTGCCCGTTAAAATCGACGCGCCCTTTTTTGTACTTCCCGTCGATGTCCAGCACTATCAGACGATGGTATCGATGAGCTACAACGGCGAGGCGTTCAACGTCCTGATCGAAGCTGGCATCCACACCGACACCGGCCAGGTGTACGCTATCTTCCAAAGCATCGATCCCAACACACAATTGCCGCCGGACGTGCTCACCGACTTCCTGCCACCAGAGGATGGCACTGGCCGAGGAACGGGCCACATGAGCTATACCATCAGGCCGATGGCCGACCTGCCCACCGGTACGCAGATCAGGTAATATTGCCCGGGTCACTTTCGATGCGGCAGCGGCCATCGCCACGGATCAGGTAAACGACGAAGACCCCACCCAGGGAACCGACCCGAACAAAGAAGCTCTGACCACGATCGACGCCGGCGCACCAACGAGCAGTGTCGCTGCCCTGCCGCCGATGGAGCCTTCGCCGACCTTCACTATCAGATGGTCCGGCACCGACGACGCTGGCGGTTCCGGGATCGCGGTGTACGACATTTACGTTTCCGATAACGGTGGCCCCTTTCAGCTTTTCCTGCTTGGAAGTCTTCACCACTACCCTGTCCCTGGGCAGCACCACCGGGCAGTCGAATGGCTTTACGGTCAACAGCAATGGCCTGGGTGCCTATTCCTGGAACATCGGCATCAGCGGCCAGGCCTTCGGCGTATCCAACAACACCGTTTTGGATATCTACCAAATCCTCTTGGCCGCCAACAATTCCGCTGCCGGGGGCGAGCCGTGGGGCAGCAATACGCTCTTCCGCAATGAGGCCTTCGCCGTCTTCCACGGCATCAACGGCGGGTGAGCCATCACCTCCCGCTGGGAAAGCGCTCGTGGATATCTGAACAGCGTCTGAACGTTGCCCGGCTCCCGCTTCGAAGAGGAGCGGAAGCCGGGCAACGTTGTACCGCCTCAAGATCTCGTCCGGTTTTTCGATGTCCCCTTTCTCGCCGATTTGTGGAGTGATTCTATAGAGAGGCAAACACGGATTCGGAGAAGAGGCCGGTCATGCTCAACAGGATCACTCAACCGATGAAATTCCGCTCACCCTGATCCGGCTTTCCAAAAACGTCCTCTCATCCGTCCGCGCGTTGGCCCCGACCAGGCTGCGCGCGGGCTTGACGGACAACTAACTGCCTTGGGATCCGTGATCCCAAGCCATCCGACCACCCCGCTTGGCTGCCGAATGCAGCAAAGGAGTTTCCCATGTTCACGTTGCTCAAATCGTTTGGCAAGAACGTAGCCTCCCGCCGCCGCAAGACGCCGTTGCAAGCTCGTCCTGCCATCGAAGCCATGGAAGAACGGCTGGTTCCCACCGTGGCGTTCAAGCCCGTGTTTAATGGCGAAGCCGTCTATCCGTTCCCCTCCGGTTACCTTAAGGACGGGGACATCTACCCCATTTACTGGGGCAGCGGATGGCAAAATATCCAGGCCGCGGAAAACCAGCTCGACTTTGCCTTGTCTCAAGTCGTCGACGGTTACGGAGGAGATTTCTTCAGGGGGCTCGACCAGTACGCGGGCGGTGATGCTTCTGCCAGTTACAACGCTCGGCGCACCGATACGTCGGCTGCCCCCAGTACAGTATTTACCAATTTTCCCTGGGGCGACCCGGTGATGGATGAAGCCCACAAGCTCATGAACAACGGGACCGTTCCGAACCCGGGCCAAACGAAACCGTTTCCACCAATCTATGTCGTCATCACCGATCCCAGCGTGACGATGAACGGCGCCAATGGCTTCAACGAGCCAGGGAGCTTGAACTTCGATCATTGGATCGTGTGGGTATCCACAAACTTCCAGCTCGGTTCCTCCACGACGCTCAATCTAGATTTCAGTACCCAAGTATTCTCCCACGAACTTGCGGAAGTGATCACCGCTCCCTCGACCGGTACCCGGGTCAAACCGGGTTCCACATTCCCCGGCAATACGACCGCGGGATCGGCCGAGGACCCCGGGCAGATTGCCGACAACGAACCCAACAACAACTATGTCTACCGGATCGGCGGTCCATCGGGTCAGCTCGTTCAGGCCTACTGGTCCAATTCGAGCCCCGACGCGGGTTATTACATCGTCACCGACGACAACACCTACAACATGGAAATCGACCCCAATCCCTGGACACTGAACGGGAACAACCTGCTCGCCTTCAGCGGCGGCACGCTGGTCGTCAACACCAACCAGCCCGGTGTCCCGGCGAACCAGGACTTTTCGATCGACACCGTGCAGATGCCCACCGGAACGGGAATGCAGGTGATCATGGACGGCGACCGGTACGACTTCGAGCCGGGACAAATCACCAGCATCCAGCTCGATACCGCCAATGACAGCGAGAGCATCCAGGTAAACAGCACGCTGCCCAACGTACCCGTAACCATCACCCTTGGATCCGGGACCTATCAGGTCAACATCAACAGCAGCCAGAGCTCCGTGAGCGTGAACAACAACCAGGGCGGAAATGCAGTGGTTCAGATTGATGGGTCAATTAACGGGGCCGTTGGCGTCAACAACACCAATGGAGGCAGCCTGGATGTTCAGCTCGGAACCTCGGGCGGCTTGAGTCAGATTCAAGCTGCCGTCCTCGTCACGGGGGGCGGCGCTGCGACCATCGAGGCCAACGACCAGAACAATGCGAATGATACGTCCTTCGTCCTCAACGAAGCCCTGGGCAGCCATCTGACGATGTCCGGCAACCCGAACTTTTCCCTGTCGTATATCGGGGTTGCCACGTTTGCGCTTTCGGGAGGAGAGGGGAATGACCGTTACGATCTCACCCATTGGCAGCCGGGGTTGAATGAACAGCAAGTGAAAATCACGGCCGGTGGCTCGACGGTGCTGACCGGCGGCAGCGGCAGGAATACGGTCCTGGGGCCCGACATGCCGACCACCTGGTATCTCAACACGCCTTCCAGCGGCTATGCCACGTTCGCCGGCACGCAAAGGCTCACGTGTAGCTGGGCCGGCGCGAAAAGCATCACGCTTGTCGGGGGCAGCTCCGCTCGCGACCTGGCCGGCAACACGTTCTACGTGGAGGCGACCGGCGTCCCCACCTCCATCTACACGGGCAACAGCAACGACACAGTCTATGTCGGGGGTTCCGGCAGCGTCACCTCGGGCCCGAATCAGTTTGCTCTGGACTCGCTCGATCCGATCCAGGCCACGCTGTACGTCGATGGTCAAGGGGGAAGCAACACCGTGAATCTCGAAGACAAGGCTGCCGCTGCTGGCGAGAATTACACCCTCGATTCCAGCACGCTGAACCGCTCCGGGGCCGCCGTGATTACCTATGTCAATATCCAAACGCTGATGCTTCAATGTGGCATCCACGGCAACCACATCGACGTGGAAGGCACCCATACGGCCACGAACACCACGATCAACTCCGGCACCGGCACCAATACCGTTTCGCTCGCTAACACCGGCGAAAACCTGGACCTGGTTCAGGGTCCGTTGACGCTCAACGATCCAGGCACCGACACACTCAACATCAACGATCAGCTGAGCGCAGGGGGGCACACCTACGGGCTTACATGGAATTTTCCCTCGGTGCTGTTGGCGCGGACGGGAGCTGCCTTGATCAACTACAGCGAGTCGATCGCGACGGTGAACCTCAAC
>DATGIQ010000462.1:0-8826 GCA_035295665.1 Gemmataceae bacterium | reverse complement strand
ATATTCGAAGAATCGCCGACAAGGCCGCCGATGAAGTTGGCGGTGACGATATTGAGCGAGCTGGCCTCCCAGGCACCAATGTCGGGCATCGTGCCGGCGTTGGCCATGCTGCCGGGTCCGGTGGAGGCACCGCGGACGGCTCCACGCTCGTCGATGGTCACGCCGTTGGCTGGATCGCCGTTGTTGAGGGCCGGGCTGTTGAAGCGTAGCGACATGGTCTGGGTCGGGCCGCCGTAATTGCCCAGCGCGTTCAAGAGCGGATCGGCGCCGGTGATCGTGGTCAGTGCCGTGAAGCCGAAAATGCCGCCGAGGCTGCCACTGGTATTGCCGATGAGATTGTAGCCCACGTCGGTGAAACTATTGAGGACATCGGGCGCCCCTCCCGTGTCGGTATTCTTGGCGATGATGGAGCTATCGACGCGAACCGGGCTGGTAGCGAAAATGTCATTCGCAACGCCGCCGGTAAAGCCTTGCTGGTTCTTCCCGCCGCCGCTGCCGCCGGAGCTGGGGAGGGCAGTGTTGGCGGCGATGGTGCTGGAGGTGATCGTCATCGTTCCGCTGTTCCAGATGCCGGCTCCTAACCCAGAGCCGGCGTTGCCGCCGACGGCAGTACCGCCTCCCGCGTTGCCGCCGTTGCCGCCTTGGGCGATGTTGCCCGAAAAGGTGCAGTTGGTGATGGTCACCGTGCCGTTTTTCCTGTTGAACAGGCCACCGCCAAGGCCGCTTCCGCCTCCGCCTCCGCCCCCGGCTAAGGGGCCAGCATCGCCGTCACCACCCTTTCCGGAGTAATTTGCTAATCCGCCGGGAGCGGCCCCGGGATCTCCGCCCCCACCGCCACCGGCGAACCTGCCACCGGCGCCGCCGGCCGTGCCATTGCCGCCCAAAGTGTAACTGCCGCCGCCGCCGCCGCCCCAATAGCCGCCAGGCTTTCCGGGAGTGCCCGAGTTAACCACCGAGCCGGCGCCCCCAGTCCCTCCGCCCCCGTTGCCGCCGCTGCCATTAGCATTACCGTTGCCCCCCTTCCCGCCGGTGGCGACGTTGCCGCTGACGGTGCAGGATTGCATGGTTAGAGTGCCGCCATAGTTGCAGATGCCGCCGCCGATCCCGGCACCACCGCCGCCGCCCCCCTCCCCATCGGCGCCTGCCTGGCCGGTCGCTGTGTTGCCGCTGATCGTACAGGCCGTAAGGGTCAGGGTGCCAGCGTTGAGGATGCCGCCGCCACCCGTAAAGGGGGCCGGTATATTGCCGTTCTCGATCGTCAAACCCGTCATCTGTACCGTGGTGCCGGGGTTTACAATGAACACCTCTATGTTGTGGTTGCCACTGACCGCTAGCAGGTTGGCTCCCAGGCCGAGAATGGTCAGGTTGTGAACGATGCCAAGCGATCCGCTGGTCAGGGTGATGGTCTGCCCGGCGAGACTGGGAGTGAAGATGATGGCATCGCCATTGGCGCTGGTGTTGATGGCATTGCGCAGCGAACCGGCCGGACCGGGAGCGACGCCGTCGCTGTTGTTCATCACGGTAATGGTGGCCGGTGCCAGGCGGTCTTCGAGATACTCCAGCCTGAGGTTGGCCCAGCGCTGCGGGCGCGGAGCCGGCCGATGAGCGCCTCGGGGCCGACGGGAGAGGGGGTTGACCAGCTTCTCAATCCAGGAACGCAGAGTCATGGGAAGCGTCCTCATATAGAATAGGGCCGAGCGTGGGAAGTTGCCTGCTTCGGTCAGGTGCCACGCCGGCGGACAAGAGATCGATCAAGTCACACCCGCGGCACGCACCGCAGGATCCCGCAGCGCCGGCGTCACATCGCCCAGCGCCTGGTCGGGAAGGACAAAGGTATCGGCAATCAGGGCATTCTTGTCGTTGATCAGGTCGGGGAAGCGTGCCGGCAGCACCGGCACGGCAAAGATCTCCTGCACCGCATCCTGGAATTTCAACTGACCCTCACCAACCATTGCTCAGTGCCGTTTCCGGGCGGATGAGCACACGACTTGCAGAATTCTTCCGCACGACGCCCAGCCGTGCCACCGAAACAAAAAAAGCCGACGCGGTGGAACACCTCCCGGGTATTCCACCGCGTCGGCTTACTCGTCAGCGAGCCCCCCGGCACGGCCGAGTTGCCCTTCATCTAGTCTTCCGACTTAGGTCTCACCTATTGAGCGGAGCCGCTTGGCAGAAGGCTCCGCAACACTAATCAGTGTATCGATCGTAACAGAAAGGACAAACCCGTTTTCCAATTTTCCCATTCTGGCGGGGGCCAAAGCGGTTGCCCGGTGCAAGGTCCTTGGAGATTTTTCCCGACTCCGACAGAACGGGTCCGGTCGTCACGCTTCGTCGTCCGCGGACTCGGGGACTGCGATCGCCGCCTATAAGCTGCTACTTTGCCCCTGGTGACACGAATGTTGGGTTTAGGCCTTCCTCCCTCGGAGTTTCATCCCACCAATTCAGGAAATACCGCATCGCATCCGGCTCTCCGACGGCCACGCCGGCCTCACAGCAAACACGAGCAAAATACTCTTCAACCTCGCCGACGGTCATCAGGCCGGAGCCCTGCCAGCCGCAATAGGCGATGGGACAGGCCGCTTCGATGCTCGCCCGAGCGAGGCATTGCGGATCCGCTCTCGATACACGCTCGCCACAGCCTTTGCTGGTCGCGCCCCTGCCCCAAAGCCAGCAGCCACGTTCATTGCCACCTTTCTGGACGCCCTGCCAAAAGCGAGCGGCATCTGTCTTGCTGATGATCGGGATCTGCTTAGACTAAACGCTGGACATGACTCGTACCTCGAATACGAGTTGTGTTTGTCGGGGGCGGCGACCACCGCCGGCCCGGACCTGCATTGTTTAGTTCTGGATACTGGAGTCGGCCAGGGAGTCACGATCGCGGCATGACAAATTGACTTCACCTATAAGCTATTTAATATCAAGAGTTTGCCCCCGTAGCTCAGGGGATAGAGCATCGGTTTCCTAAGACAATCACATATGTTGATCATGTCATAGATAAATCGCAGAAAAGCCCGTGATGTGCGTGGTTGTCAGCAAATCGACTCGCTCATGGCAAGACCCCAGAAACCCCCCGAAAACCCCACTAACGGGTGTCAGTGACACCACAGGTAGAGCAACGGACTTTTGGTCCTGCTCTGCACGGACGATCCCCTAAATTCGTCCGCCGAGGGCGTCACGATTCGCTTTGACGCCGACCAGAGCCAAGCCATCAGCGCACACAGGCAAGCGTGTTTTTCTTGTTCGCCAGTGGCATTTGGGGCCAATATCGGTTAGAACAAATCCGATCTGAAGAACCCCCCGCGCTGGTTGGGGCCAGCCGGGGGATCGGCCAGAACCTGTTTCGGAGGCTCTGACATGAACATCCTACGATTCGGATCACGCAAGACCAAGCAGGTCTGCCGATACCGTAGACAGCTTTGCCTGGAGTTGCTTGAGGGACGCTGCGTCCCAAGCACGGTAACTAACCTCACCGACCACGATCCTGGCTCACTGCGCGACGCGATCGGCACCACTCCGCCCGGGGGAATCATAGACTTCTACCCCGGCCTTATGGGCACGATTACCCTGACCACTGGGAGCCTCTCCATCACCAACAATGTGACCATTGCTGGTCCAGGCGGTAGCGTGATTGCGGTGAGCGGCAACCAGACGTTCCAAGTATTCAACATCAGCCAGACGGTCACGGCGATGATCTCGGGCCTGACCATCGCCAACGGCAACTTTAGCACGGGCAACGGGGGCGGGATCAACAACGCAGGCACGTTGACGGTTACCAACTGCACGCTGAGCAAGAATGCCGGTGTTGACGGTGGTGGCATCTACAATTCTGGTTGGCTGACGGTGAGCAATAGTCTTCTGGACGGTAACGTAGCTGGCAACAATGGTGGAAACATCTGCAACACGTTCGGTGGGTACAGCGCTGGCATCTTGACTGTGGCAAACTGTACCTTCAGCGGCGGCTTTGCTAACTACGGCGGCGGCATTTACAACACGAATGGGCTGACCGCGACAAACTGCACATTTACTAATAACACTGCCAGTACCGACGGTGGCGCCATTTGCAATACGCTCCGGGATGGCTACATTGCCGGTACGCTCACGATCACCGGCTGCGACTTTGCCAAGGACTCGGCCACTGCCGGCGGTGGGGTATACAATTCGAGCGACGGCACGAGCGGCCTCGGTTCACAGACGCTGACTGAATGCACCTTTTCTAATGAAAACGCCAGCGATGGGGGTGGCGTTTACAATTCTGGCAATCTGGCTCTGATGAATTGCACGCTTACCAAAGACACTGCGACTGACAGCGGTGGAGGCGGTGGAGGCATCTGCAATACGTTCGGAGGCACGTTGACCCTAGCCAGTTGCATGCTTGCCGGCAATTCTGCGGCGGTCTTTGGTGGGGCGATTTTCAATAACCGCATCAGCACGCTGACGGCGACCGGCTGTACCTTCACAGGTAATTCCGCCACGCTTGGGGGCGGTGCCGAGAACGACAACGGGAGCACGCTGACTGTGGGCCAGACCAGTTTTGTCTCCAACTCTGCGAATGATGGGGGTGGCCTCTACAACGGTGCGGCTCTTACCGTGACTGCCTGCACACTGAGCAGTAATGTCGGCGGCGGCATCGCCAACTTTAGCATATTGACCGTGACCGGCAGTACCTTTATCGGCAACTCGGCCCGCGATGGCGGAGGCATCTTCAACTTGTCTGGCCTACTGACCATCACGAACAGCACCCTGACCCAAAACCAAGCCACGACGACCAGCAGCGAAGGCGGTGGGGGTGGCATTTACACCGTTGGCATGGAAGCCAAGGCGACCATCATCAACTGCACCGTGACGGGCAACACCGCGGTAAATCAAGGCGGAGGCATCTCCAGCGACCGGGACACGCTCATCCTGGGGAATACTCTCATCGCTCGGAACAGTGCCCCGTTAGGACCCGACATCTTGGGGATTGCTACCAGCCAGGGTCATAATCTGGTTGGCGATGGCGGCGGTAGCAATGGACTGGTCAACGGACTCAACGGCGACCAGGTGGGCAACCACGCGAGCCCTATCGATCCGCGGCTGGCGCCGCTGCAGGACAACGGCGGGCCGACCCAGACGATAGCCCTGCTTCTCGGCAGCCCAGCGATCGACGCCGGAGACAACTCCCTAGCGGTTGACGCTTCCGGTAACGCGCTAGCTACGGATCAGCGCGGCTTCACCCGAATTGTCAACGGCACCATCGACATTGGCGCCTTCGAAGACCAGGTCGTATCTACAGCTCCGACCGGTCCGCAGACGGCCGTTGAGGGGAGCGCCCAGTCCTTCGCTCTCGGCTCCTTCACTGACCAGGCGCCACCGAGCAGCTACACGATCACGATCCTCTGGGGCGACGGCGGTCCCAATCGGACCGTTACCGCGGCAAGCCAGGGTACGATTCTGAATCAGGCTCATGCCTACGCCGAGGAAGGGGGCTACACTGCTACCGTGCAAGTCTCGGATGCTGAGGGGGACACCAGGCAGCAAACGTTTACGGTCAACGTCCTTGATCCAGCCGTGACAGGCGCGGCAGTGAATTTCAGCCTCACGGCTGGATCAGCCTTCGGCGGGAGGGTAGCAACCTTCGCCGATCCAGGTGTTGCCGAGGCCGCCGACGGTACGCACTATTCGGCCAGCATCAGCTGGGGCGATAACACGACCCCCACGGCCGGCATCATCAGCTTTGCGGGCGGCACCTTCACCATCAGCGGCGTCCATACCTACGCCAGCGCAGGATCGTACCCGGTTGCCAGCACGATCAACCACGAGAGCGTCATTACCTTGGTGCAAGGCATGGCCACGGTGAACAGCCTGGGCCAGTTCGTGCCCATGCAAATGGTCAAGCCGATCAGTTTCTGGGAGGGGCTAACGGGGCAGCAGTTGATTCGTCGATTTGGGCTGACCGCTGGTGGACAGACATTGGGTCAATGGCTGGCCACAACCTTGCCGAACCTCTATGGCGGCAGTAACGGTGCCCCGAATCTGAGTCCCTTTACCAATGCGCAGATCGGCACCTATTACCAGAGCCTCTTTCTCGTCTCCAAAGGAACGGGGCTCGATGCCGAACTCTTGGCCACGGCCTTGGAGGTCTTTGCCACCACGGCTTCCCTGGGAGGCACGGTCGCGCAGGGCGATGGCTTTCTGGTCGATGGCAATGGCTTGGGAGCGTATTCGTGGAACATCGGGGCCAACGGGCGGGCCTTCGGGGTACCTAACTTTACCATCCTCAACGTCTACCAGATTCTGCTGGCAGCCAACAACGCCGCGGTGGCCGGCGAAGCTTGGGGGGCCGACACCTTCCTACGCAACGAGGGTCTGAGCGTCTCCCGAGCGATCAACGGCGGATAGGGTTCTGCCCGTTGCTTACCAATTGGCGGCACCAAAACCGCCCCACGATTCAAACGTGTTGTCCCACAGGTGTTCGCGGTTGAGCCGTTTGGCCTCTTCGCTCTGGTCAAACTCCTCCTCGGCACGCTTCAAGTCGATCCGCTGCGGCGGAGCTTTGGGTCTGGGAAGGGTGTAGTCTTCCTCCGGGTCGGCTGGCTTCTTGGCGAGCGGCTCTGCGGGCCGCGGAGCGCGTGCATTCAGGTCGCGGACGCGGTCTATGCCGCAGACCATGTAGCGAAGCGCTGCCAAGGCATGATTGTTCTCATCGATCGGGTTCTCGCCCCGGATCTTCCGTTCCTCCGGTGTGGGATAGCGATACAGGCCGGCCTCGGCCAAGAGGTTCGTGCAAGCCCGGGACACCTTCAGTCTGCCGGTGTTGATCCGCGCCGTGACGGCCTGGATGCCGGGCAAAATGCGGTTCATGCCCTCCCTGCCCGGGAGGTTATTACGGCGGAACAGATGAATGCTGCCGGGCTCGGCGGGATCACAGTAGAACATCTCGATAGGGTACGTATCCGCCAGAGCACCGGCCCGACGGGTCAGGTCCTCGTTGGTCATGCGGCTGCCATAAACCTCTTGGAGCAACCACAGCACGTCATCTGCGGTCTTCATCCCCACCAGGATGGCAGCCGGGTTGTGGTAGCCCCAGTCGACGCCAGCGAAGTACCGCCCTTCGGGCCAAGGGCTCGGCAGATCGCTCACGCATGCGGCCAGGTCGGGATAGACCAGCCCTTCGACCTGTTCGAAGGAGCAAAAGTATTCCTGAAGCCACCACGATTCGCTACGGGCTCCGCGCCGTTCGTCCTCAAGGAATTCCTTGGTGATCCTGGGGCAATCATCGGCCGTGACCCGCACGCGCTTCCATTGCCGCTTCTCGTTAAACCACTCCCTCCAGAACCAGCCCCGCTTGCCAAACGGGGTCGAGAGGGCGATGAGCTGGCATTTGCCCAAAGCCAGCATCGGCTTGAGAGCGTCATAGAGCGCATCGGGTACCCGGGCAGCCTCATCGATGATGATCAAGGTCGGCGTGAAGCCGACGCTCGTATCCTCGTTGGCCGTCATCGGCATGATGCGTGAGCCGTTCTCGAAATCGAGCACCGACTGGCGTTCGGTCTCCCGCGGCACGGGCTTGTTCAGTTTGCGGTACAGGCGATGGATCGTTTCGAGCATTTCGGTGGATTGCTTGCCGGCTGGGGCAAAGAGCAACACCGTGGCCGGCTGCTCGGGGGGCGCAAACATCGCGGCTTGCAGAGCCTTCACGGCCGCAGCCGTGGTTTTCCCGGATCGCCGAGAACACAGCAGAAGAGCACGCCGGTACTCCGAGGCAAGGAACTCCTCCTGCCAGGGATCGGGCGCGAGTCCGACCGATTCCATCATTTGCACCGCGCTTTTGCGCCAGGCCTGCTGCTCAAGCCAATTCGCTGCGGCGAGCAACTGCTCCGTTGGTGGTGTCGCCATTCGTCAATCTCGCTCGTGCCCGTAGGTCTTCTGCTGCCAAACGAAGCTGGCGGGCTACCGCTTCCCTGGCTTCGGAGTAGGGTTGAATCGCCGCGAGGACGCTTTCGATGATGCGTGTCGTCCCCTCGTCCAGAGCAGCCGTAAGCTGGACTTGCTGGGTGAGTTTCTGCGTGGGGGCCGGGTACAGGTCGCAGAGCTCGGCCTGGTCTTTCAGGACGGCCAGTGCGGTTCGGTAGTCGCTCACCGACATGGCCCGCGCATACAGGGCAAACCGCTGGGCCAGATGGCGGTTCAGGAGTTTCTCGCGGTCGCGCTCCAGGCTGTGGGCCAAAATCTCATCGGTCTTGCGGATGTACCGCCATAGCTGCGAGTCGCTGACGTTCCAGCCGTTTTCTGCCGCATACTTGCGGATATCGGTGAACTCGGCTCCTGCCAGGCGGATTTCGAGAATTGCCTCAACCCGCTTCAGGATCTCAGCTTTCGTTGCTTTCATGGCTGGTAATGAGTTTGTCCATCCATGCGGCATGCCAATCATGCAGGCCGGCATCGTGGATCAAGCAAAACTGCTCCCGGTTGCTGTTCGTGCGCAGGTTGGCGGAGCCCTCCAGCACGAGCTTTTCGCCGTCGCTGAACGCCAAGGTGACGACCTTGGCATGCGACCGAGGGGCCGCCACTCGCTGGCCCCGCTTCCGAAACTCCTGTACGGTCTCCTCGTACAGGTCCCGATCATGCTCCGCGAAGTACGTCGAGCAGATCAAGCTAAGCTGATGGACCCTTCCGCTGTCCAGGAGCCTTAGCATCTCCGCCAGGTTGCGGCCGTTGTAACTGAGCGTGGCCAGCCGCATGCATTCGATGGGGACCTCGGGCCTGCTCTCCACGATGATGAGGATCAGATGCATCAAATCGTAGCGGCCGGTCATGAGACCATGAACCGACTCGCCCGGCTGAGGC
>DATGIQ010000461.1:0-5999 GCA_035295665.1 Gemmataceae bacterium | reverse complement strand
GGCGATCGTGGCCGCTTGCGTCGGCCACCTGGAGACCGATGGCGTCGAGCATTACCTGAACGTCACCGATAAGCGGCACAAGAAGCACCGCAAGATCCTTCTCGATGCGGTGCGCGCGGTCAAAGCCTACGTCGAACGCGCCGGCATCGCGGGTGACCCGGATGGACCGCTCTTCCGGCCGCTGACGCCCGACGGGCTGTACCTAGCCGCCGCCATCTCGACCACAAGACGCCGTGGCGCCTGGTCAAGAAATACTGTGTGGTCGCCGGCATCGATCCCACGCGTCTCGGCAGCCGCGGCATCGGCGTGCATTCACTTCGCAAGACCGCGATCGACGACGCCATCCGCAACGGTGCCCAGATGCATGAGGTGCGCGAATTCGCGGGGCACAGCGACATCCGCACGACCGAACTCTACTTCGTCCGCAAAGGCGAGGATGCCGAGATGGCCGCCCGCCGCATCCAGATCCGGGTAGGAGGAAGACAAGGCAGCTAACCGCGCGTGCGGTTTCTCTTTAGCGCAGACGCTCCAGCTACTCATTCCCGCAGCCACGTTCCTTTGGGCGGCCCCGAACGTCCCTCCGAGCAGGCAATCGGGGACGGTTGCCGTCCAGGCATACGATAGATCAGGGAAAAGCCGGGTGTGCCGCTGCCCTTTCCGCGCTGCCAACGGCGGCGGGATACCCGGCGCCATGCTCCTGGCGCAGATCTTTCGAGCGGCCTCACCGAGGCACATACCGCAATGGTCCCTAGTCGCTCGGCGCGAGGAACTCTCGCAGTCACACCTCGGCTGAGCTATGATAATGCGTGAACATGCTCGGTCCAGAGTATCGGTTCGCAATTCGTGCGCGAGGCGCGTAATTCTTCTGCACGGTTCACGCTTATTCCCATAGGGAGCGGCATGCAGCCTGAGCTGACCAATCCGAGCGGCGGACTGGAACGCTTTCGCGAATACCTTGGCCTGCTTGCCAAACTGCAAGTAGCCCCGCGCCTGCGTAGCAAGGTCGATCTCTCCGGCGTGGTGCAGCAGACTCTATTGGAGGCCTACCAGGCCAGAAGCCGCTTCCCGCAACGGAGCGACCGCCACAAGGCGGCCTGGCTGCGGCGGATCCTCGCCAACAACCTGCGGGATGAAATCCGCAAGCTCGAGACCGCGGCACGGGAGGTGAGGCGCGAACGCTCGCTCGAAGCCGCTTTGGAGGCATCCTCCTCGCGACTGGAAGTCTGGCTGGCCGCAGACCAGTCTTCGCCCAGCCAGAAAGCCATGCGGCAGGAGCAATTGCTGCTCCTTGCCGATGCCCTCACCCAGCTGCCGTCCGACCAACGGCAAGCGGTGGAGCTGCACCATCTGCAAGGTTGTCCACTGGCGGAAGTCGCCCAGCACATGGACCGGAGCAAAGGAGCTGTGGCCGCCCTGTTGTTTCGTGGCCTCAAGAAACTACGCGCCGTCCTGGTAGAAGCAGAACGAGAATAAATCATGAAGAGCGAAGGCAACGAAACGCCCAGCCGGGAGCAACGGCTGCAAGAAGTGCTGGTTGCTTGTGTTGAAGCCACAGAAAAGGGCCAAGCCGTGGACCGGCAAGAACTGCTGGCCCGCTATCCGGAGTTCGTCACTGAATTAACGGAGTTCTTTGCCAACCGTGACCGGGTCGAACTGCTTGCCGAGCCGCTGCGGGCGCTGGCACCGGCTGTTCCCGGTCAAGCTGCTTCCGATCAGGATGCCCCAACGCTAGCACCCACACCGAGTGCAGAGAGCGTCCCACAACCGGGGACCAAAGTTCGCTACTTTGGTGACTACGAGTTACTGCAGGAGATTGCTCGCGGTGGCATGGGCGTGGTCTACAAGGCACGGCAAGTCAGCCTCAACCGCACCGTGGCCTTGAAAATGATCCTTGCCGGCCAACTAGCGTCGGCGTGGGACGTGCAGCGCTTCCACGCCGAAGCTGAAGCAGCGGCGAACCTCGATCACCCCAACATTGTGCCCATCTACGAGGTGGGCGAGCACGATGGCCAGCATTACTTCAGCATGAAGCTGATCGAAGGCGGCAGCCTGAGCCAGCGGATTCCCCAATTGCTTCCCGGTCAACCAGCCGCCGCTGAGTTGATAGCCAAGGCGGCCCGAGCTGTCCATCATGCCCATCAGCACGGCATCCTGCACCGGGACTTGAAGCCGGCGAATATCCTGCTAGACGCGAAAGGACAGCCTCACCTTACTGACTTTGGACTGGCCAAGCGGGTCAAACAGGATGGAAACTTGACCCAGTCCGGGGCGATCATGGGCACGCCGAGCTACATGGCCCCGGAGCAAGCCGCTGGCAAGAAAGGGAAGTGCAGCACCGCGGTTGATGTTTATGGCCTCGGGGCTATTCTCTACGAGCTCCTCACGGGGCGACCCCCGTTTCGTGCTGAGACGCCCCTGGACACGGTGCTGCAGGTGTTGGAGCAGGAACCGAAACCGCCCCACTTGCTTCATTCGCGAATCGATCGCGACCTGGAGACCATCTGTCTGAAATGCCTGGAAAAGGAACCAGAACGGCGTTACGGTTCCGCCGAGGATTTGGCCAAAGACCTCGAGCGCTGGCTGGCCGGCGAGCCGATTGAGGCGCGTCCAAGTTCTATCTTGGAGAAGACGCTCAAATGGGCCCGGCGTCGGCCGGCGGTGGCAGGGTTGGTGGCCGTGAGCACGGCGGCGGCGTTGGGCTTACTGCTCCTAGGCGGATTCCTGTGGCAGAACTTAGCGATGCGGGCGGCCGCCGTTCAAGATCTAGAGCTCGCGCACGAACAGTTGCAGATCGCGTTGGACAAGCAGCACGCGGCTCAGATGCAAGCGGAAGAGCAATCCAAACGGGCCGCCGAGAAGCGTGTTGAGGTGAATCAACTGGAACAAAGGGCTCAGCTCGAACAGGCCAAGGCAGCCGCGGCGCAAGAAACTGCTCGCCGCATTCTTTACGCGGCCGACATGCAATCGGCACATGCAGCCTGGGAAGCCGCGAACGCGCCGCGCCTTGTCGGTTTGTTGGAGCGGCATCGGCCGCAGCGGGATCAGAACGATTTGCGTTCCTTCGAGTGGCGCTATCTGTGGCGCCTCGCTCATGGTGAACGCTTCACTTTGAGGGATGAGGAGGCGGTAACAGAAGCTACGCCTCCAAGTCCGATCATGATTACGGTGGCACTCTCACGCGATGGCAGAATCCTTGCCTCAAATGCGAAGGATAAAGAGATCACGCTGTGGGACATAACCACCGGCACGCGCCTGCGCACTTTCGCGGTGACCGGCACGATCGTTTCGATGGCATTTACCGAAAATGGGAAGAGCCTGGCGCTCGTCACAGCGAAGCCCCAGGGGACGGCGGACTTGACGAAGCTGGCAGTGGCGAACTCGTCGAAGATGGGCGAGGTCGTGATGGGAATGGCGAAACCCTCCCTTGAAGGATTCTCGAGCGCCCTGGAGAGTCAGATTCTGGACTTGGATGGCCAGAAGCCAGCCACTGTAGAGAAGTTCGAGCCCTCTCGACTGTCGGCTCCGATGAGTTTCATCAATGGCACTTTCTCACAAATGGACAGAACGGCTTTGATGGCGAAGACTGTGATTCCCCTGAAAGGGAGTATGGTCACCCCCATGTGCGCGGCGTTGGCCCCAAGCCACGCGATTTTGGCCATCGGCGGCGGAGCGTACGCTATTCTCGACCGTACAAGGAAAATGGCGGGCGGCGTGCTCTTGTGGGACTTGACCACGGCAACTGGAAGGGTCATCACCGGATCGACAGCGTTCACCTCGGTCGCCATTGCGCCGGATGGTGGAACTTTGGCTGGGTCCGGTTTCGATCGAACGATCCGCCTGTTGGATCTGCCTTCAGGGAAGGAGCGGGCCACCCTGCGGGGCCACGCCGGCATGGTTTATTCCATTGCGTATTCGGCCGATGGCAAGACACTGGCATCGGGATCCGAAGACGGAACGGTCAGAATATGGGACCCAGCAACCGGGCAACTCCGCACGACTTTCCTGGGGCACACGACTGCGGTCAATAGTGTCGCGCTCGCCAGGAACAGTGGTGTGTTGGCTTCCGGCAGTCGGGATGGCCGGATCAAGATATGGGAACTCGGACGGGCACTCGGGCCCCTCGTGCTAAAACAGGAGAACCGAGTTCTGGCTGTGGCCTTTTCTCGGGACGGCAGCACCCTGATGGGCATCGATGAGAGTCGAGCTGTGAAAGGATATGATGCGACTACCGGACAGCCACGATTCCGCACCATCTGCAAAACTGAAATCCCCTATATATCCGGGGCCGCCTTTTCGCCGGATGGTCAGAAGGTGGCGCTGAATACCGGCCTGGGGCTGAATGCCGGCGTGGCGCTGAGCACCCGCGGATTCGCTGGTGGTCGTATCGTCCCTCCTGCTTCGGTAACCCTTTGCGAGGTTGCCACCGGGAAGGAGATTTGGAAACTCAAGGAGAACAACAAAGTCGAAATCGTGACCGCCTTGGCATTCTCGCCCGATGGGAACGTGTTGGCAGTGGCAAGGGGGTCTGATTCGTCTCGAGTTCAGTTGCTAGACGTGACTACGGGAAGCGAGCTGCAGATACTCCCGCATGATCGCATGGTGGTGAGCCTGGCCTTCTCTGGGGATGTCAGATCCCTTGCCACGGGAAGCAGCGACAACACGGTATCGCTTTGGGACATCGCCACAGGAGGCAAGCGCAAGACCTTCACGATCGGAGGACTGCAGATGGGGGTGCACGTTGTGTTCTCTCTCGACGGCAAGCGAGTGGCCGTTGCCAGGGGCGACTTTGTAACGATCCGCGATGCGACGACCGCCGAGGAGATCCTCAGCTTTAACTGCTACTCGCATCAAGTCGTAGGGATGGCGTTTAGTGCCGATGGCAAACGCCTCGCCGCGGCTGGGGGGCTCGGCGAGAGGGCCGGGGTCTCCGGCGTGAAACTCTGGGACTTGACCTCGGGCCAGGAGGTCATCACCTTGACTGGGTCTTCTAACTTGGTTAACAGCGTAGCCTTCAGCCCCGATGGCAACGGTCTGGCCGCGTCTTTCGGAATCGGGGAACTCAATCCGTTGATCCAAGAACCGGCCGAAATCAGAATCTAGGACGCCAGGGCGCTGGCCGACCGTCCCAACGGGGCGCGCTGAAGGAGCCCACGGGCCGCTTCCCTGCGGCCCCGTGCCCAGCGCCCAATCGGCTTGCGATCCGGAGTGGTGCAGCAGACCCTGTTGGAGGCCCACCAAGCCATGAGCCAGTTCCAGGAGCGGAGCGAGCACAACAAGATCGCTTGGCTGCGGAGTAACCTGGCCAATAACTTGAGAGATGAAGTCCGCAAGCTTGACACCGCGGCACGCGATGTGAGCCGCGAACGCTCGCTCGAGGCAGCCTTGGACGCGTCGTCCTCACGACTGGAAGCCTGGTTGGCAGCGGACCAGTCCTCGCCCAGCCTGAAGGCCATCCGAGAGGAGCAATTGTTCTCCCTGGCAGAGGCCCTGACCCAGCTGTCGTCCGATCAGCGGCAAGCGGTGGAGCTGCACCATCTGCAAGGTTGTCCACTGGCGGAAGTCGCCCAGCACGTGGACCGGAGCAAAGGAGCTGTGGCCGCCCTGTTGTTTCGCGGCCTCAAGAAACTACGCGAAGTCCTGGTAGAAGCAGAACGAGAATAAATCATGAATGGCGAAGCCAATGAATCGCCCAGCCGAGAGCAACGGCTGCAAGAGGTGCTGGTGGCGTGTGTCGAAGCTGCCGAAAAAGGCCAGGCCGTGGACCGGCAAGCATTGCTCGCCCGCTACCCGGAGTTTGCCTCTGAGCTGGCGGAATTCTTCGCCGGCCGCGACCGCATCGATCTGCTGACCGATCCGCTGTGGGCGCCGGCCCCGGCGGCTTCAGATCAAGCGGCTTGCGACCGGGAGACCGCGACGCTGGCACCGACGCCGAGTGCCGACGCCGGCCTGCAGCCGGGGACTACCGTTCGGTATTTTGGCGACTACGAGCTATTGGCAGA
>DATGIQ010000460.1:0-3733 GCA_035295665.1 Gemmataceae bacterium | reverse complement strand
TGGTCAAGTCGCGCCTGGCCGACGCGCCAACGCTCATGCCGTGGTTTGGCAACAAAAAGCTACTCCTTCGCTTCGCTTGAAAAACGACCTCCCGAGGGGTATTTGTTAGGTCAACTCGGTAGCGTGGAAATCGAGGCTAGGCACGACTGATGCCGATTACGCCGCTGGCGCGAGGACGGAAAGGATGATTTCCCGCACCGGTTGGGGGAGTTTTGCGACAGATGCGCCGCCTTCAGCCTGTGGAAAAAACCACGCCGACAGGAGCTGGCGACGCACGGAGGCCAGGGCGTCGGAGCACCTGACGGTGTGTTTGCCCGGCCAGGGTACGGCTCCCAGGCGTTTGCACTCGGGCAGGGCGCCGAACAGGATGGCCAGGGCGCTGTACAGCCGGAACAGGTAGGGTGCCGCCCGCAGCACGGTCTGCTGGCACCAGCCGCGCGTGGTTTCCAGGCCCATCTGGGCGCGGAAGTCTCCAAAGATGGTCTCGATCTACCGGGCATGATTGCTCCCAAGGTGGAACTGGGGCGACCCAATCGATTGGCGACCGAGCCCCGCCGAGTCTACCGCGCCGATCGCGGTTTTGGCTTCTTCAGTTTCGCCAGAGGGGTCTTATTGGCCCACGTCCGTGGCAAGTAGTGGAGCTCGCGTAGCCGGCGGAGTTGGATGGCACCCGGCCCGATCACGTGATGCCCGTCCTCGTCCCGCCGTTGATTCAGCCATCCGGCACGGAACCACCGCCGGACCGTGTCCCGGCTGATTCCTCGACGCCGGGCCAGGCCCATCGGGCGGTATTCGTTGGATCGCAGACCGGTCGTACTGCCGTGCCGTTGACGCCGAGCCAGTTCCAGACGGGCCGTGAACTGTCGGACCATCTCCCCCGTGAACCGGTTCCTTCGCTTCAGCGCAGAGAATCCTTCTGCGTTGAGCCGCTCGGGGATGGCCGCCGAGTTAGCGCGCCCGTTACACAACTCGCGCAACCGCGTCACCAGTTGCTGGCCGTCCGAAGGGGTTCTGTGCAAATTCGCCCACGATGATTGAGAACAGGCCATCGCAAAGTACCCTGCCACCGATTGGTCCAGGAAGCGGAGCCAACCAACCGGCCGACCTGGAAATGCGCTCAAAAAGCGTCGACGGATCAGGGAGCTACTTTGCAGGCGGTAGAGAGCGCGCTGCGGTATTTCCGGTATTTGCACAACGAGAGGTAGCCAGCGAGGCTAAACGTGCTTGTGATGAGCAGCAGCAGAGCCGACGGTTCCGGGACAGGAGCGGCAGCTGGTGTGGCGAGGAAGCCGTGTTGTCCGTTGGCATCCAAATACTCACCCACGATTTGTCCGGCATTATTAATTCCACGGGCAGTCATCGTCGCGATCGCGCCGGGGTAGTCCAGGGTCAGGTAAGTGCCCCCCCGGTAAAGGAACGCGTACTCCGCACCAAATCGACCCCCGTAAATCCCTACGATATCCCCGGCATCATTGATGCCATCGGCTATCGTGAACGTTGCACCCGGTACGTCGAGGGTTGTGTAGCTGCCACCGCTGTACAGGAAGCCATGGACGGCGAAATTGTTGTCCTCATATTTGCCCACGATCTGGCCGAGTGAGTTGATGCCAAAGGCGTCGGTAGCAAACGGCCCGGGCACAGTCAGCGTCGTGAAGCGGTTCCCACTCAGGAGGAAGCCGGGGGATCCTACGATTTGGCCTGCGTCATTAATTCCGTAGGCCAGCGTGCCAATAGAGGAGCCGGGCACATCAATAGTCGTGAAGTTGCCGGCGTTGAGCAGAAAGCCGTGAGGGGCGGCAAAAAGACCGCTGTCATACCGGCCCACGATCTGACCGGAGCCGTTAATGCCGAAGGCGTAGGTATCGACCGCGCCGGGCACGTCGATGGTCGTATAGCGGCCACCGCTATAGAGAAAACCGTGGAAGGGCCGCGCGCCATTCGTCGAGAAATCCCCTACGACTTGGCCCGCCTCGTTAACCCCAAAAGCCTCGGTGAAGCCGCTCGTCGGCGGATCGATCGTGGAATAGGTGAAGCCTGACTGGCCCTTCGCCTCTCCTGCAATCATCAGAAACAAACCCAGCCACGCGAAGCCGGACACAAGTGCTCTCATCGCAGAGATCCTCGTAAGGCAACAGCGCGATCTTGGGCACCGACTTGCCAGCTTAACTGGTTCGTCAAGTGAAATCAACGATAAAGCCAAAACGACAGCAATTCCGCAACTCGGTCGGTTTTGTTCATCGCTGGGGGCTTCAAAAGCTTTTGGCAGCTGCTGTTGGAAGAAAAAAAGGGCGGAAGGCTTGGAACAGGGGAGATTCGAAGGCCGTCGCGGAGGGTTTTTCGGTGTCGCGCTGGGCGCTGAGCGCTGCTCTTGGAGGCAGACACCCAAGGCCCTTGTCACTGCACGCCGGTCGGCCGCACGGCCTTGCTTTAAGGAGCGCGCGTCAACCGTCCATCGCACGGGCCGGGCCCCGGGCTGCCCAAGCTCCGACGCAGTTCCTCCGCCAAGCCAATCAGCGTACCGATCACGGCGCGCACTGGCGCTTTGAGATTGCGCTGCCAGAAGCACTGCAGCAGGGTGTACACCAGAAACAGCGTCAACACGAAGTTCACGATCGCGGTCGGGTCGTGCTGGAAGCAATGATCCAAACCCCAGTGCGTGGCCAAGGTGTTGAAGCAAGCGTTTTCCACATCCCAGCGGTGGTGGCCCGCACGCCACAGCCGCTGCGTGGACAGTTGCCGCTGCGACAGCGTCGTCGCCCAATACCACGACGAGGTTTCCTCTTTCTCCTGCCACTGCCGCGCGACCCGTTCACGGCGGCGGACGGTCTCCACGGTATGCACCACGCGCAAGGGCTTTGGGACCCCTGCGCAGGTCGTGAAGCCTTCTTCGTCCCAAGACTGCACGGTGCGCTGGCGGTCCTGCCACTGCTGCGCTGGCTGTTGGGCAAACACCCCGGCGGCATCTTGCAGCAACAGCCGGTGGTCGCCCTTGACGACCACCAGGGCGTGTTTGTGATGGTCCAGGCAAAAGTTGATGAAGGGGGCATCCAAGTACAAGGCATCGCCACAGACGACATCGAAGAAACGCCCATAGTTGGCGAAGACCCGCTGCAAGAGCCGTTTGGCCGCCGTTTCTTCCCCTTCGCCCGGACGCAGCAGTTCCACGTCCAACGGCACCGCCAACTGGTGGTCGATCAGGTGACAGACGACACCCTGGTGATAATACTCGGTAACTTCCTCGTCCTGGACCTTGATGGTGCGTTGCTGGCACTGCGGGCAACAGCGTTTGCGGCTGGCGAAGAATTCATGGCCATCGACGGCGACGATCTTGAGGGCGTCGCCGTCGGCCAAGGCTTTGTTGCGTTTGAGGCGGTGGTGCACGTGGACAAGCACCTGCCGCAGGGAGGCGCTGTCCAGCAGGGCGTAAACGCGGCCCAGGGTATCGATGCTGGGTGGTCGGGGACCGACCACGCCCCGCAGCCGCGACGGGAGGTGCACGAGATCTTTTTCCAGGCTGTTCAGACTGGTGCGGTTGCTAGCGAACAGCGCGAACACACTGGCGAAAACGGCCGCGCTGGACCGTTGCGGTTGAGGGCGAGCGTCGCGGAGGGTGGCTACCAGCTCCTGCAGGTGGAAGCATTTATCGACATAGCGGCAGAAGCGGCTCATCATCGGGAACGATCCGGACGTTTGCTTGGGTGATTCGCGCGGCGCGTGAGCACGTGTTGTTTTT
>DATGIQ010000459.1:0-10477 GCA_035295665.1 Gemmataceae bacterium | reverse complement strand
GCGGATCGTGGCGGCAACGGTCCGCGGGGCGGAACTGCGCCTCGAACAAGCCGTCGTTTGGGAAGAGGAACAAAGCCCCAATATCGCAGAGGCCGAAGCCCTCGGCCGGCGTCTTCGCGAACGCCTCAAGTCAGCGGGCATCACCCCGGCGCCAGTCCTGGCCTGCGTCGGGCGGGATCGGGTTATCCTCCGGGAGGTCCGCTATCCATCCGTGGCGGCAGCGGAAGAACCCGCCATCGTCCGCTTTCAGGTCCTGAAAGAACTGACCGATTCAGCTTCCGAAGTCATCATTGACTACACGCCGTTGGACGAAGGGAGCGGCAACGAAGAGCGGCGGGCCCTGGTGCTTACCGTCCGGCGCGAATTGCTGACCGCGTATCGAGCACTGTGCCATGCCGCAGGCTTGAAACTCTTGGCCCTGACGCCCCGTCCTTTTGGCACGCTGGCCTGCCTGCGGGAGAGTGTAAGAAAATGGGAAGGGAGCGGAGCCTTCGCCGAGGCCCATCCCAACGGCTCCTCGCAAACCGCGATGGCGTTGCTCACGGCCACGGACAACTGGTCGGAGTTTTGCCTGGTGCGGGGCGACACGTTGCTGCTGGCCCGGTCCTTGCCTGCTGGTCCAACCTTGCCGGCGGAAGTCCGGCGGAACATTGCCACCTACATCACGCAGTCGCCACGCCATGCGGTCTCCGCGCTTTACCTGGCGGGGAACGGCGAGAACGCAGGCCTGGAAACGAGCCTGCACGAGACGCTCGGGATTCCGGTTCGTTCCTTCGACCCGTTTGTCGGTGCGGAAGGAACGGCCTTGCCGCGCCAAAATCGGGGCGCGTTCGCCGGCGCGGTGGGGCTCCTGCGCATCCAGGGGGAAGGCCGACCGCTGCCCATCAACTTCGCCTCTCCCAAGCAGCCAAGGGTTGCCCGCGATCCCAACAAGCAGCGGTTGGCCATCGGTGCCGGTGTCGCCGCGGCACTCTTTCTCGGAATTACCGTCTATTGCTATTCCCAGATTGCCGCGTTGGATGGCCAGCTCGATCAGCTCCAGTTCAAACAGCTTGCCTACGAACAACAGAAGCCGCAGATCGAAGAGGCGGAGGATCAGTACAAGAAACTGAGTGAATGGAGGCGCGGCAACATCCCCTGGCTCGATGAATTCTATGATCTGACCGCACGCTTCCCGGACCTGCACACGATGCAGCTTTTTGAGCTGGAAGGGAGGCTCCAGCAGTCAACCTCGAGTAAAGATACAGCCAAGGATAAGCCCATCGCACAGATGAAGCTGACCTTTGGTACCACGTCTTACACTCCACAAGCCCTGGATGATTTGCTCAATCAGATGCGCGAGGAGAAGGGGCATTACGTGCCCAGTCCCAAGAGACCGATTTCCAACGGCGTGATGAAGGACCCGGCCTTCCCCATCCGCTTCGAAGCACAGATCGAGGTGGACAATCAGCCACGGGATAAATTCAAGCTCGTCGTCCAGGGACCGTCTGCTCCGCCGCCCGGTTCGTCGCGCATCCGGCCTGTGGCGGCCACGCTGCCTGCTGGTTCCTCGGGAAGCAGTGGCCTGGTCATGAATCGCAATCGCGTGGCCATGCCGGAGAAAGGGAGCATGGTTCGGGTGGTGGCGTCGCCTCACAAGGACGAGCCACCGAGGCCAGGCGCCAACCGGGCCCTAACGCCCAAGAGTGAGCCGGTTCAGCCAGCTCCGGTGCACGGCGTGGACGCCCCGGCCGTTCAACAGATGGGGGAGGCGATGGAAGCCATCTTGGATGCGGCACGATCCCAGGAGCAGGACAAGGCCCAGGAAATGATCCAGCGGGTGCGCCGGGCCCAGGAAGGAGCCCGAGTCCGACAACCCACAGCAGCCCCGCCGGCCCCCGCTCCCTCCGCACCTGCAACCGCTCCCGCACCGAAAAAGGGGAACACGCCGTGAATCCTCGTGATCGGACGATTGCCACTGCTCTGCTCGCGGCCGTCGCATTGAGCGCCGCAGCGTTTCTGTTTTACGAGTTCTACCTCGTGCCGCGGGGTGACCGCCAGGACAGGCTCGCCAAGGCCTTGGAGCAAGACAAGCAACGAACGAGCCGCCTGCTCCAGGTGGAAGAGCACCAGAAGCAGATGGCCGAGTGGCGCAAGCTCAGTCTGCCCGGCGACATCAATCTGGACCGGATCAACTACCCCCATCTTTTGGAAGGGATGGTCCAGCGCAGTGGGATCCAAGCCCGGGATATGCAAGTTAACTTCAAGGATTCCACCGACATCGTGAAGGGGGGCATTTTTGATAAGAAGGAGCCCTTCATCACTCCGATCAGCTTCACCATCACGGGCCGGACCGACCTGGACGGGTTGCTCAAGCTGCTCAAGGAGTTTTACACCACGTCGCTGCTCCACCGGATCAAGGCGTTCTCGGTCACTCGGCCCAAGACTGGGGTAGACGGCAAGCCCGGCAACCACAAGTCGCGCGACCTCCAAGTGACGCTGGAAGTGGAAGCGCTCATGGTCAAGGGGGCCGACGTCCGGGACGATATCCTGCCCAAGTCGCCGCCCGCAATCCAGACCCTGGCTCGGCCGGTGGGCGAATACTTGGCCTTGGCGTCCAAGAAGAACATCTTTTATGGCCCTCCTCCACCGCCGCCCGCTCGGGCCGCTGATGGCAGCGATCCCTCGGCGTCGGTGCATTTTACGGGGATCTCGCGCACCGAGGACGGGGAATGCGAGGTCAATCTGTGCGACGTGAATGAGTTGACCCGGTGGCGGCTTTATCCAGAACGAAAGAGGGACCCCAAGGACGTCTTTGAAATCAAGAACCGAAGCGGTGAGCTGAAAGTCCAAGGCGAAGTGACTCGGATTCTTGGTGTGGATGACATCATTTTCCGATCCGGAGGAAGATATTACAAAATGCACATTGGCGAAAGTGTCGCCGAGGCGATGCGGAAGCCGTTGAACGAGGCGCAGGTCCAAGCCTTGCAGTCGACGCGCGCCCCAGCGGGACATCCGATCCGGGCTGCAGGAAACAACGGTCCTCAGTGAAGACTTCTCGTTCCCAAACTCGGTTTGGGAACGCCGCGTCGCGAAATCCTGTTTCGCGCTCGCTGCTCTCACCGGAAACAGAGTTTCCTGCCTTGCCGTTCCCAACCAGAGTTTGGGAACGTGGAGAACGAAGCGAATGCGTCATGGCATCGCCTTGATCCAAAACTTGAACCATTTATCCATTCGCGACAAAGATTAAGGAAGATAGGCAGGGAGTGCCGATTCTTAGGAAAATAGCGGTCGTGCCAGCACATTTTATGGCTGCGCTTCTGAGTAAATACCGCTATGATAAGAGGAAACGTTGAAATCAGGCGAGAGTGCTCCCTCGAAATACTCTCCTCTCACACAGGTTTGCGGCAGGGCCTAAACATGTCAGCACTTCCAGCCCGTATGACTCGGCGCTTCCTGTTCTTCGCTTCCCTCGTTGTGCTGGGAAGCTGGACCGTGCCCGTAGGTGCTATCGACCCCGATGATCGGGGAGACCATCCACTCGCGCAAATTTCGGCCAAAGGCGCCACGCAGGTAAAGCCGGCCGAGAAGAGAATCGAGATGCAGAAGCGCGACGAACCGTGGCCTGCGACGCTTGAATGGCTCGGTAACCAGACCGGCATGGGCGTGAATGTCCCATTCTACCCGGAAGGGAAGTTCTCTTACTTCGCGCCGGGTGGTTCCAAGTCGTACACGATTCCGGAGATCGTGGACATCCTCAACGAGCAATTGATGGGGCAACAAAAACCGTGCGTCCTCATCCGTGGTACGGGGAGATGGAACCTGATTCAGTTGCCCAGTTCCTCCAATCCGAATCTGCGACTCGATCCATCACGGTTGCCGCTCGTCACCGAAGACGAACTCAAGGATCATGGTGACACCGAGATCGTCACCATGAACTATCAGCTGGACGTCCTCGACGCCGACAAGATCGCGGCCGAGTACGCCAAGAACGTCGCCAACAATCCGTTCAAAAAACTGATGGCTCCGTACGGAGATCTTCTGAATATTCCGGGCGCCAATCAACTGGTCCTTCGCGACTCCGTGGCCAACCTGAAAAACGTGGTGAATTACCTCAAGAGTGCGGAGAAGGCGGAGAAGGAAAAAGCGGGGATGCACACGTACACGTGCAAGTGGATCCGTGCGAGCGAAGCCGAGAAAAAATTGAAGGAGCTGTTTGGCATCGCCCCGCAGCCGGCGCAAGGCGGCCCGGGCAATCCGGGAATGCAGATGCCCAACCAGCCCCATCCCGGCGGCGGAGGCGGTACCAACGAACCCAAAGTCCACGTCACTTCGGACAACGGCACCAATCGCGTCTTCGTCAGTGGTCCGCCCAACAAGCTCGAACAGGCCAAGAAAGCCCTGGCAGACATGGATGTTCCCCAGGTGGGCCAGATTCCGATACCCACCGGACCGCTCCAGTATGTCACGTACACCGCACCGGCGGGCAATGCCGAGGCGCTGGCCAAATCGCTCGAAAAACTCTACGGAAAGACGTCCGATGTCACGATTGCCGCCGTCGGCAAGGACCAGGTCATGGTCCATGCTTATCCCGCCGACCAGGCAGCAATCAAAAAGTTCATCGAGAGCTCCAAGGATGAATTGAAAACCGAGGCCATCACGCTGAATATGTTGAATCCGAAACAAGCGGTGGACAGTCTCAGCTCGTTGTTTGATAGCAGTCGTGGTGCTCCGGTTCCCACGTTTGTCGTCAATCCGAATGAAAATGCCATCGTCGTCCGGGGAACCATCGATCAAATCCGGGCCGTCAAGATGGCGCTGGAATCGTATGGCGAGAAGTTGATCGATGCCGGCCAGGCGTCGCCGACAACGTGCACCATCACGCTCGAAAAAGCCAGTGCCGCGGCCCTGGCCCAGGCCTTGGCCCGGATGATTCCGCAGATCCGCAAGTACCCGATCAAGCTTGTCATCCCCGGCAGCGACACGATGCGCATTGGCGGATCCAGTAACCCGGCGCCAGCCCCAACAAAAGGCCCCAGCGGCGCGGGCGGCGGCCAACTATTCGATCCACAGGCCCAGAAGGTCGCTGACAGCGACTTGCCCACCCTCACCTTGACGGCTTTCGGCAACAAGCTGCGGGCCGACTGCGACGATCAACAGGCGCTCGCCCTGGTGCGCGAGCTGAGCCGCTTGTTGACCCAAACGGAGCCCGGCGAAGGCGACTTCGAGGTGATCACGTTGAAGACCGCCCGGGCAACCGATGCCGCCAAGATCCTGGACGAGGCGTTCAACGGCAACAAGCCGGAGAAGAACAACGCGATGGAACGCTGGTTCTTTAACCCCTTCATGAACCAGCAAAAAAAGTCGGAAGGGACCATTCGTGTGGTGGCCGACCCTACCACGAATTCGCTCCTGGTGCGTGCGAAGCCGATCGACATGATCAACATCCGCCGGATGGTCGAGGAGTTCATCGACAACCACAAGGTGAACGAAAAGCTCATCGTCCGCAACTTCAAGATCGGCCCACTGAAGCATACCCTCGCCAAGGACATGTATTACCTGATCAAGGACATCTACAAGGAACACATCAACAATACCCTCGAGATGATGAAGAGCGGCGCCCTGAAGAATGGCTACTTCTATGGGCCGTCGCTGAACCTGAACGTCGACCAGAACGGCCAACCACGCGGTGTCGATCTCACGGTTTCCTACGATGAAAAAACCAACTCGCTGTTCTTGTCCTGCAACCAGATCGTCTATGAGGAAATCAATGGCTTGATCGAGAACATCGAGAAAGATGCGCAGAATTCGAAAACGACGATCAAGGTGATCCCGCTCAAGAACATCAATCCCGATCTGGTGCAGCGGGCCATCGATGCGATGCAGGGAAAGGCACACCCGACCGGCAAGTCAACTGGCCAAGGGACGCATCCCGGAGCCGGCTCCTCGGAGGGCCCACAGAGCCGAGCAAACGATCTCAAGGAGGATCGACAATTGGCGAGCATGCACGAGCCCGGGGGAGGGCCCCGTTTTTTCGTCCAGGGGGTCAAGGATGACCCGAAGTTTGCCGTCCTCTTCGATCCGCAACAAGCAACTGACAATGAGCCAACTTCCAATTCAATTGAGCTCGTGAAATACGAGCAGATGCCGGCCGGGCAGCCATTGCCTCAGCCGCCCGGGCAGACTCCGGCCCAACCCCCCGCGACCGGTGGACCACGCGGGCCAATCACTGCAGAGTCGCTGCCGGAACTGGGCGTGATCGTCATCAAGGGGGAGAACCCGGCCGACGTCGAGGAAATCGTCCGGCTGATTCAGTACATCGAGGCCCTGGGCGCCCGTGCCGAGATTGAGCTCGTTGTGGTGCCCCTGGAAACTGCCGACGCCACCAGTGTCTACTTCATCATGGACCAGGTTTATCGGCGTGTGGCCACGCAGGTGGCCGGGAGCTTCCTGACCCAAGTGCCGACACCGGGCGTGCCGGGACGGCCTCCGCAACCCCCGCCGCCCCAACAACAGCAACCTCAAGGAGGGGCTCCTGGGCAGCCCCAGCAGCCGGGCCAACCGCAGCAACCGCAACAACCACAGCAGCAGCCGGCTTCGATCTTTCTGTATCCGTTGCCGCGCCAGAACGCGATTTTGGTTGCGGCGCCGAAGGCTCGTGTTGAGGACATCACCAAGGAAATCAAGAAGCTGGATATTGCCTCGAGCCCCAAGGGGAGAGCGGTACCCTTCCAGCTCACGAAGGCCTCCGCCCGGGCGGTGGCGGACTTGCTCAACAACTGGTACATCGCTCGTTATCCAGGCGAGCAGGCGAATCAACATCAGATCCGCTTTACCTCGGAGCCAACCACCAATACAGTCCTTGTCCAGGCGGCTCCGACCGATCTCGACGAAATTCGCGAGCTGATCACCCGCATCGACACGACTTTTTCGAAGGCCGTCAACGAACTGCACATTGTTCCGCTGCGGAACGCGATCGCCAGTGATATTGCGGTTTTGTTGACGCAAGCGATCTCCGAAGGCGTGAACGTGACGAGTCCGACCTCGCCCACGGGCAGCCCATTCCCGACCGGCGGTACGCCGCCCACGGGTAGCCCATTCCCGACTGGCGGCAATCCCCTGGGCGGCCCAGCCGGCAGCCCCCTCGGTAGTCCTCTCACCGGCGGCAGCCCCTTCCCCGGTGGCACACCGCTGACGGGAGGCACACCTCCAATCGGGGGTAATCCAGCCACCGGAGGCACACCGCCGCTTGGGGGCCCCGCGGCAGCCCGACCGGGATCTGCCAGCAAAGGCCTGAGCCTGAAGTTCATCAGCCCGCACAAGGGTCCCAAAGAATCGGTCGAATCGGGCATCTTGGAAGACATTTTCATCACGCCGGATCCGCGCACCAACAGCCTGATCATCTCGGCGCCGTCCAAAACGATGGAGTTGATCCTGGCGCTCATCAAGGATCTTGATGTCATTCCGGAATACCGTGCTTCCATCAAGATCTTCACGCTCCACACGGCGGACGCCCGCACCATGGCTAACCTGTTGTACCAGCTCTTTTTCGGAGGCACGCCTCCTCCTCCCCAATCGGTCGCGCCATTGCCGCCAACGACTTCGACTACGGGCGGCGCGACGGGAAGTCCATTCACCGGCGGTGGACCGAGCGGTGGCGGGCCCCTGGGCGCCTTCCCGAGTCCATCCGGTCAAGGCGGCGGCCCCGGCGGAGCCGTCCCGCTCTTGGTGAGTGAGGGCGCACCGCTGATCCAGCTCCGCTTCAGCGTGGAAGATCGCACCAACAGCCTCATCGTGGCTGGCAGTCCGAACGACTTGATCCTGGTCGAGGCGATGATCGACCGATTGGAAGGTACGCCTGTCCAATCTCGCATCAACGAGGTTTACCACTTACGGAATGGCTCGGCCAATGATGTGGGGGCCGCGCTCTCCACGTTCCTGGCCAAGTCCTTGCAGGTGCTGACGCAGGGAAGTCAGCTGAGCCCGTTCCTGGAAGTCCAGCGCGATGTCGTGGTAATCCCGGAGCCGATCACCAACAAGCTCCTCATCAGCGCCACGCCCCGTTATTTCGACGAGGTCATGCGGCTCATTCACGAGCTCGATGCCGAGCCGCCCCAGGTGGTCGTTCAGGTGCTCATCGCCGAGGTGCACCTGACCGGCACTGATGAATTTGGCGTCGAGTTTGGACTTCAGGCGCCCGTACTATTCCGCCGCAGCGTCGGTGGTACGTCCATCAACACGACCATTCCGATGGGCGCGAGCGGGTTCAATTTCAATAACCCGTTGCAGCCGTTGCCCAACAGTTTCGCCGCCGACCCTGGCATTGTCGGTTTTCAGGGCCTGAACAGCCTGGGTACCGGCCGAGTATCGCCGACCAGCGGCGTCGGTGGCTTCGTCTTCTCCGCGGCGAGCGATACGTTCAACCTTCTGATCCGCGCCCTCAAAACTCAGGGCCGCATCGATATCCTGAGCCGGCCGCAGATCACAACCCTGGATAACCAGGTCGCCTATGTGAACATTGGGTTACAGGTTCCCACCATCAGTACCCAGTCGATCACCGGGACCGGCATCCTCAGTAACGCGGTAAACTACATCAACACCGGTGTGAATTTGGCCGTAACGCCTCGGATCAGTCCCGACGGGAGCGTGTTGATGCGGGTCGTGCCGGAAGTTTCGTCGGTAGGAAATTCCATTGTCGTGGCCGGCCAGTCTTACCCCCAGTTCAACATCGAACACTTCGAGACGACCGTCTCCGTTCAGGACGGCGAAACGATCGCCCTTGGCGGGTTGATCAGTAAGCAGGACTCAAAGACCGAAAACAAGATCCCCTGGCTCGGCGACCTTCCCTATGTCGGAGCGGCCTTCCGTTTCCGAACGCAGTCCAAGGACCGGCGCGAGCTGCTCGTGATTTTGACACCGCACATCATCCGCTCTCGGGTGGATGCCGATCGCATCCTCCATGAGGAGTCGCAGCGGATGGAATGGTGCCTGGGGGACATCATCAGCACTCACGGGACGTCCGGAATGGCTCCGATCTTCCCGCCACCTCCGGGTGCCCGTCTTCCTCTCCCGCCGGGCGGAGTGCCCGACCCGGGACACTGGTCCGCCCCTTCCTGCCCGCCGGCGCTGCCTGCTGACCCGGGGCTACCGCCGTCCACCGTGCAAGAAGCGCTGCCGCCGCGCACCGCTCCGGGATTGCAGAGTCCCGTGCAATCGAGCCTTGGGGTGCAATCCTCGATCCAGGCTCCGCCGGCTTATCAAGGTGCCGGTCTATCGAAACCGTAAACCCATCCGGTGAATCGCCCAAGGAGATCCAAGGATGGAACTTCCTGGAACCAGGAAAAAGGAACAAGGAAAAAGGAACAAGTCGCAGTCGTCAAAACCCTTTGCCTTCGGCCTATTGCCTTTTGCCTTTTGTTTGGCCGGCTGTGTGAGCGTGGGTTCGTTCGTCAACCCGGGCGCTGAGTCAGCGGACAACGTACCGTGCCAAGTCGTGGCCGCATGGAACCCGGCGGTCGTCAAGACTCCGGATCCGGTGCACGACGGCGATGAGACGCCGGGCCTCGTCGGCCGAATCTATCTGTTCGGCGCGGATGTGGGCTGCCCGCTACTTGGCGATGGCACGCTGTGCGTGACCCTGTATGACGACACGGCCGGTCCTGCTCCGAAGGGAACACCCCCGCTGGAAGAATGGCAATTTGACCACGTGACGCTCAAACGGCTCCAGCGCCGCGATCCGATCGGCTGGGGCTATACGGTGTTCCTCCCCTGGGGCACGTACCGACCCGAGATTAACCGCGTGCATTTGAAAGTGCGCTATACGCCGCAAAAGGGCGGTCCCCTCTTTGCCGCCAGCGCACCAATGACCCTCGGCGACTCCGAACCGTTGAAGAAAGCAACAACGAGCGTGGCCCAGAACTACAAAAGGAACGAACCGGTACGGTCGGCGGTTCCCGTGCAGACCGTTCTGCCCGTGCAAGCGATTACACCGTCGGCGGGGCAGCCGCGGCCTTAAACGATCCGAACTTCTCTGGCTCTGCCGGCATTTATGTGCTATGAATTATGGTTGGTGTCGGACTCGCACTCGCACCAAGGCTGAATCACCACTTTTTTCCATTTCGCCGTGGGCCCAAGGAAGGGAATGTACACCCGTGGGCGATGCGCGTGTGAACGCAATGGCCTTTTTTGTTTGGCGGCAGGCTCGGGCTCCTCATTTCTTGACAAGGCTGACCGCGGACCGCAGAAGTCGGGACGCCAGCCAAAGCCCCCGCTCGGCATGCGTCTCCCGTTTGACCAAGATTGAAGCGGAGGATCTGATCGATTGGCTCGAAGCCACCGGCCGGCATCAGTGGAAGCTCATTTATGTGCCGGGAGAAGGGTTCTCGGTTACATTCAACTAAGCAGGACCGCAGAATTATTTTGACACTCGGTGGCCCAGATTCGAGAAATCCCCGAAAATACCATGACGACAGCGTCTTTGGTTGTCAAATTGTTTTTG
>DATGIQ010000458.1:0-14423 GCA_035295665.1 Gemmataceae bacterium | reverse complement strand
TACACGCGGCTGGCTGCTCCCGCCACGCACCGGCGCAGCATCTTGTTCCTCAAAGGCGACTATTGGATCCTCCGCGATTGCGTCGAAACGACCGGCGCCCACCATTACGACCTCCCGTTTCATTTTGTGGCTGATGCCGACCCTAGGATCGACACCGCAGCCGGTGGCCAGGCTGTACGCGAACGACCGAGCGATCAACCGGGCCTGGAAATCTTTGCCCCGACCCGACTCGGCGGTTGGCGTCGGGAAAATGGCTGGGTTTCCCTGTGCTATGGTTCACGTGCCCCTGCGCCCGTCCTGGTCTTTTCCACGACGGGCGTGGGCAATCAAGAATTCGTGACGTTTCTCGTGCCGCGTGCCGCCCAGGCACCCAAAGCCGAGGTTCAGGAACTTCCTGCGCGGGGCGGACGGGCCTTCGACGTGCAGGATGGGGACACCCATGATGTGTTGCTCCTCGGCCCTGGGTGTCCCATGGAAGCGGCGGAAATTGTCTCGGATTTTGAATGGACCTGGATGCGCGGGGAACCGAATTCGAACACCCTGACGGAGTTCGTGCTGCTCGGCGGAACGTTTCTGCGCTTCCAGGGGCGCGAAATCGTTCGCACCGCGGCTCGTTGTTCCTATGCCGTTGTCCGATGCCTCGGGGAGGAAGTGATCGTCGAGAGTGACCGGCCCGCTCTTCAATCCACAGGCGCAAGCTACAGCACGCTATGATGAACTTGACCCCCCTTTCCTATCCCGTACGCGTGGCCCCTGTGCAGGGTCCCGCGCCCATTGCCCCCAGCAACCTGAAGCCAGGATATGTTCTGGGGTTCTTTCTGTTCATGCTGATGAATGCCGTGTTGTTCATGCGGCCGACGGAGATTTTCCCGGACTACCTGTACGTGCAAACCTACCAGGTCCTGATCGTGGCCTGCTTGGTTTGTTCGTTTCCCGTGGTGCTCCAACAGTTGTCGCAGCGTGCTCTCGTGCCGCAGCCGGTCACGGTGTGTGTACTCGGGCTGGTGCTGGCCATCGCGCTGTCCCACTCGACCCGGTTCGCCTTCGAGGATGCGTTCGACTCTAGCCTGGAGTTCGGCAAGGTCGCGTTGTACTATCTGCTTCTCGTGGGACTCGTCCGGTCGCCCAAGCGGTTGCAGCACTTCCTGGCCTGGCTGGTTGTCTTCATGCTCGTGCAGACGTTCATGGCCGTGCTGCAATATCACGGAGTCATCGAGAATCGAAATTTCACCACCCTCAAGGAGGAAAAGTTTGGGTCCACCGTCATCCGGGGCATCGAGTACAACTACCGCTTGTGCGGCAGCGGGATCTTCCATAACCCCAACGAAATCTGCTATGCCCTCGGCATGGTGATGATGATCTGTCTGTATTACACGACGGGCCGGGCTTCGTTCCTGATTCGGATATTCTACCTCGCTGCGTTTGTGTTTTTCGGCTATGCAATCATCCTGACCCTTTCGCGCGGCGGCTTCCTGGGCCTGGTGTTTGGGTTGATGACGTTTCTGTTGGCCCGCTTCGGCTGGCGAAAAGCCCTTCCCCTGGCGGCAGTCCTGCTACCGATCGTGTTCTTTATTTTCGCCGGCCGCTCGACCAATGTTTTCGATGTCAGCTCGGATACTGCCCAGAACCGGATCCAGCTATGGAATGATGCTCTGATCCTGTTCCTGCGTGTGCCCATCTTTGGTCTCGGCACCGGTCTGTTTCGAGAGCAGGTGGGCCTGGTCGTTCATAACTCGTACCTGCAAGCGTACACCGAGCTGGGTTTCTTCGGCGGCATGCTCTTTGTAGGGGCATTCTACATCGTCCTCTTGGATCTCCATCGTCTCCGGTCCGCGCAGGATCAGATTACCGATCCGGAGCTGCGGCGTCTTCGCCCGTATCTGATGGGACTCGTCGGCGGCTTCATGGGCTGCATGATGAGCATGTCGGTGACCGATATGCTTCCCACGTACACGGTGCTGGGGATCGTCGTTGTCTATCTTCGGGTGCTGAACATACGTCCGCCCTTGCCCAAGTTGCTGGAGTTCAACGGAGGCTTGGTGGGACGCCTGGTTCTCGTCAGCATGCTGACCTTGGTGGCGTTCCGTTTGTACGTCTCGTTCACCTTCGTCGTGGGGTGACCTTATGCAAGCGGCTATGCTGCTGCGAAGTGCTTGGGCTACGTCAACCCAGTTCGCCGCGACAATCAATTTCCTTCCGATGAGCGGGAGGTCGCCATGAGTATGGATTTGGTTACGGCTGTGATCGCCACGTACAACTATGGCCGTTTCGTGACGCAGGCAGTGGAAAGTGTGCTGGCCCAGACCTACGGCAATCTTGAAGTCATCGTGGTGGATGATGGCAGCGACGATGACACCCGCGAGCTGTTGGCCCCGTACACCGATCGCATCCGCTATATCTACCAGAAAAACCAGAGCGTAGCGGCGGCCCGCAATACCGGGATCCGGGCGGCCTCGGGCGATCTCATCGCGTTCCTGGACGCCGATGATATCTGGCATCCCCAGAAAATCGAGGTGCAAATGCGTTACCTGGCCGACCACCCGGAAGTCGGGCTGGTTGCGGTGGAACGCCTTCCCGAGGGCATCGCCACTTGGCCGCCGCTCGATGGCTTGCCGAATCCCCAAGCCCGCCCGGTTACCGTTGAGGCCTTGGTCCTGCGTCCCCTGTTTGCTCCCAGCGGCGTGTTAATGCGCAAGCAGTGCTTCGATGTCGTGGGCTACTTCGACACGAATTTGCGCAATGCCGAAGACTACGATATGTGGATCCGGATCGCGTGCCGGTTTCCCATCGTGAAGTTAGAGGTCCCTCTCTGGTGGTACCGTGTGCACGGTGCCAACAAGTCGCATGTGCCGGCGCGCCAGGAGGCCGCGGCCCTGAAGGTACTGGAAAAGAATTTTGCCCGGAGCGGCCCGCTGGGTCATCGCTTCTTCCTGAAGGAAAAGGCCTACAGCTATGCGGTGTACGCGGCGGCGCTCAATTACAGCGCCGTGGGGAAGGAATTCTTGACGTTGGCCCGGCTCCTCCAATCCTTTCTGCGCTGGCCGATCCCGTATCATCGGGACGAAGTGACCACGTGGCTGGCCCGGCCGAAGAAGCTGATCGTCTCGCTCCTGCGGGTCTTTCATTTAATGCAGCGGACCTATCCCCAGATCAGCCCCCAGGCCCCCAGCCCGACTCAGCCCGTGCCGCACTGCCAGCCCGTTCACGAGGCAACGGAGCGAGCGTAACCGCATCCGCGGGGAAGGAATATGCAGACCGCGCGAGCATCGAGCAACGACCGTTATGGGGAACGGGTCCCTGTGCGATCACCGAAGCTTCCCGAAGGGCTCTCCTGCCCCAACTGCCGGGGCGCGGTGCAGGGGTACGAGCGCGTCGCTCGGTGTGGCGATTGTGGACGAGCTTTCGCTATTCTGGGCGGCCGGATCGCGGATTTCCTGGCCGAGGACCATCCGGGCGTCGATGCCATTTTCGCCTGGTCCGATGGCTTTGTTCGAAACGCAGAACCTTGGTTGCTGGCCCTCGCTTCGGGAAAGTCGGTCAGCGCCGCTGCCTCCCTCGAACTGCAGGCGCAGCAGCTTGTGGCCGGGGCGACGGGGATACGAGGCGAACCCGGCGGCAGTCGATCGTGGCGGTGTGACGGCGGCTCCCGGCTGACAGCCCTGGGCAGTAACCTGGCCTATCATTGCGCCGAGTTCTCGCTGCAGTCGGCACAGAGAAGCGCAAGCCCATTTTGGGAACGTTTTCTGCGTCGCTCTGCTCTGGGGGCCGAGGCGGCAGTTTTGGATGTCGGCTGCGGGGCGGGGCAGACGCTCCGACTTCTCGAGCGTTACCACCCGGCCGAGCGAATTGGCCTGGACATCGATCGGGAGGCATTGGCGTTCGGCTGCCGGTTGGCAGAGGCGCATGGCGAAGCGATTTCCTTTGTGCGGGCATCGGCCTACCGGATTCCGTTCCGGGACCAGCGCTTCACGCATGTGATTTGCCGGGTCGCCCTCAACTACGTCCACCAGTGGCGGGCGTTAACGGAGATGGTCCGCGTCCTCCAGCCGGGAGGCTATCTCTATTGTTCCGTGGAAGGGCCCGGCTTCGATTTGCATTTTCTGCGGCAAGCCCGCACCGCGGCACAGGTGGCGTCCCGACTGCGGGATCTGTTTTATGGGTGGATACTCGCCGTCACCGGCATGCAGCCCGCACCGGGTAGCCGGCTGACCGGCGGCCGCGCCTCCGGGACCTTCCGCCGCTGTACCCAAACCTTGAACCGTACTGGCTGCGACGTGGTCTACGCCGAAACCATCTCCCGGTATCTGGGTTTGCCCCTGACGTTTGACGTGGTGGCACGGAAACGCTGACTGCGCTCATCACGATTGTACCGGGCGGTTCGGCGTGCCTCCGCCCACCACAAGCATCCATCGAGGAACGGAATACTCATGTGTGGTTTAGCTGGTTTTGTGGATCGGTCCCTGACAACGACCAGTGCAGTGCTCCGTGAGCGGGTAACGCACATGGCCAATACGCTGCGGCACCGCGGCCCCGATGACGATGGCCAGTGGGTCGATCCGGAAACCGGGATCGCTCTCAGCTTTCGCCGCCTCTCCATCATCGATCTGTCCCCTGAGGGACATCAGCCGATGCTCTCTGCCACGGGCCGATACGTGGTGATTTTCAACGGCGAAATCTACAATCATCAGGACTTGCGCCAGGAGCTGGAAATTCGCGCGGCCGCCCCAGCCTATCGCGGCCATTCCGACACCGAGGTCATGTTGGCCGCCATCGAGCATTGGGGCATGGCCAAGGCCGTCGAACGGTTTGTCGGCATGTTTGCGTTCGCGGTTTGGGACCGGCATGAGCGTCTCTTGCACCTGGGACGAGATCGCATCGGCGAAAAACCGATGTACTACGGCTGGATGGGCGAGACGTTTCTGTTTGGCTCGGAGCTCAAGGCGTTACGGTGCCACCCCGCCTTCCAGGGAGAAATCGATCGCGATGCCCTGTTTGCGTTTACCCGCTACGGATATGTTCCAGCTCCCTATTCGATCTACAAAGGCATTTACAAGCTCATCCCCGGCACGCTCTTGACCATCGCTCCGGCTGCCGGGAAGACGCTTCCTTCCCCCGTGCCGTACTGGTCTCCCACGGAAATTGCCGAGGCGGGAGCAGCCGATCCGTTGACCGAAGATGTGACGGCGGCCACCGATGGTCTGGAGCACCTGCTCCGCCAGGCCATCCGCCAGCAGATGGTTGCCGATGTCCCTTTGGGCGCCTTCCTCTCGGGAGGGATTGATTCATCGACCATCGTGGCCCTCATGCAGGCACAAAGCACGCGGCCGGTGAAGACCTTTGCCATCGGCTTCCACGAGGCGGATTACAACGAAGCGGTCTTTGCCGGCAAGGTCGCCCGCCACCTGGGCACCGAGCACACCGAGTTGTATGTAACGCCCACCGAAGCGCGCGACGTGATCCGGAAACTTCCCACCCTGTATGATGAACCGTTCGGTGACTCGTCCCAGATCCCGACGTTCCTGGTCTCGCAGTTGGCGCGGCAGGCTGTAACCGTTAGCCTTTCCGGCGACGGTGGCGATGAGCTGTTCGCCGGCTATAGCCGGTACACGCTTATCTCGAGCATCTGGAAGAAGATTAAATGGATGCCGTATGCCTTGCGGCATGTGACTGCCGGGGTCCTGAGCGAACTGTCGACGCCGAAATGGGACGGCGCCTTCAACGCTCTGCAATCGATTCTTCCCCTCAACCGAGAACGCTATTATCCGTTTGCTCGTAAAGCCCGCACTTTTGCCGACCTCGTTACCCAGGTGGAGAGTCCGGAAGGGATTTACCATTCTTGGCTGTCCAAGTCGCACAGCTCTCCCGTGTTGGGAGGTACGCTTCGGGCGGCGGTGTTGAACGGAAAGCTGAAGGTCAACCTGACCAATTCGATGCAGCGGCTCATGTATTTCGACCTGATCTCGTACTTGCCGGACGATATCCTCGTCAAGGTGGACCGCGCCAGCATGGGGGTGAGCTTGGAGTCGCGGGCTCCCTTTCTCGACCACCGGGTCGTGGAATATGCCTGGCGCGTGCCCGTCTCGATGAAGGTACGCAACGGCAAACGAAAGTGGCTGCTGCGGCAAGTCCTGTACCGGTACGTGCCGCCGCACTTGGTGGAACGACCCAAGGTCGGCTTTTCCGTGCCCATCGAGACCTGGCTGCGCGGCCCGTTGGCGGAGTGGGCCCAGAGCTTGATTGAGGAAACGCGCCTGCGGAAAGAGGGCTTCTTCGAAGTTGGTCCGGTGCGGCAGAAATGGGAAGAACATCTTGCCGGCAAGCATAACTGGCAGAACTGCCTGTGGAATGTGTTGATGTTTCAGGCCTGGTTGGAGAGCCAATAACAGGAACAAGCCGAAAAATCCCCTGCCCTCCCCTTTGGCCCGACGGACGGTTCGGCTCGGGAGGTCGTGGGATGAGTGTGATCCGCAAACGCATTCTGCGGTTTCTCGATAGGGCGGAAACCGATCGGTCGCTCCCCGAAGGGGGAAGCGTGATCCGCGAATGCGTTTTCTTGTTTCTTTCAGGGAACAGGCTGCGAGCCGTCCGTACGGGCACATTTAGCCAAACGGAAAAGTGAGAGGAAACGGCCCGCTGGCCTCTTGATTTGGAAATCTGCATCCAATGGTTTTCAACACCTGGGATTACGTCGTCTTCTTCGTCGTGGTTTATGCACTGTACCTCTCGCTGCCCAGGTACCAATGGCAGAACTGGCTGCTGCTGGTTGCCAGCTACTATTTCTATGCGGCCTGGGACTGGCGGTTTGCGGTTCTGATGTTGGCGTCCACGATCGTCGATTATGTGGTCGGCCTACAGATGTATCGCAGTTCTCGGCCGGCGGCACGGAAGGCCCTTCTGCTGGTGAGCATGGTCTTCAGCCTCAGCATGCTCGGTGTCTTCAAGTATTATAATTTTTTCCTGGACAGCCTCACGGCGTTGTTGGCACACTTCGATCTGGCTCCCCAGGCCATGCACCTGGACATCATTCTGCCGTTCGGCATCTCATTTTACACGTTTCAAACGATGTCGTATACGATCGACATCTACCGCGGGGAACTGATCCCGACCCGCAATTTCCGCGACTTCGCTCTATTTGTGGCCTTCTTTCCCCATCTGGTAGCCGGGCCGATTATGCGGGCCGCTGACCTGATCCCGCAGTTTACCCGACCCCGCAGCTTGAACCAGCCGCAGTTCGCCATCGCCTGCTGGCTCATTGGGTGGGGGCTTTGGAAGAAGATTTTCGTGGCCGATAACATGGCCCTGATGGCGAATCATGTTTTCTCGCATTCGACCTCGGTCACGTGGCTGGAAGCCTACCTCGGCGTCATTGCCTTCGCATTCCAGATTTATTGTGATTTTTCCGCTTACAGCGATATCGCCCGGGGCTGTGCCCAACTCCTGGGTATTCAGCTGGTGCAGAACTTCAACCTCCCCTATTTCGCCACCAACCCGAGCGATTTCTGGAGGCGGTGGCATATCAGCTTCTCGACCTGGCTGCGGGATTACCTCTACATTCCCCTGGGCGGAAATCGCTACGGCACACTTCTGACCTATCGCAATCTGCTGGTGACCATGGTTCTGGGCGGTCTCTGGCATGGCGCGTCGTGGAACTTCATCTGGTGGGGGACGTACCACGGGTGTCTGCTGAGCGGCCATCGGCTCCTGACCCGCAATCGCACGGAACGGACCCAGGAGCCTTCCCGCTGGGGCCATTTTTGGTCCATCGTGCTGATGAGCCAATTTACGCTGTTCGGTTGGCTCCTCTTCCGCAGCACCCGCAAAAGCCTGTACCAGGGCCGGACCATCGACGAGAGCTTCCAGCAAATCATGGAGATGCTCACGTCCTACCAGAATGGCTTCGGCTTCAATGCGGCCTCGGCGGCGCTGTTCGGAAACATCCTGTTCTTCAGCTGGATTCTGCTGCTCGTTCAGTGGTTCCAGTACCGGACCAAGGATCCTTACTGCATGTTGACCTGGCCGCTGCCGGTGCGGGCCTGCTTGTATGGCGTCCTGGCTATGACGTGGATGCTCTGGGGCATTCAATCGGGAGCGACGTTCATTTATTTCCAGTTCTGAGCCCCAGCCCCAACGAAGGAATCATCAACCATGCCATCGCTCGTTACGGTTTTTTTCTACGCTCTCCGGCTGAGCCGGGTCCTGCTTCTGGGCGGCGTGGTAGCGCTGGCCCTGGGAGAAATCTACTTGCGGCTGCCGTTCATTCCGCAGCGGCTGGAATACATTCCCGACGAAGAGCTGGGCGGAGTCTTGGCTCCGTCGCAGCGCGGCTGCTACTGGATGGGAAGTTTTTCGGTACAAAGTGTGCCGATGACGGTCAACAGCGACGGCCACCGCGGGCACGAGACCGATTGGTCGCAGCCGGTTCTGCTTGCCTTGGGCGATTCCCAGGGATTTGGCTCCGGCTTGCCGGACGAGGAAGTTTACACTGCGATTCTCGAAGCGTCCCTCCAGGAGCAGCCCGGGCTGAGCCATGTCCAGGTCGCCAACGCTTCGGGTGCTGGCTTCGGTCCTTATCAGCAGCTGGTGATGCTCCGCCGTGTCCTGGCCAAGCGTCCCGTCGCTGCGGTCCTGGTGCGCGTCTCCATCGAGGATCGGTCCTTCGAGCCCATTGTCGGCGCGGACCTGGAGCGCGAAGTGGCCAAGGCACGACGTAATTTTGCCATTCGCCGCTGGACCCGCTTGCTTCCGCACATGTATAACCGGGTTCAGCTCCAGCTCCCCAGCGTCCGCACCGCGTTGAACCCCTGGTTCTTGCGGCCGGAGTTCCTCGGGCCGGCGACGGCGGAGGGAGGGGAATTCTCCCCGGCTCTCGGTCAAAAGATGTGGCGCGACTTCAAAAGCAACTGGGAAGAGATGGCTGCCTTGGCTGCGGCGCGGGGGATTCCGGCTATTTTCTTCCTGTACGATCCTCAAGGGGATCGGGCTTCGGCGGGCTTGTGGGAAGCGATGCAACAGTTATCGGCCCGGTACTCCCATTGTCACCTGGTTCACCTTGGACCGGCGAGCTTCCATCTCGACAAGATGGGATTCGACAAGTTGACGCTGGAAGAACGCATGGGCGACTCGCACGCCAACGGCCTGCAAAACAGATACATCGCGGAGGCTCTTTTGGAGTTCCTGATGCGCGAACAATTGGTGCCGCGTTCGCAAGGCCCTGTGCCACCCAGAACCGAGGGCTCACGGTCATCATGAAAATCCTTTTCGCGCAGAAGCAAATCCTTTTCCCTCACGATACCGGCGCCAAGATTCGCGTGCTGAATATTCTTCGGCACCTGGCCCGCCGGCATGAGATCACCTTCCTGAGCGGTCTGCGGCCGGGCGAGGAGATCCATGTCGAGAAAATGCACGCGCTGGGTCTCCGCCTGGAAACGGTCCGCGCACGCGAATCGCCGCGGGCCAGCCTCCGTTTTTACCGGGACGCGGCCCTGAATCTGTTCTCCCCCTACCCGTTTTCGATCAGCAGGAACTTTGACCCTGCCCTGCGGGCGCGGGGCCGGGCGCTGGTAGCCCAGGAAGCGTACGACCTGTTGATCTGCGATACCGTATTCATGGCGCGGAATACGCGGGAGCTGGATGTGCCGGCCCGGATCCTCTTCCAGCACAATGTCGAATCCCTAATTTTTCAGCGGCATGCCGATGTGGCGACAGGCTGGCTCCGGTCACGCTACATGGCCCTGCAATGGCGGCGGATGCGCCGCTTCGAATCGGACTGCGGCCGATTCTTCCACACGATCATCGCTGTCAGCGAACAGGATCGGCAAACCTTTGCCCGCGAATACATCTGGCACCATGTCCAGACTATCGACACCGCGGTGGACGTGGATTACTTCCGGCCAAACGGTACGCCCGAGCATCCCGACCACATTGTGTTTGTCGGTTCGCTGGACTGGATGCCGAACCAGGACGGCGTGATACATTTCGTGCAGGAAGTTTGGCCACGGATCCGCCACGCCCGACCCCAGGCGATCTTCCGGATTGTCGGCCGCAATCCAGCCCGCAGCGTACGCCGCCTGGAGCGCGTGGACGGGGTCGAGGTAGTCGGCACCGTTCCGGATGTTCGGCCACATCTGGCCGAGGCAGCGGTCGTGGTGGTCCCGTTGCTGGTAGGCGGCGGGACGCGGATCAAGATTTTCGAAGCCCTGGCGATGGGGAAAGCGCTTGTGAGTACCCGCATCGGTGCCGAGGGTCTGCCCGTCCAATCGGGAGAGCATCTCCTGTTAGCCGACAGCCCGGCCGACTTCGCCGAGGCCGTAATCCAGCTCCTAAAGGATCCCGAGCGCCGCGGCCGCCTTGGTCAAGCTGCGAGCCGGCTGGTCACGGCGCACTACGGCAGCGAAGTCGTGGCCCGACAGTTTGAGCAGATTTGTGAGCAGACGGTAGGAGCGAATCGAGCCGCCGGGACCAGCCCAGCGGCTCGTCAGCGTGTCCGCGGAAGAGGAGTGCGGCTGTGACAACCATTGCGGTGTTTGGCTTGGGTTATGTGGGCTGCGTTACCGCAGCGTGCCTGGGCCGGGATGGGCATCCTGTCCTGGGCGTCGAAATCAACCCCGACAAGGTTGCCGAGGTGAACTCCGGCCACGCGCCCATCTACGAGCCGGGGCTGACGGAGCTCGTGCAAGAACAGGTTCAAGCCGGCCGCCTGCTGGCCACCAACGACGTGGACAAGGCGGTGCGCGGCTCCGAGGTCGCGCTCATCACGGTGGGCACCCCGTCGGAGAAAGATGGCGGTGTCTCCAGTCAGGGCGTCGAGATGGTCCTGAAGGACATCGGCGCTGTGTTGCGCCGTTCGGGGCAACTGTACACCGTCGTGGTTCGCTCAACCCTGCTGCCGGGCATTTTGGAAGAGCGGCTGACCCCAATGCTACACGAGGCAGCCGGCCGCCCGGACATTGCCCTGTGCAACAACCCGGAGTTTTTGAGAGAAGGCTCGGCCATTCGTGACTATGACAACCCGCCGTTTGTCCTCGTGGGAGCCGATGCCGCCGCGCCGGCCCAGAAAATCCTCGACCTGTACCGGGATATCGCCGCCGAGAAGATCATCACCGACACGCGCACGGCTGCGCTGGTCAAGTACGCCTGCAACGCCTTCCATGCCCTGAAGGTTGCCTTCGCCAATGAGATCGGCAGCGTGGCGAAGTCCCTGGGTGCCGACGGCCACGAAGTCATGGACCTCGTCTGCCGGGACCACAAGCTCAATATCTCCCCGGCGTACTTGCGTCCGGGATTTGCGTTTGGCGGCTCGTGTCTGCCCAAGGATCTGCGGGCTCTCATGCGCTACATCGAGCAACACGCCCTGCGGCTGGAGTTGTTGCCCGCTATTCTTCCCTCCAACGAAGCCCACCTGCGCCGCGCTCTCAAGCTCGTGCAGGAGTCGGGACACCGCACCCTTGGGGTCATCGGCCTCAGCTTCAAGGCCGGAACGGACGATTTGCGCGAGAGCCCGCTGGTCATCCTGGTCGAAACGCTCCTCGGCCGGGGCTACCACATCAAGATTTACGATCCCAACGTCTTGCTTAGCCAGTTGCGTGGCCGGAACCTGGCCTATGTCGAACGTCACCTGCCGCACTTGGCTGCACTCATGGTCAGCAATCCCAAGGAAGTCTATCAGCACGCTTCGCTGTTGGTGCTCGGCAGTGACGTGGCCGAGAGCCTGGACTGGCGAACCCAATATACAGGGGATGTCCTCGATTTGCGACGCGACCTGGCACGGACGGCACCTTCCCAGGCCGAGGAGCTAGAACGCGCGGGAACGCGGATCGAGCCGACCAGCGCGGATCCGCTGAATCCGCCTTTGTCCGCGTTCTCTTCCTGACACGAGAGATCCACCATGGAAGCAACGCAGCTCTCCATGATCCTCTTTTGGACCGGCACCGCCAGTGTGCTCTATTGCTACATTGGCTATCCGCTTATAGTGTGGTGCCTGGCGCGCTGTCTCGGGCGGCCATGTCGGGCCCGGGCCGTGGCCGACGCTGAGCTGCCGGACGTTTCGCTCTTGATCGTTGCCCATAACGAACAAGCGCTGATCGGGAAGCGGGTCGAAAGTGCCCTTACCATCGATTATCCGGCGGAGAAGCTGGAAATCGTCGTGGTGTGTGACGGCTGCACGGATGCGACGGCGGCCACTGCCCGTGCCCATCCCGATCAACGGGTGCACGTCCTCGAGCTGCCGAACCAGGTCGGCAAAGCCGCGGCCCTGACCCACGGCTGCGCCGTGGCTCGCCATGCGATTCTCGTGCTCGCCGATGTCCGGCAATCCTGGGATCGGGAAAGCGTGAAGCTTCTGGTGGAGAATTTTGCCGATCCCGCGATCGGGGCCGTCAGCGGCAACCTCGTGCTCGAGCAGGCCCCCGGGGTCTTGGCCGGCGTGGGATTATATTGGCGCTTCGAGAAGTGGCTGCGGGGACAGGAAAGCCGGCTCTATTCCATGGTTGGCCTGTCGGGTTCGATCAGCGCGCTGCGGCGGGAGCTCTTTCGGCCGATTCCCCAAGGCACGATTCTCGATGATGTCTACTGGCCGCTCCAGGTGGTCCTCCAGGGGTATCGGGTGGTTCTGGATGAGCGGGCGCGGGCTTACGATCGGCTGCCAAAAAGCTCACGGGATGAGTTCCGCCGCAAAGTCCGGACACTCAGCGGCAATTTCCAGCTCGTCGGCCGGCTGCCGGCGGCGCTGCTCCCCTGGCGGAATCCGGTTTGGTTTCAGTACCTGTCTCACAAAATGCTGCGGCTCGTGGTTCCCTGGGCCCTGTTGGGGATGCTGATTACGAGTTGGTACCTTGAAGGCCCGGGGTATCGGCTAGCGTTCTGGGGCCAAACGGCGTTCTATGTTGCCGGGCTGGCGGGAATTCGCTGGAAGGCAATGGCGTCTGGGTTCCGGCTGGTGTCCGTGGCGGCGTCGTTTTTGGTTCTCAATGCCGCTGCCTGGCTGGCCTTGTGGGTTTGGCTTTCGGGCAAGACGAGCCGATCCTGGGTCAAGGTTTCCTACCAGCCTTCGCTCGGCTCCCGCAAACCAGCCCCAGCATTGGCATCCACCCAGCAAGTCGAGGATCCGGCTTGCGTTTCCGGTTCGCTGAAAGCGGGCGCGGGACGGAAGCAGGATCCGAATGATTGATGCATCATGAGAGTATTGCTCCTCGGACCTTATCCACCGCCGCATGGTGGTGTGCAGACCAATCTTGTGGCCATCCATCGCCTACTGCTGCGGCGCCACATCCCCAGCACCGTTGTGAACTTGACGCGGTACCGCCAGGCCGATACCGAGCATGTCTACTACCCCAAAAGCGCATTCCAGGTGCTGCGGCTGCTGCTCACGCTTCGCTATGACATTATCCATATGCACATCGGAGGAAACCTGGCCACTCGACTGCTGGCCTTGGGGCTGTTCTGTTGTTTGATGCCCGGACGCAAGACGGTATTGACGTTTCATTCGGGCGGCTATCCTTCCTCACCAGCCGGGCGGAAGAAGCATCCGCGTACGTTCTGTGGCTTCGTTCTGCGGCGGTTTGACCGGCTCATCGGCGTGAACCAGGAGATCGTCGACTTCTTCCACCGCGTCGGTGTTTCGCCCCAGCGGACCCGGCTGATTCCGCCCCATTCGTTCCCCGCCGAAAGCGAGCAGCACAACGGGGCCCTGCCTACCCACGTGGACAATTTCCTCCAGTCGCACAGACCACGGCTCATTGCGGTCAGCGGCCTGGAGCCACAATACGATCTTTCCTTGCAGATCGAAGTCATGGGACGGGTGCGTGAAAAATTGCCGGAGGCGGGTCTGGTCATCATCGGCTCCGGACACTTGGAAGCGGAATTGCGCAGCCAGATCCAGGCCAAACCGTACACCGACCACATCCTGCTGTGTGGCGATTTGCCGCACGCTGCAACCTTGCAGGCCATCGCTCGGAGCGATTTGATGCTGCGCACCACATTCTATGATGGGGACGCGATCTCGGTACGGGAAGCAATGCATCTGGGTACGCCGGTGATCGCCACCGACAATGGGATGCGTCCTGCCGGAGTGCGTCTTATCCCACAACGCAACCTGGCCGCGCTGGACCAAGCGATTAAGGAAGCCTTGGCGGCTCCAACCTCCGGTCGCTGTTCCCAAACGGCGGCTGACGAAGGCAACGTGGAAGCGGTGCTGGACCTTTACCGCGAACTCCTCTCTAGCCAAGATCCGACGGAACCCCCGTTGGCCCGAAGCCCTCACGAGAGCCGGCAGCCTTGCGAGGGAATCGATTCCCCCACCTGACCCGCATCTCTTTGCTCGCGTTTTGCGTTCGCTGGACCGGAGCGCGAAACGTTACTCCGAACCCGAACCCCGCTCACGAACACCTGCGCCCGAGGATCTGATACTGCGCGCCCAGGGGCAGCCG
>DATGIQ010000457.1:0-8062 GCA_035295665.1 Gemmataceae bacterium | reverse complement strand
CTTTGGCTTCAAGGATTACCAAAACATTGTGCAGGACATCAAGAAGGCGGATCCGGATGTGATCTTCAGCACAATTAACGGCGATAGCAACGTCAACTTCTACAACGAACTGGCCGCGCAGGGAATCACCGCAGACAAAGTTCCTGTCTGTGCGGTAAGCGTCGGCGAAGACGAGTTACGGGGTCTTGATCCGTCGAAGGTGAAAGGCCACCTTGCGGCCTGGAATTACTTCCAGAGTATCGACACCCCAGCAAACAAGAAGTTTGTGGCAAACTTCAAGGCCAAATACGGCCCGGATCGTGTCACGGATGACCCGATCGAAGCCGCCTATTACCAAGTTTATTTCTGGAAGCTGCTCGTCGAAAAGGCCGGCAGCACCGACGTAGACAAGGTTCGCGAGGCAATGAAGGGTGGTATCGAATTCGATGCCCCTGGCGGAAAGGTCAAGCTCGACCCCAAAACACAACACACGTACAAATTCTTCCGGATGGGCAAAACGCGCGACGACAAACAATTTGATATCGTTTACACGTCGCCCACCGTCATCGAGCCGGATCCCTATCCGCAGGTCGCATTCCCTGGCTGGCATTGCGACTGGACCAAGGGCGGTGTGACCAAGGGGGAAAAGGTTAAGATCTCCTGATTTGTATTGCCTTGTATGCCTGCGTTTCCGATTGCGGATTGCAGTCGACGGATCGCCAATCTGGAACCTGCAATCCGCAATCTCCTGTTAACGAAAATCTACTGATGAGCGCGACCGACCTAAGTGCTGTCCTCTCTAACAGCTTGAGTCTCAGTTCCATCCTTATTCTCACGGCGCTCGGGCTGGCCATCACGTTTGGTGTCATGCGGGTCATCAATATGGCCCACGGCGATATGCTCATGCTTGGTGCCTACACCGGATTCGTCGTTTCAGCCCCCAATTACCTCCATTTGAATCTTTTCTGGGCCATTCCGATATCGTTCCTGGTAGTAGCCCTTATCGGCTACCTAATGGAAGTTTGTCTGATTCGATTTCTGTACGGTCGACCTCTCGATACATTGCTGGCGACCTGGGGCGTCGGGATGGTGCTGCAAGAAACCGTGAAATTGGCCTTTGGGGCCAACTTGCAGGAGACCCACCTGCCGGAAAGGTTACAAGGCGGTTGGGCAATTGGGGACTTGACCATCCCGATCTATCGCGTGTTCATTGTCGGGATCACGCTCTTGTGCTTGCTCGTTGTTTATGTGTGGTTCTATCACACATCCTTCGGTCTGAAAATCCGCGCAGTTGTGCAAAACCGGAGCATGGCCTCAGCCTTGGGGATTTCGACCCGCCGGATTGACTCCATGACGTTTGCCTTCGCCACGGGCCTGGCGGGCGTGGCCGGGTGCATCCTGGCGCATCTCTACAACATCAAGTACAACATGGGGGCGGATTATATCGTTGAAGCATTCATGGTGGTCATCCTTGGCGGCATGGGCAAGCTCAGTGGTGCCATTGCCGCAGGTGTCGTTATCGGCACCTTAGACAGTTTCATGGCCAAGTTACTCAGTACCCAATGGGTGGAGAAGCTGGCCCTTGCCATGGGCATGACCCAGGAAAATTGGGACCGAATTATTGGAAGCAACAGCGAAGTCCTGGCGAGTGTGCTCGTCTTGCTCATCGTGATCGGATTTATCCTCGCCCGACCCTCGGGCCTGTTCGCTTCCAAGGAGCGAACGTATGACTAGCGCGCGTGCAAACCCTGGCCCGAACCCGGTGGCTTCCGTGTCCAAGCAGAGGGTGCTGGGGCCACCTGAACTGGTCCGCGCCGTGCTCTTGGTCATGTTTCTTGCATCGCTCTTCGTACCGGCCTACCAGTTTGCAGGGGATCGATATTGGCTCCCGCTTTTCAGCAAGTTCATGGCTCTGGCAATTTTTGCGTTGAGCGTGGATCTCATTTGGGGCTACACCGGACTGCTGAGCCTTGGACAAGGTTTGTATTTTGGACTGGGTGCTTATGCTGCTGGCTATTCACTGATTTTGCAGAAAGCGGCCATCAAGGCGGCCGAGGTGACTGGAACGCAACCCTCCTTCGTTCCTGGGCCAGACATGGCGCTGCCCGATTTCATGGAATATTGCCGCGTGCCGGCCGTCCCCGGCTGGATTGCGCCGTTGATTGATCTTCGGCTGGCACTTCCGCTCGCCATCCTCTTACCGCTCCTTGTCGCCACGATTTTCGGCTGGATTACATTTCGACTCCGAGTCAAGGGGGTCTATTTTGCGCTTGTCACACAGGCGCTGGTCTTGGCCGCGTTCACCATTGTGGTGAATCAGCAACCCTATACGGCAGGGGTTGTCGGGATGCGGGGACTCGCCAAGTTGCAGTTATTTGGGCACACGTTTCACTTGGAGGATCTCTACTACCTGATCACGAGCCTCCTGGCGGTCTCCTACCTCGGCTGCCTGGTGTTGATCCAGAGCAAATTCGGCAAGGTCTTGACCGCCATTCGCGACAACGAGAACCGTGTGCTGGCCCTGGGTTACAACACGGCCATGTACAAGACTTTCGTCTTTGCCCTCGCTGGCGCACTGGCTGGCCTGGCCGGGGTGTTGTATGTAGCGTCGCAGGGGACGGCCGGTCCAGATCGCTTCGGCATCGAATTCTCTATCGAGGTCGTCGTGATGGTGGCCGTGGGCGGCCGGGGGACGCTGTATGGCGCCATCATCGGAGCCATCCTCGTGAACCTGGCCAACACCTACATTAACAACGAGTTCGAAAACGCCTGGCGGTTCATCCTGGGAGGGCTATTTGTCGGGGTGGTCCTCTTCCTGCCTAACGGCATCGTCGGCGGCGGACGCTCTCTGGTGAATTGGCTGTGGAGTTGGTGTACCGCATGGCAGTCCAGCCGGAAGGCCCTTCCTGAGCCGGAGGCCGCGCCGGTGGAGTTCCCGGCGGGGACCGCGGCGATCGTACCGCCGCAACCGGGACCCCGCAAGATCCAGGCAGCCACGGATGCGAAAGGGCCGTGAGTCATGGGCTTTCAATCCAAGATCGTACCCGAAGAAATCCTCCGCGTGGAGGATGTAACCGTCGACTTCAACGGCTTCAAAGCGCTCAATGGCCTGAACTATTCCATGGAACGGGGGGAGCTGCGCGTCGTCATCGGTCCCAACGGTGCCGGCAAGACCACCCTCCTGGACGTGATCACGGGCAAGGTCAAACCAAGGTTTGGCCGCCTCCAGTTTCAGGGCCGCGATCGGCCCCCACGCGATATCACCCGACTTGCCGAGCAGCAAATTGCCCAGCTGGGCATCGGTCGCAAATTCCAGACGCCGAATGTGTTCAAGAGTCTGACCGTCCTGGAGAACTTGCGGCTGGCTGTCAAGGCACCTCGGGGTGTCCTGCCGACGCTGGTCGCCTCCTTCACTGCCGATCGCCGCGCCCGTGTCCAGGAAGTGCTGGACGTGATCGGTCTAGGGAGAAAGGCAAACGCGCTGGCCGGCGTGCTGGCCCACGGCGAGAAGCAATGGCTGGAACTGGGAATGCTCATGGCCCAAGATCCGGAGCTGCTTCTGATTGATGAGCCGGTTGCCGGCATGACTCCCAAGGAATCCGAGCGAACGGGCGAGCTGCTGCTGTCGATGGCCCGCAAGCACACCCTGCTGGTCATTGATCACGACATGACCTTCGTGCGGCAAATCGCTAGCAAAGTGACCGTGCTGCACGAGGGTCAAATCCTGTGCCAGGGAACCATGCAAGAGGTGCAGCGGAATCCGCGCGTTATTCAAGTCTATTTGGGAGAGGATCGAGAAACCGATGCTGCGCATCGAACAGCTGCAAGTGTCGTACGGTGAAACCCAGATCCTGCGCGACGTCGATCTCGAAGTCGGCCCGGGCCAAATCGTTTGCCTCATGGGTCGCAACGGCGTCGGCAAGACGACGCTCCTCAAGAGCGTCATGGGCCTGCTTCGTCCCCGCAGCGGCCGAGTGATGTTGGGGGACCGGGACGTGACGCGCACCCCACCGTACATCCGCGCACGTGCCGGCATCGGCTATGTGCCCCAGGGCCGCGAGATCTTTCCCCATCTGACCGTGCTCGAGAATCTGCAAGTGGGCATGCTCGCCAACGCAGCCCGGCCGCGGTCGGTGCCGGATCAGATCTTCGCTTATTTCCCGAAGCTCCGCGACCTGTTGCAGCGCAAGGGCGGCCTCCTCAGCGGCGGCGAACAGCAGCAATTGGCCATCGCCCGGGCCCTGGTGGCGGCACCGCGATTGCTAATCCTGGACGAGCCGACCGAAGGGATCCAACCGTCGATCATCACGTTGATTGGCCAGGTACTGCGCTCCCTGAAACAGGCCGGGCAAATGTCGGTGCTCCTGGTTGAGCAGTATTTCGAGTTCGCCCTGAAGCTGGCCGACCGGTATTATGTCATGGAGAAAGGGAGCATTGTGCTCCACGGGACCAGCGCGGACCTCGACAAGGAAGCCATCAAGCCGTATTTGGCATTCTAGTTGAGCGCGCAATTCCCATTGATCACGGTGCACCGTTGAAACTGGCACATTTCGCACGCATCCTGGCCGTTTGCCTGGCCCTGTCCGCGTATTCCAGCTGGGCGTTCAGTGTTCGTCAGCGGGAATCCAAAGGCTCCGAACCGTCGGACCTGGAGTCGGTCGCCGGGATCCCGCTGCTTCGCTTGAAGGAAGCGGAAGCGTTGTGGCAGGACCCCGGCACGCTGTTTGTCGATGTCCGCTCCGCCAACGATTATGAGGTTGGCCACATTCGCGGGGCCATCAGCATGCCCGAGGAAGCGTTGGAGCAGCGCTTTCCGGAGCTGAAGTCGCGTCTGGAGCAGGCAAGCAGCATCGTGGTTTATTGCAAGTCGGTCGATTGCGGCAAGAGCCTCTGGAGCGCCCTTCGCCTTCGAGACGCGGGTTTGCCGCAGACGAAAATCTATCCCTATGGATGGAACGAGTGGTTCAATCATGACCTGCCCATCGCCGGGCTGGGACGCTGACCGGCCGTGGCGTTGGCGATTCTTCCGGCTTGTAAGTGCGGTGTGCCGATGGACCCTGGGGGTCGTTTTCCTGATGGCCGGTGTCACCAAGGTCACCGACCTGCAAGGATTTGCCGACCAGGTGCTGGTGCATTCCGGCCTGCCCTCCTCCATTGGCCGAGTGGTTGCGGCAGGACTCCCCTGGCTCGAGTTGACTTGTGCGGCGTGCCTGTTGGCCGGGTATGCCGTGCGCGAGGCGGCGGCGCTGCTCGCCATCCTTCTCATCCTGCTCCTCGCTTATTCGCTTCTGCACGAAAACGAACGCGATTGTGCCTGCTTCGTTTTTCCCACCGCCAAAGCCCTTGCGGTTTGGTGGTGGCCACCCGTCCGAAATGGCCTCCTCCTCCTGTGTGCCCTCCGCACGGCGTGGCGCTGATGGCTCTTGGAAAACCGGAGCGCTCAGGGGTTTTCCTTCACCTTGTCCCGGATGTCTCCCAGATCCTGGTTTTGGCCGGACTCCACGACAAATTCTGCAAGCACTTGGGGCGCCGGCGAGCGTATCCAATAGTTCGCTCCCGCCACCAGTCCATCGACACGGAACCGGCCATCCTTACCGGTGGTGAGCGGATGGTTCTGCCCCAGATTGGATAAGCCGGCCCCTCCGATGCGAAGATCCATGCCCGGCACGGGCTGGCCATCGCGATCCACGATGCGACCCGATACGGAACCGCAAGGCCGGAGCTGAATTTTCAGCGGCCCCGAGTCGATCCCGCGCACATCCATGTAGGCTCCCAGACCCTTTTCTTTTTGCAAGAAGAGCAGGCCCCGTGCCCGCTGTGGGTTCAGGCCCCGTACCGTAAAGCGATCCGTCTCGAGCGTCTCTGATCCCCGCCAAGTCAAGCCAAAGGCAGACACGCCGGTCATCGGCTTGCCATCCGGTCCGACAATGCTGCCTTGCAGCGTGCAAGCCGGCTCCAGGACCAGATCGCGTGTCAGCCCCGCTGCTTGCTCATCCGGGTCGAGGAGCACGAGAGCATGGTAGTTCTGCTGAACGATGAAGCCCATCGAATCATCCCCCGCAGCGGTCCTGAGGATTGCCTCAGTATTGCCGGTGCCGGTTAACCGGTGGTTGAAGAATTCCTGTTGGCTCTTCGGCGTAATCAGGGCGGGCCTGTACGATTCCGGCTGGGGCGCTGTCGCCCCCACGACGCCCGGGCCTGGCAAGACGGCGAGGCTGAAGGTGCCATCCGTTCCGGTCATCGCCTCGGAATGCGGCATGTCCAACGACGAGACCTTGTCAATATTCGGATTGGGAAACAGTGCATGGTAGTCCACGTGGGCTCCCGGCACAGGTTGGCCCGTGGCTTGGTCGGTGACACGGCCTCGGAGGACGAGACTTGCAGACGCCAGCTCGATGTTGGCTACGAGCGGGTTAAGCCCTGGACTATCGGACAAGCGGAGCCAACCCGCAAAATAGGGCTGGCCGTTGGCCGGGCGAACCTGCAAATCGTAGCGCTCGGATTTGGGCAGACCGAGCACTTCATACCTTCCTTCCGCGTCGCTGATTACTTTCTTGACTGGGAAGGAAATGCCACTGATCTCCACGCCGGCTACCGGTTTATGCGTGGTCTTGTCCCGGACAATTCCTCGGACAGGCCGGGAGGTCTGGGCGACGTAATCGAAGGTAGCCCCATGAAACCGATCCTTCCGATGGAGGTCAATCGGTTCGCCGGGCCGCGTCAGTGCCTTCAGTCCGCCGGCCACGATGCCGGGACCCTCGATGTGCAACCACACGATGCGATCGCTGCCAAAACCAGCCAAGCGGATGCGGCCATCGGCACCCGTGGTCACGGCCTGGCCGGGCAGCGGCCCCATCCAGTTGTGGGCGGATTGATTCAGTTTATCCGAGCGTCCCAGACGGAAGTCTTCCAGCACGTCGTTAAGATTCCGGTCCGGGTAGGCGCTGGCTCCGGTGATGCGAACCTGAACGCCGGCAACCGGCCAGCCATCTTGATTGAGAATCCGGCCATTGATTGGAACGTCTTTGCCGAGCCGCAAGGTGAGCTCCGCATCCTTTGCCGCCAGGTCGATCGTGGTCCAATCGCTGCCAAAGCCTTCGACCATGGCCAGCACCTGGCCTTTGGAATCCTTCCGTGCGGTTCGATCCAACTCGGACTGCGCAAAGGTGAACACAAAGCGTCCATCCTTCCCCGTGATCGCGCGGACGGGAAAGGCCGGCTGATTCGGATTCGTCGGACCAAGATACAACTTCGCTCCGGGAAGCGGCCGGCCGTCGGGATCGAAGACGATTCCGCTTACGCGGACGGAATCCGGCGAATGCTCGTTTGCGGTCGGCTGCCCTTGGTCTTGCCGGGTCTGCCGCTGCGCTGAAGTTCCTTGCGTTGCCGCTGGTTTGGCCGCCCAGAGTTGGTGTCTCAGTACGCCCAGCCCCATCGTTCCCGCACCGATTGCCAGGAAGAAAACCGTCGCGAGTTTGATCTTGCTGCAAACCATGGTCTTGCCTACTCCTTGAACCAGGGCGGCAACGGAGGCCGAGATCAGACCGGGCGTTGCCGTCTTGCCCCGGGCGACCAAGATGCCGACCTTGACTGTCGCATCGGCGAGAGTAGAGAGCCCCATCGCCGACACAGACTCCTGCGCCAGAGCGGCGACAAACAGACCCATGGAAAGGTCGAGACCCCGTCGGCGTAGTCGAGCCCGAAGGTGGTCGCGTCCGCGGTCCAGCCGGCCCTTGACTGCACCCTTGGTCCAGCCGAGTTGGCGGGCAGCTTCTTCCTGGGTCTTTTCTTCGAGGTAGCAAAGTACCAGAGGCGCCCGATATTTCTCGGGCATCCGGTGCAGTTCCTCGTACAGCACGGCGCGCAGTTCTTTGAGGTTCATGTCGAGCAACGGATCCGCGGGCGGCGTGAATTCAGCCTTTCGTTCCCGCGCCTGACGGCGGACAGAATTGGTGCGCGCCTTCACGGCCACGCGATAAGCCACCTGGTAGAGCCAGCCGCCCACGGACTCCCGCTGGTGAATGGAGGACCCTTTCCGGGCCAGGATGAGGAAGGTGGCCTGGAAGGCATCCTCGGCGTCGTG
>DATGIQ010000456.1:0-3284 GCA_035295665.1 Gemmataceae bacterium | reverse complement strand
GAGGTGGTTGCTCTCGGCGGAGATGGCATCACGACGCCCACGATCCGGACGCCGGAGCAGACCGAAATCGGCATCTTCTGGGCATACGATGGCCGCCCTGGTCTCGGGAAACCACCGCGTTTCTATAACCAGATCGCGCGTGTGATTGCGGAACAAGAAAACAATACCGTCGAGCAGAATGCCCGGATGTTTGCCCTGATGAACATTGCCCTGGGGGATGGCGCCCTGACGTGCTGGACGCGCAAGTACGCAGATAGCATGTGGCGGCCGATCCTCGGCATTCGCAATGCCGACGCCACAGGGAATCCCGCCACCGTTGGCAACCCGAATTGGACGCCCCTGGGAGCCCAGGCGAGCAACCCCCGTCCGGGCGAGATCAATTTTACGCCCCCGTTCCCTTCCTACACCTCCGGGCATGCCACCCTGGGCGCCGCTGCATTCCGGATGCTCGAACGGTTCTACGGCAGAGACAACATCCGCTTCACGGTTATTTCGGACGAGTTTAACGGCATCACCCGGGGCGCGGATGGCCAGGTCCGGCCGATCGTCGCCCATACCTTCAACAGCTTCAGTGAAGCAGCGCTCGAAAATGGCCAGAGCCGCATTTACCTTGGAATCCACTGGGGTTTCGATCGGGACCAGGGCATCGGCTGCGGCACGGCCGTGGCCGACTACGTTTTCGACAATTTCTTGCAGCCGAAGCCGTAATTGGCGGCCGGATACTACGTGGATCATGGCCCGGATGGCAGAACATAAGGAGTGGAGATCGGGTCTGGTCGTTCTATCGGGCATGGCTGTATTGAGCCTCGCGTGCCCGACTTCGGGGAAGCTGTTTGAATGGCAAGCCCAAGATGCCAAGGATGTGTTGGCAGCCTTGCCCGACCCGTTCCAGAACGGACTCTCGCCGACCAGCGACGGCCCGTTGAAGTCTGGCGCCGCTCCGTATCCGCCCAGCAAGGTGATCACGGACCTCACGTGGGCACCGAAGGAGAGGATTGTGCGCCTTGCCAAGGGAAGTGATAACTGGCCGCTCACATGGGCCGACGACGACCACCAGTATACGGCCTATGGCGATGGCTGGGGTTTCGAACCGTTCCTACCGCGGAAGCTGGGGCTGGGGTTTGCCCGTATCGAGGGCGGCCCCGCCGATTTCCGGGGCGTCAATCTCCGATCCCCAACCGGTGAACAAGCCGGTGACGGGGCCAAGTCAAAAAAAGCCAGTGGCATGCTCTGCGTAGGGGGCGTGCTCTATCTGTGGACACGCAATGCCGGCAACGCACAGCTTGCTTGGTCGAACGATCACGGTAACACATGGCACTGGGCTGACTGGAAGTTCACGACCAGCTTTGGCTGTCCGACATTTCTCAACTTCGGCAAGGACTACGCCGGTGCCCGCGACGATTGGGTGTACGTTTACTCACACGATGCCGCCAGCGCCTATCAACCAGCCGACCGGATGGTGCTGGCGCGCGTTCCGAAAAGCAAAATCACTGAGTCATCGGCCTATGAATTCTTCAAAGGCCTGGATGGTATGGGACGGCCCGTGTGGTCGCAAGCGGTGGGCGATCGCGGCGCCGTGTTCACGCATCACGGACGCTGCTACCGCTCAGGGATCACCTTCAACGCCGGTCTCAAGCGTTATTTATGGGTGCAGACTATTCCAGGGACCCAGGGCAAGAAAGCGGACACACGCTTTGAAGGGGGCTTCGGTGTCTACGACGCACCGGAGCCGTGGGGACCGTGGACGACCGTGTACTTTACCGAAAAATGGGACGTCGGCCCCGGTGACACAGCCAGCTTCCCCAGCAAATGGATGAGTACCGACGGCAAGACCCTCCATCTGGTATTCTCAGGGGATGACCATTTCGCCGTGCGTCAAGCAAGCTTGAACACTTCTCGCGCCAAGTAGCTGCTGCGGGGAACGACCCTAGCGTGTTGGCTGTCAGTCTGGACGGCGGCATCCCGCTCGATCATTGAAATGCCCGAGAGCCAGCTCCACACTAGCTCTCGGGTTCCCCTGAAAGGCCGGGCGACAGTCCGGCCTAACAAGACGACCGCAATTGAGTCCACGCCGCTTTCCAGCCAGTGATTGCCGGCATGCCTTTCGTCCACACATCGGCCTGCCCAGGGGATACCCCGGACAGGCCGATGCCGAGACGGCAAACTGCTGCGGATTCCGAACGGCTCCTTGGGAGGCCCCAGAGGAGCGCCCGGTTAGGCAATCTCCTTTGCCAAACCAGTCCCCAGGTCGGTGAAGAAGGAATCGATCTGGGCCGGCGTTACTGCCCCCTGATTCTCCAGCGACCACAGCAACGAATTCCGATCATTGCCCGCAGTCTGAAGTAACAAGGCCAGGTCAGAGGGCATGACCGGTAGGACTTTCGGCACTGCATTTCCGTTCGCGGAGGGGAGGAGACTTCCTCCTGGGGTGATGCTGATATTGCCTACTTGGATCTCGCCATTGACCTGCCGATGCGTCGAGGTCCCAGGCAGGGCAGCCCCCTGGAACATCTGCGAGTTGATGGCGATGTCGTCGTAGTAGTAGTTGGTGGTGTAGGCACTGTTGCCACCCAGGCGGATACTGCCATTGTTGCCATTTCCCAGATTCCCCGTCCCGCTCAGTTCCACATTGCCGTTGACCAGGATCTCGAACGGAGCATTCACGCCCGTACCGATCATGGCAGAGATCTTGTAGGTCTGGTTGGGAAGGAGCGTCGTGGTCCCAACCGCCAACAGATTGCCATTGGCATCGTAGAAGAGGAGCTTGCCGGAGGGGGATAGATGCAAGGCGGCTTTGTAATTGCCGTTGGCATCCTGGAAGTTGACGATCCCGCCCTCGCCGGTTTGGGAGGCAGACTGGAAGAGGAAGCTGTAGAAAGCAGTGGGCAGGTTGTAGAAGGTCGAGCCACTTTGGCGGATCTCCGCCCACGCCACACTATTGCTCCGGAACAACTGGAGTGAGAACGTACCGTCCAGAGCCGGGCTGGTGACAATAGCGCCACCTTGATGCGCTGCGGTTTGGCTAAAATCGCCGGTCTCGAAGTTCACAAAATTGACCAGGCCGCTCGTCGTGGAAGAGACCGTCACCTGGAACGTGGCGGCGTTAGACACATTCTGGTTGTCGGTCACGGTCACGGTGGCGGTATAGGTGCCGGCCTGGGCATAGGTATGGGACTGGCTGCCCAGGGAGCCTTGGCTATTGGTGGTGAACGTCGTGGGGCTGGTATTGTCTCCCCAATTGACCGTCACCGTCCACGAGCTGGCTCCAGGAGTCGTATCACTGA
>DATGIQ010000455.1:0-4756 GCA_035295665.1 Gemmataceae bacterium | reverse complement strand
ACCGTATCGAGCGACCAGCACAGTTGCATGCAGCCGTGCCGGCTCACGCGCCCGTAGGTGGGACGCAGCCCGACCGTGCCGCAGCGCATCGACGGGTGGATAATGCTGCCGCCCGTGTCCGTCGCAATCGAGAAGCCGACGAGTCCGGCGGCGATGGCCGAGCCCGGCCCCGAGGACGAACCCGCCGCATCCAGGTGCGGGTTCCAGGGACTGCGGGTCAGTCCGCGGTACCATTGAACCCCGCCTCCTGCGAAGGGGTTGGTCGCGAGCTTGGCGATGAGCACGGCCCCGGCATTCTCCAATCGCTCGGCGACGGCCGCTTTCCTGTTGAGGATGCGCTGACGATACTGCGGGGCGCACCAGGTCGTGGGGTAGCCGGGGTAGGCGATAATGTCCTTCACGCCCCATGGAATCCCATGCAGTGGCCCGCGATCTTTCCCCTCCGAGAGCTCACGGTCCGCTTGCTTCGCCTGTTGCAGCGCGACCTCATCCATGAAGGTCACGACACACTTGAGCAACGGGTCGTAGCGGCGCAGGCGGGCAAGATAGAGCTTGGTCAGTTCGACGGAGGAAATCGCTCGGCTGCGTAACAGAGCCCCCAGGCGTCGGATCGAAGCGAACGCCAGGTCCTCGTCGGAGCTGGGGCGCGCCGGCGCGCGGGAAACGGCCATCGGCGGTGCCACCACTTGATAACCGCGCGGGTCGGGTCGTGATGCAGGAGTTGTCAACGGTGTAAAGACAAGTCCAGGACGCTGTGCATTGTCCAGTTCGATCGCGCGAATGCGTTTCGTCGATTCTCGATATTTGTTTAGCTGGTTGGCTGCCGCTTCGCGCTGGGCCGCCGTAAGCGTAATTCCTGCGACCCATTCGGCATCCGCAACCATCTGGGGCGAAACCGGTCCTTCGGCCGCCTTCGCCGCCAATGCTCGTTGAAAGACGCCCGTTCCGATCCCTGCCGCCCCGAGAATGGCAAGCGCTCGTCGCCGCGTGAGCATGCTTCGCGTCCCTCCAATCGGATTCCACGACGGGGAGAAGCCGTTTGGCCATCCCATCGGAGAACCTTGTAGTCCTGGGGCGAAATGTGTGAGCTTTTTCCGGGTGCGCTTTCGCGTGAATGCGGGTTTAGCAAATGGCATGCCAGCGTTTCACTGGCGAAAGGACAAGAAAAACTGGTGCGGGTCCGAGGGACTTTACCGCTTGCGGCAAAATAGGGCTATGGATCTTCTCGAAAGTGAGAAGGCCGCGACCCTGCGGAGAAGGCGCAAACGCCAAGTCGGAACGAGTGAGTCGTCTAAACCACGAGCTGAAGAGACCGCCCCGTATGCCATTCCCCTTCTTTCCGAACGACTTCGTGATAGAGCGTATCGCGTTCGCGGGGGATCCGTCCCGCTTCCTCGATTTGGCGACGCAGTTCGGCCACGGTAAGCTCTTGCGGAGAAAGTGAACCGGCGTCGTGGTAAATCTTCTCGTGGACCACGGTGCCGTCGATATCGTCGGCCCCAAAGCTCAAGGCGAGCTGAGCAGTCTTGATGCCGAGCATCACCCAGTACGCTTTGATGTGCGGGAAGTTATCAAGCATCAATCGGCTGATGGCTATGGTCTTGAGGTCCAGCAAGCCGCTCGGCTTGGGCAGGTCGGCCAAATTGGTGTGATCCGGATGGAAGGCCAACGGGATAAGCGTCTGGAAGCCGCCCGTTTCATCTTGTAGCTCGCGGAGCCGGCACAGGTGATCAATGCGATGCCGGGCCTGTTCGAGATGGCCATAGAGCATCGTGGCATTGGAGCGCAGGCCAAGCTCGTGGGCCTCGCGGTGGATGCGAATCCACGAATCGGCGTCGGCCTTGTGCTCACAAATGCGCTCGCGCACCTCGGGATGGAAAATCTCTGCCCCTCCTCCGGGCAAGCTACCTAGCCCTGCGTCCTTGAATTCCGCCAGGATGTCCCGCGTCGGCCGGCCAGTGAGGCGGGAAAACCAATCCCATTCGACGGCGGTATAGGCCTTCAGGTGCAGGCGCGGATACGTCTCGTGAATGATACGAATGACATTGAGGTACCATTCATAGGGGAGCTGGTGATGCAGCCCGCCCACGATATGCACCTCCGTGGCCCCGCGCCGGTCGGCCTCGGCTGCGCGTTCGACGATTTCCCGGTCGGACATCACGTAGCCTTTGGGGCTCTTCAGATCGGCGCGGAAGGCGCAGAATGTGCAACGGTAGACGCAGACGTTGGTCGGATTCAAGTGCGCGTTGACATTGTAGTAGGCGAAGTTGCCGTTCTTCCGCTCGCGCACCACATTGGCCAGTTCGCCGAGCGTAAACAGATCGGCCTGCTCGTAGAGGAACAGACCCTCCTCAAACGACAGCCTGTTGCCAGCGCTCACTTTGTCCCGGATGGCCGCCAGACAATGTTCTGGTTTGTGTTGGTTCATGAACTGCCCCTTCCTCTCCGACCCTGGTGCCAAAGAGCATCTTAGGATGTGCAGCGGATTTTTCTACCACGGTGCAATCCCAAACGGGTTCTCGTCACTGGTGCCGGCAGGATGGCTCGGATTGGCCCGCCACTCCTCGCCGGTAGCTATAATGAAGTCTGTTGATTACGTTCTTGGAGTCTCCATGCAGGTAAGTATTGATTACGGATGTGAGCGTTTGGAAGTGAACGTTGAGCCAGACCGGTTGGTTCGCGTTCACCAGCAACCGCAAGCTCCTCCGTTGGAGGATCCGGTGGCCGCGGTGCGAGGAGCACTGGAGACGCCCATCGGATTTCCCGCCCTGCGGCGAGCGCTGACTCCTGATGATCAGGTTGCGGTGGTGCTCGACGAGCATGTTCCGTGTTTGCCGGAACTGCTGAGTCCCGTCCTGCAACATTTGACTGAAGCGCGCGTGGCACTCGAAGCGATTACCCTCGTCTGCCCGCCGACGCAGATCTCGCAGAACTGGGTCGAACGGTTGCCCGCGGAGTTTCGGCACGTCCGCGTGGAGGTCCACGACCCGACGGACCGGCGTCGGCTGAGTTACCTGGCGACAACGGGCAAAGGGCGGCGCATCTATCTCAACCGCCGAGTTGTAGACGCGGACCAATTGGTGCTCGTCACTCAGCGGAGCTTCGACCCGCTCCTGGGCTATTCAGGCTCGGAAGGGGCCCTTTATCCCACCCTGAGCGACGAGGCCACCCTCAAAGAGATGGGGGGTCTCCTCTCGATGAAGGTACCCGGTGAAAAACCCTGGCCGGCCCGCCAAGAGGCGGCTGAGGTTGCCTGGCTCCTGGGAGCGCCCTTTGTGGTGCATCTGATCGCAGGGGCGGGCCAGGCCATTACCCACGTTTTAGCTGGCCTCGTCGATACCGGCGAGGAAGCGGTGCGGCTGTTAAATGCCCGCTGGCGTCTAACCGTGGATGGATTGGCCGACGTCGTGGTCGCCGGCGTCTGCGGCGATCCGGATGCTCACGGTTTCTCGGTTCTGAGTGAAGCCTTGGCCTGCGCGGCACGGGTTGTGAAGCCACAAGGACGCATTGTTCTGTTGACCGCAGCGAAGCCGGTGTTGGGTGCCGCGAGCGAGCTTCTCCGTCAAGCGGAGGATCCAACGCAGGCGCTCGGATTGTTGCGGCGCCACGGTTCGTCGGGCATGGCAGCTGCGTTCCAGTGGGCCAGCGCAGCCCAGCGTGCCACGGTCTACTTGCTCAGCCGACTGCCCGACGAGACTGCGGAAGAACTGTTCACGGTGCCGCTGGAGCATGCCGGCCAGGTGCAACGACTGCTCGACAGTGCACCGGCGTGTCTCTTCCTTTCCGATGCGCAAAAGAGCCTTGCCGTCGCCAGCAACTCCCACGCGGACTGAGGCATCGACGGCTCACGCTCCTCTCTTCATCGTCGAATGGTATGAATCCTGATGTTTTTCAGAGTGTGCTGATTCTCACGGGTCCCACGGGCTGTGGCAAGACAGCCCTTGGCATCGCGCTGGCTGAGCGACTGGGTGCCGAGATCGTCTCGATGGACTCGATGGCCCTTTACCGCGCTCTGGACATCGGCACGGCCAAGCCGGATGCCCGCGACCGCCAGCGGGTTCAACATCACCTGATCGACGTGCGCGATCCGTGGGAATCGGCCAGCGTAGCCTGGTGGCTTCAGGAAGCGGCCCGGTGCGCCGCCGACATCGAACGTCGGGGGAAACGCGCTCTGCTCGTCGGCGGAACCCCGCTCTACCTCAAGGCCGTGCTTCGAGGCCTCTTCGATGGTCCACCCGCGGACGTTGCCTTGCGGCGCCGACTTTCGCAAGAGGCGGCATCGGTGGGCAGCCAGGTCCTTCACCAACGCCTTGCGGACATTGATCCGGCGGCGGCCAGGCGACTGCATCCTAACGATCTGCGCCGGGTCATCCGTGCCCTCGAAGTGTGGGAATTGACGGGCCGGCCGATGAGCGCGTGGCAGCAGCAGTGGACCGACGACAAGCTGCCCCGAGCTGCTTCGTCTCGGTGCCTCTGCATCGATTTGCCGCGTGAGGAGCTTTATGATCGAATCAATGCCCGGGTAGATCAGATGCTGGCGGCGGGGCTGGTCGAGGAAGTCCGCCGTCTCCGCCTGCTGCCGCAGCCGATCAGTCAGGAAGCAGCCCAGGCATTGGGCTACAAGGAGATCTTCGCTCACCTTGATGGCCAGATGACCCTTGCCGAGGCGGTCACACTGATCAAGACACGCAGCCGGAACTTCGCCAAGCGGCAGCTCACCTGGTTTCGACAACTCCCGGAATGCCGTCAGGTGACA
>DATGIQ010000454.1:0-18018 GCA_035295665.1 Gemmataceae bacterium | reverse complement strand
TCGCCGATGACCTCCGCCGCTATCTAAACCGGTTCGCAATCCTCGCCAGGCGTGCCGGTCCAGTTGCCAGGCTCAAGAAGTGGGTCAAGCGGAACCCGGCCCTCACCGCGGTGCTAGGCTGCTTGCTCCTCGCCGTGCTGGCCGCCGGCCTCTTCGCATTCCAGGCGAAACGAACGGGTGACTTGCTGCGACAAAAACACCAAGTGATGGCTGTGGACAAGGCCATTCTCGATGCGATGAGCGGCGACGCGGAGTCCGGTTTACGCTCCATTGCCCAAGCCGAGCAATTGGGGGCCGAGCCCGGACAACTTAACATGCTGCGCGGCCTGGTCGAGCTGCACCGCGGCCACGTAAAGGAAGCGCTCGTTCATCTCGAACAGGCGGACAAACAATGGCCCGACCGCGTGGCCGTGAAGGCCTTGCTGGCGATGGCTTACCTGGCAGATCTTCAGTACCTGCGCTACACCGAAATGTGTGTGCTGGCGGAGCATTTGGGGCCAAGAACGCCGGAGGATTTCATCTTCTTCAGTCAGGCGCAGGCAGGGATCGATCCGCGCAGGGGACTGGCGACTCTGGACCGGGCGCCGGCCCGGGCCCGGCAGTCCCCGGTCGCCCGTCTGGTCCGTGCCATCATCCAAACCTGGTACGCTCAGATGACGGGGCGCATCGAAGACGCCGAAGAGGCGCTCAGGGACATCGACCGCGTGGAATTGCCCGACAACCCGCTGCTCCTGAACATGCATGTGCAGGCCCTCCTCACGGCGGCTCACGCGGTCGGCCCAGACCGATCGGCGCGGGACGCCTACTGGAACCGGGCCGGCACGGTCGCCAAGCAATTAACTCGCTTCCCCGACCTTCCGATCGCCATCCAGGGGCGCTGCATGGTTTACGATGCCATCGGCGATGATGACACACTGTTAGAGGTGGTGCGCCAGGGCCGGCAGCACGTCGAGAACGCGACCGCCTTCGACTTTTACGAATATGACGTCCTTTATCGCCGTAAGCAGTTCGGCCAAGCCCTGGCATCCGCCCGAGCCCGTAGGGCCTCGGATAGTTTGGAGTACCTCGTCCCGCAAGCAGTTGTGCTCGTTGCCCTGGGACAGACGGCCGAGGCGGAACGTCTTTTGCTCCGTGCCTTGGACATTGCCCGGCGGGCGAAGACCGCTGGTGCCACGTTCGGCTACCTGTATCTGTTGGGGCCGGGCGCCCAAATCGATCCCCGCCAGGCAGCACGTGACGCCCTGGAGCAATCCTCCCACCTGATCCCCGACTGGCGAAACGGTTGGTATCGCGACCTTCTGAAGTTTAATGCCGGTCAGATGGGCGACGACGAGTTGGTAGCCAAGGCCCAGTCGTCCTGTATCAACCAGTGTGAGGGGTATTTCTACATCGGCCTGCACAAGCTCGCGGAGGGGAAACGCGCCGAGGCGAAGAAGTGGTTTCAGAAGTCGGTGGACACCGGTGTCTTTGCTTACGACGAATATCTGTGGAGCCGGGCCTTCCTGGCCAATATCGATGACCCGAACTGGCTGCCGTGGGCCATCGAGAAAAAATAGCAGAGATTCCTGGTGCGTTTTGGCTGCGAATCGCGCAGCGGTGATCGCGTCGGACCGTATCGGCTGATGGAGCAGATTGGCGAGCGCGGCTTCGGGTTGCTCTGACATCATCGCTTGTGTCTCACGCTTGTGTGTAAATCATGCGGGTGTAAGATCATAGTTCCGGCACCGGGACGCCGGTTCACGGGAGATTTTCTGACCATGCCGGATCTGCTGGGCAAGCATCTGGGCGACTTCGAGATCGTGCGCGAAATTGGCCGCGGCGGAATGGGAGTCGTTTACGAAGCCCGGCAGATTTCCCTCAATCGCAAGGTGGCCCTGAAAGTGCTCTCCGGCGGGCTCGGGCTGACGGGCAAGGCCGTGCAGCGTTTCCGGCGTGAGGCCGAAGCGGCTGCCAAGCTGCACCACACCAACATCGTGCCGGTCTATGCGATCGGGGAAGAAGGCAGTCAACATTTTTACGCCATGGAACTGATCGAGGGGCCATCACTGGACCACGTGATCCGGCATCTGCGTGGCCACGCTCCGAATACCGGACCGACCTCCACGGCCTCGGCAGACGCACACAACGACTCTCCCGATCTCGCCCAGACCGGTCCTTACGTGGAAGGCGTAAGCACCTTCAGCGCAGCCTCCGGGTTTAGTTCCTCCTCGCTCGGTTCGGGCACTGGCTACTTCGATACCGTGGCGAGCATGGTGGCCGAGGTAGCCGATGCCCTGCATTACGCGCATCAGGAGGGGATCATCCACCGCGATATGAAGCCTTCGAACCTGCTGCTCTCACCTGCCGGCCGGTTGAGCGTGAACGATTTCGGGCTGGCGCGGATGCTGGAGCAGCCGGGCATGACGATGACGGGCGAGTTTCTTGGCACCCCGGCTTACATGTCGCCGGAGCAAATCGCCGCCGGGCGCACCCCCCTCGATCACCGCACCGATATCTATTCACTGGGGGCCACGCTGTACGAGCTTCTGACGCTGCAGCCGCCCTTCCGCGGCAAGCAGCGCGACCAGATCCTCGCCCAGATTCTGCACAAGGAGCCGCCGCCACCCCGAAAAGTGAACCCGAAAGTCCCGGTGGATTTAGAGACGATCTGCCTGAAGGCACTGGACAAGGACCCCGATCGCCGCTATCAGTCGGGTAAGGCAATGGCGGACGATCTTCGCTGTTATGTCAACCGCTTCGCCATTGCTGCACGCCGTGCGGGCCCGTGGACACGCTGGAAAAAGTGGATGAAACGGCACCCGGGGGTTGCTGTGTTGCTGGGTTGCCTCCTTGTCGCGGTCCTGGCGGCGGGCTTTTTCGCTTCCCAGGCGAAGCACGATCGGGACCGGCTACGGACGGAGCTGCGGCAGGCGGCCGTGGACCAGGCCATCCTGGAAGCGATGAGCGGCGACGCCCACGCTGCCTTGCATGCCATTGCCGAAGCGGAGACCAAGGGAGCGGAGCCGGGCCGGCTCAATATGCTGCGCGGCCTGGTCGAATACCACCGTGGCCGGCCGAAGGAAGCCGTCGATTACCTGGAACAGGCTGACCAGCAGCTTCCCCGGAGCGTGGCCATCAAGGCACTTCTGGCCAATGCGTATCTAGACAGTGGACGACTGGAGCGCTACGATGCGATGTACACGGTCCTGGAACATCTCGAGCCAAAGACCCCCGAAGACCACCTGTTCCTGGGCTTATTCCTGGCCGAGCCTGACCCGCTCCGCGCCTTGCAAATCTTGGGCGAGGCGCCCACTCGGTTTCGGCAATCCCCGATCGCCCGGCTCGTCCGGGGCATGGTCCAGACCTGGCTGGCGCTGAAGACCGGCAAAGTGGAGGACGCGGAACAGGCCCTCGAAGATCTCCGCAAAGTCGATCTACCCGACCACCCCTTGCTGCTGTCGGCCCGCGTGCGCGCTCAACAGGTCGCGGCTCACGCCTATGGTCCCAAGGATCCGCGCTCGGAGCAGGCATGGAGCCAGGCCGCCCAAGACGTGGAACGCTTGGCCCGCCATCGCGACAATACGATGGCTCTCCAGGGACGCTGCTATTACTACTTCGTCCGGGGCGAGGACGATGCCCTGCTCGCGGCTGCCCAGCAAGCCCGGAAGGAAGGGATCGAAGACTCTTGGGTGACCGACCTGGTGGCGAGCGTGCTCTATCGCCGCAAGGAGTATGACGAGGCCCTGCGAATCGTGCAATCGACCCATTATGCTGGGGACCAGAGCTTCCCGATTCTCCTGCGCGGGATTATCTTGGCCGCTATGCCGGGACGAAAGAGCGAAGCCGAGAAGGCAATCACCGATGCGATCCACGCTTGCCGGGCCGGATCCTCGTTGTCTTTCCTCGCTGCTTTTTTGCAGGTACTGGGGCCCGAATATCGGGCGAAAACGCGACAGGTTTCCCTGGAAATTCGCGAGCACTCGGCCAATCGGATCCCGACCTCGCGCGATCGCTGGTATCATGACGTGCTGGCTTTTCATGCCGAGCTGATGGATGCCGACGCGCTGCTGGAAAAGGCCGGCGACTCACGCTACAACCAGTGTGAGGCGCACTTTTACATCGGCCTGCGCAGGTTGGCCGAAGGAAAGCGCGCGGAGGCCAAGACCTGTTTTCGCCACGCAATGGCGACGGGCATCTTTTTTTACTACGAATACATCTGGAGCCGCGCCTTCCTGGCCCGCATGGACGACCCCGATTGGCTGCCGTGGGTTCCGGTCAAAGAGTGAGATGGACCTACAGGCCTGACGCACCAGCGAAGGTCCTTCGCCGGTGCGTCAGGCCTGTCCAGCGGAATGGCGCAGGTGGTGATTTGGGAGGTCGTCACGGCTCGGATGGATAAACGACGGCCGCCTCGCTGCCGTACTGCCGTACGAGGACCAAGCAGCGCTCGGCAATCTGATTGAGCAGGGCCGCACTTTCGGGTTGATCCATCGCCCCCGGCCAAACTTCCCATGCCTGGATTAGCACTCGGTCTCCCGGCCGGACGGAATCCGAATTGGACTCGCTCCGCAAATCGAGAAGGATCCCCAAGCGATCCGGACGGCGCTCTTCCTCTCCTTCGAGCAGCCCCGCCGCCCAAAGGCAGCTGTACCCCCGACAGGTTCTGGGCCTATCCGGATAAATCGCACAACCAGTTTCGCACTGTTGTTCGCAGCGCGTCCAGTTCGGTTTGTGCAGTTCCTCCACGCCCACCACCGTGCAGCACGCTTGACAATCGCCACAGGCACGGAAATTCACGATGGTGTTCAGGGGGAAGCGCGACATGCTGGCGATCGGCTCGGGGCCAAGTGGGCTAATGTGGGAGCGACGACAGCGCAATTGTAGGTTCGGCTCCTGGGTGTGTCAAAGCCATCGCGCCGCCGAGGAATAGGATCATAGGGATTATGGTACTCCATATGCATCATAGGGGATCGGTACCGCGCAGGATGGGATTCTCACCATGGAACGCCGGGCAATTGTGATTCGTGGCATCGTTCAAGGAGTCGGCTTCCGCCCGTTTGTGTACAACTTGGCCACGCGCTTCGGGCTCGGCGGGTTCGTCAAGAACCAGACCGGCAGCCTCTGGATCGAGGTCGAAGGCGAACCTTCTTCTCTGGAACCATTCCTGGCGGAGCTGGCCAGCAACCCACCGCCGTTGGCTCAAATTGAACACCTATCGTGGGAACGGCGCTCGCCCTGCGGGGAGCAACGGTTTCGTATCGAACCGAGCGGCACCGATTCGTCCCGACCGGTCTTCATCTCTCCCGACGTGGCCCCGTGCCCGGATTGCCTGGCGGAATTGTTCAACCCCGCCGATCGCCGCTACCTTTATCCGTTTCTCAACTGCACCAATTGTGCAGGTCTGAGGAATCGGTTTTTGTTCGCACCTTTCGAGGCCCCGGCCGGCCGGTTTCCGCCGGCCAGGTCTCACCGTCTTGAACGCGCGATCAGTATCTGTGGGCGTTGCTCTTCTCGCACCTGGCCTTTGGTCGCTTTTCACGATACGCTAGTCTCTGTATCGGCTTCTGGCGTTCCCCGGAGGTTACCCATGCGCGTGCCCGACCATCCCACCTTGATCCGCCGCCAGCTGCAAGCCCGTCTCCAACGTCTGCCCGGAACCCGCCCCCTCCTGGCGGGCTCGCTCGGGCTGGTGTATCGTGCCTGCGGCACCCCTTCCTGCCGCTGCCATCACGGCGGTCCCAAACATGCTGCGTACCAACTCACCTTCAAGGACCAGGGCCGTTCTTGTTCCCTCTACGTCCCCAAGGATCTAGTGAAGGAAGTCCGGCAATGGCTCGCCGCGCAAGACCATCTCGATCATCTGCTGCACGAGATCCATCAACTCAGCAGGGCGCTGATCCGCACGCATGTCCGCAGCCGTCAGCGGCAGAAGGGGCGGCCGTGACGCCGGACCGGCAGCTCGGTCCCATCTTCGTGCAGACCCTCCGTCATTTCTTCCCCCTGTGGAATACCTGGCTGGACCTTCTCCCCGACCGCCGCGACCAAGAGGCCATCACCTACCCCCGACGGTTCCTCGCCAGCTGGGGCATCCTCCTGTATGTGCTGCAATTAGGCAGTCGCCGCCAGCTCGACTACGACCTGCGCGCGGAAGGGACGCAGGTGCTGCCCAACCTCAATCGGCTCCTGGACACCGACCTGAGCACCCGCCCCGTCCACGATACGCTCGATTACTTCGCCGGACACACCACCGTGGCCGGCAGCGAACGGTTGCGGACGCGGCTGAACCAACGCTTGCTGCGCATGAAGGTGTTCGAGGCGACCCGGGTGCTGGGGCACATCCCGATGATCACCGACGGCACGGGGCATCTGGTGTTTCGCAAGAAACATTGCGAGCGCTGCCTGCGGCAGCGGCAGGGAAAAACGGCGCTCTACTTGCATCAGGTCCTGGAGGCGAAATTCTTCGGTCCGGCCGGCCTGGTGAGTTCGGTCGGCAGTGCCTTTATCGAGAACGAGCCCGGCTGGGAAGATCGGCCCGCTGACGAACGCAAGCAGCAGGGTGAACTGAAGGCGATGGACGCCTTGGCCCCGGCGTTGAAGCACGCCTATCCGCAATTGAAGATCTGCTGGCTCGGCGACGCGCTCTGGGCCTGCGGCCGAGCCTTCCAGATCGCCCAGGACCAGGGCTGGTCCTTTGTGTTCACCTTCAAGGAAGGACGGTTGCCGGCCTTGTGGCGCGAGTTCCAGGCCTTGCTGAAGCTGGTGCCGCAGCAGGTCGTACGCGTGGACTTGCCCGACGGCACGAAGCAGGAGTATCGCTGGGTGAACGGCTTGGACTATGAGGACAGTGCGAAGCGGCCCTGGAAGCTGAATGCCTTGCAATGTTCGGAGACGCCGCCCGGCGCGACGGCCAAGTTGTTTGCTTGGGTGACGGGGCTGCCGTTGAATCGGCAGACCGTGGTGGAAGTCGCCACGAAGGCGGGCCGCCCACGCTGGAGCATCGAGAACGAAGGATTCAACTGGCAGAAGAACAGTGGCATGCGCTTGCAACACGTCTACAGTATCGATCCGGACAAGCTGAAAGTCTACTACCTGTGGTTGCAGATCGCCCACCTGGTGTTAATGCTGATGGCCAAGGGGAGCCTGTTGCGCCGGCTGACAGCGGAAGGGGGGCAGAGTGTGCTCGGCTGGTTCGGCAGTTGGCAGAATCTCGGCAAACGCTTGCTGGAGAGTCTGCGGAACTGGTCGTGGCCGCAGGAGAGTTTCACGCGGCCGGTCGGGAAAGCGGCGCGGGTAGGCTTGGACAGTTCGTAGTCGGCCCCTCGACTTTCAGCGGGAGAAGAGGTCTGGTCGCGCCGAGGAGAGGCCCAATCGCACCCTGCCGCGAGGCGGTAGTAGCCAGCGTGCGCGCCGCCCTGCCGGTCAGCGCGAGCAGCCGTCGGCGCCTCGAACGGGGTTCTCTGCAATTCCTTACAGCTGCGCCATTCCTTCGCGCTTGCTGGCGGCTCGGACAGCTGTTAGCCTGGGAAAGACTTGCGAACAGGCCAAGTGCAGAAGGTTGAGGCAACGGTCATGGGTGGTGATCCACGATCCGTGGCTCAGGAAAACGTCGATGCCGTGGTGCACGAAGTGGCCGCCGAAGCGCACCTGCGGCTGGACAACCTCGCGCCGGAAGAGCGTGATTTTCTGAAAGCCCATGCCCTCAAGAAGCCGCTGCGGGTGCTCGATGTATGGGCCCTGGGTGTCGGCGTGGTGGTTGCGGGCGCCTACTTTGGCTGGAACCTGGGCTTGAAGGACAACGGGCCCGTGGCGATGCTGGTCGCCTCTCTCATTGTTTGCCTACTGTACCTGGCCTGGGTCCTGACGTTGGCGGAATTGACGGTGGCCATGCCCTTGGCCGGCGGCCCCCTGGCATATGGCCGGCGTGCCGCCCGACCGCTCCTCGGCTTCATCATGGGCTGGTCCATGTTGCTGGAGTGTCAGTTTGCTGCCATCGGCACAGCCCTGGCCGCCGGCGGTTACATCGCGTTCTTGCTGAATCCGGAAGATCCAAGCCTTGGCGTGCAAGTCGGAAGTGCCCTGGCCACGATTGCCCTCTTCTTCGTGCTGCAAGCTTGGGGCGTCAAGGAACAATCATGGGCCATGGTCATCATGACCTACGGGGCCCTGCTTGGGTTGGTGATCTTCTGGGTCGCGGCCGCCACCAGCTTTTCCTGGGAGCGCGTCTGGCCACGGCACGATTTGCTTTCTGGGAAAGGCTGGAAAGCCGTGCTCGATGCCGTGCCTTACGCACTGTGGTGGCTGGTCATGATCGAGACGGTGGCCCTCGCCGCCGAAGAAGCACACGCACCCTACCGCACCATTCCGCGCGGTCTCACCTGGGCCCAGCTCACGCTCATTGGAGTGGTCGTCCTGACCTGGTTCTTTGCCTGTGGCGCGCTCGATTCCCAGGAAATCGCCGTCGATGCAAAAGGCCAGGAGATCAGCTATCCGCTGGCCGAGGTGGTTCGCCGCCTACCGGTGGGAAGGTCTCTGACGCTGCTGTTGAGCTTCGGGACCATTGCTCTGTTCGGATTGATCGCCAGCTACCACGGCATGATCTACGGCACCAGCCGCCAAGCCTTTGCTCTGGGACGTGCGGGATATCTGCCCCGTTTCCTGGGGACCGTGCACCGGCAACGGCGCACGCCGGTGGCGGCTCTGCTGGCGTGCAGCTTGGTCAGCGCGGGCTTTGTGGTCGCCTACTTCTGGTTCAAGGACGCCATCAATATTGCCGTGCTCATCTCCACGCTCACCGCGCTGATCTGGTACATCTTGGCCATGGTCTGTTTGGTCTTGCTCCGCCGCCGGGAGCCGCACCTGTTCCGCGCCTATCAGGCACCACTTCCGCGCTTACTGCCGATTCTGGTAGTCTTGCTATCGGTATTTGCAGCCTATGTGTACAGCGGCATTGAGCATGCAACCGAAGTACTCGCGCTGACGGCCGGGCTGTATGTGTTGGGATTGGGCTATTATTGGTGCTGGGGCCGGGCGCGTCTTGAAAGCGCAGCCCCGGAGGAATTGGCCGCCCGGCAGACGAACCCTGGCCCGGGCAATGAGCCGCTCCGCATATCCCCTTCGGATGCGACCCTGTCGTTTCGGACGCGGGCGTTGGAACGTGGCACGGCAATTGCGCTCTGTGCGGTGATGCTGGCCTTGGCCTGGATGGTCGCCGCGGCATACCAACCGGACCGATTTCGCATCCTGACGGCGGAGACGGAAACCATCCTTCTTCTTGCCTTGCTGTTGGCGGCGGTGCTTTTGGTCAGCGCGATCGCCTTAAGGCATACGCGTTCGCCGGATCGGCCGGATTAGCAATTCATACCAGCCTTGCAGGATCGCCTCTATTCGGACTTCGGTGCTTGGTCCAGCAGCCGGATCTTCGAGGACTGGTCCATTTCCATTTCCATCTCCATCTCCTGGCCTAGCGTTGACATGGTGATGGTGCCCTTGATCGTGTATTGCCGCTCCAACTGCACGAGCTTGCCGGCGCTGCTGTCGAACCAATAGGTTCCCTTCGCGGTGGGGGCATTGAACTTTCCCTTGGTGATTTCAAAGGGCAGCCCGCCTTTTTCCTTGGGAAGAGTGTAGGTCAAGGTCCACGCGGCATCGATCCGGTCAAGCGGTGCGCCATTGGCGGGGCTCTTACCCTGGTACGTGAATTCGCCATCGGTGGCAAAGCCGCCCATCGGCCCCAGGTGAATCCTCGACTTGCGGGTCCACTTGTCCCCTTTACGGACTGGTTTATCGAACAAGTATCCGAGCAGAACGTTTTGCTGCTCATCCCGCACACTGTCATCGCTCAGTGTGGCGGATAGAGTCTTCTGCATAATCGGATTGTCGGCAAAGACCTTCTTGACGAACGCGCTCACACCATCGACCTTCGTGACCATATTCGTCCGTGGATCTAGCGTCACCAGGAAGACGGCCCCCTTGACCTTTTGGGCCATTTGATCGGCTACGTCGGCTCCCTGCCCGCTGGCCTTGACCTTCATGGATTCAATCGTTTTCTCCAGGACGATTTGATCGCTGGTTTTCTTCACGACCTTGTAACGATCGACCGAGGCGGTTTCGAACTCCTGCTGGATGGGAGTGCCCATGAGCTTCAGAGTTTGCCTGGTGGTGCCTGTGGTGTGCAAGTAAAAGGTGTCTCCTTCCCTCAGTTTCCATTCAAGCTGCACCTGTGCCCGCACTGGAGTCCCTGTCCCAAGCACTGCGAGGATCAGCACGAATGGCCGCCAATTGTGTTGCCGCATGGAATCTTGCCTCCCAGCAAAAATGGACCTTGTCTCCATTCGTACCCGCGTTTGGGCAAGAACTGTTTCCCCCTTATAGGGGCTTATCAAGGAATCGACAAGGGGATTCGCGCTGCTCCGGGCTCACCGGCATTTCTTCCTTGACCGCCACGCCGCTTGCTCCGCACTGGCGCATTTGTGCCGCGAGATTAACAATGCGCCAAGCAGCCGCCTCGGGCTGGATGCCTCGAGCGTGAATATTGGAAATCAGATTGCGCTGGGCATCGCTGTGGCCGGGCCGGGGACGATAGGCCAGATAGGCCGACAAGCTCTCCGCGGTCGCCAACCCCGGCCGCTCGCCGATGAGTAAAACCGCAACCGTCGGATCGAGCAGCGCGCCGACTTCATTGAGGACGCCCACCCGGCAATAACGGACGATAAATGGAGGACCGAAGGACCAGCCGCGCGCTCGGCTTTGCTCCTCGAGGAGGGGGAGCAGGTGGGGAACCTGAGCTCGCACGGCAGCCGCGGATAGGCCGTCGCCAATTGCCACTTGGACATCGACGCCCGTGACACCCTGCCGAACAATTTCCGCGCGTGCCGAGGGACTCAAACGCCGGCCAAGGTCCGGGCGGAGGAGGTATTCCGCTTTCGACCCGGCACAGGTCTGCACCATGAACAGTTGCCATCGCCGGACAAATTCGGGACCGAAGTCCGTGTCAGGATTGAGTTCGGCCTGGACAGCGTCCACCGCGGCCGCATGATCTTGGCGAAGCTCGAGCTGCGTGGCCGTGCGATAACAGGGGCCGGCCCGGCCAACCAAAATACGGGCCGGCGTACGGGTACGTACTGCTCGGATGAGCTGCGAGAGCTCCGTCAGGCGCGATGATTCGGCTGCTGGTTGTTCGGGATCGGTCATATTTCTCTCGTCCAGACTTTACGGGGCCGGCTCCAGTACCGACTCCAATCGTTGCAGCAGGCGTTGCCGGACGCTTCCATCGCCCGGTGCCAATTCGTGATTGCGGAAAATCCCTCGCTCTTCCAGCCAACGCAAGAATTCCGGCGCCGGCCGTAGGCCGAAAATCTTCCGCACCGTGGCCGCATCATGATAGCTGGTCGATTGGTAATTGAGCATCACATCATCGGCGCACGGCACTCCCATGAAATAATTGCACCCGGCTGCCGCCAGCAGCAACAGCAAATTATCCGCGGAATTTTGATTGGCATCGGCGTGGTTCGTGTAACAGACATCGCAGCCCATGGGCAAGCCGAGCAGTTTGCCCATGAAGTGATCTTCCAGGCCGGCCCGGATGATCTGGCGCTCGTCGGCAAGGTATTCCGGCCCAATGAAGCCGACGACACTGTTCACGAGGAACGGTTCCAGCGTCCGTGCGACACCATAGGCCCGGGCTTCCAGGGTCAGCTGATCCACGCCGTGGTGAGCTTCGGCCGACAGCGCACTCCCCTGGCCGGTCTCGAAATACATGACGTTGGTGCCGGTCCAGGCGACTTCCCGACGGCGGTGGTGCTCGCGGATGCGCTCGTGCCCTTCACGGAGCAGGGACAGCGTGATGCCAAAACTGGCGTTGGCTGCCTGCGTCCCGGCCAAGGACTGGAACAACAGATCCACCGGCGCGCCGCGTTCCAAGCAAGCCAGCTGCGTCGTGATGTGTGCCAGACAGCAGGCCTGGGTCGGCACGCCACACGCCGTGATGAATTGATCGAGCCCTCGCAGAATGATTTCCACAGTGTCGATCGATTCGGTCGCCGGGTTCACGCCGATGACCGCGTCGCCGCAGCCGAACAGCAGACCATCTACCGTAGCCAAGAGAATGCCGCCCAGATCATCAGCAGGATGGTTCGGCTGAATGCGGATGCCCAGAACGCCTTTCTGTCCCATGGTGTTGCGGCAGCGACTGATAGTGCGAATCTTCGTGGCGGCGAGGACCAGCTCTTTGTTGCTCATCAGCTTGGCCACGGCCGCGGCGATTTCCGGCGTGATGGCCCAGTGTAAGCCATGAAGCTGTTCTTCCTGGGTGCGATCGTCCAGCAAATACTCGCGAAACTCACCGACCGTCATCGCCGCCAAGGGGCGAAACGCAGTGGGATCGAGCGTATCCAGGATCAGCCGGCTCACGTCGTCCTGGTCGGGGTCGATCAACGGCTGACGAACGATTTCGCCCAGCGGGATGTCGGCGAGAACGAGCTTGGCAGCGACGCGCTCACGCTCAGTGCGCGCCGCCAATCCAGCCAGGCAATCTCCCGATTTCTCCTCGTTGGCTCGGGCGAACACGTCGCGCAAATCGGCGAATTGAAATCGTTCACCTCGGATCGTCGTTTGATAGGGCATGGCCGCCTCGCGCAAAAAGCCGGACCGGGCACGATGAGACGCCGAGTCCATTTTATCGCGTCTCGAGTTGCCAGCGGCGCACCGGATCAATCAAAACGCGCATAAAATAAGGAATGGTTTCAAAAAACACTTGTGACGCTTGCGTTGTGCGCTCCCAGCAGACTACCGAAGGCAAAACGCAAGCTTATGAAACAATTCTGGAAAGAATTGGTAACTCAGCCAGGCACCATGAGTGAACCCTCCGACAAATCTGCTCCCTCCCGAACGCCGTTTTTCGACGTTCGGATGCGCGGCTTCCGGGACCGTGCGGAGGTCGCCGACGTTGTCGCGCTCTTGGCCGCTCGCCTTCGGCCGCTACCGGCCGAGGAGATCGATCTGCACGAAGCTTCCGGTCGCGTGCTGGCCGAGGAGATCAGCTCCCCGGTCGCCGTGCCTTCCTTCGATCGGGCGGCCATGGATGGCTATGCGTTACGTGGCCAGGAAACGTTCGGCGCGGGTCCGTACAACCCGCTCGAATTCAGGATCGTGGGAGAAGCGTTGCCCGGCCGGCCGTTTACGCAGCCGGTCGGACCGGCGGAGGCCGTCCGTATCATGACGGGGGCACCGCTTCCGGAGCGGGCCGACGCTGTGATCCAGGTGGAAGCTGCCGAGGAACAGGCCGGGATACTCCGTATCAGCGAGGCCGTCCCACCCGGCCGCCATGTGGGCCGGCGGGGCGAGGATATCGAACTCGGGACGGTGGTGTTGTGCGCAGGGCGAAGGCTGCGGCCGCAAGATGTGGGCGTCCTCGCATCGATCGGGACGGCGCACGTGCGGGTGATCCGTCGGCCGACCGTGGCCTTAATGATCACAGGGGATGAGCTCCTGCCGTGCGGATCCCGTCCAGAAGGCTATCGCATTGTCGATAGCAACTCGGTGATGCTGGAAGCGTTGGTCCGCCGCGATGGCGGGATCCCCCTTGACACCCAACTCATCGCGGATTCGCGCCCGGCCGTGGAAGCCGCCGTGGTCAGCGCCCGGGCCGATCTCCTGCTCATTTCCGGAGGCTCATCGGTGGGCAAGGAAGACCATGCTCCCCGCGTGGTGGCCGAACGGGGCGAGCTGAGCGTGCATGGCATGGCTCTGCGACCGGCCAGCCCGGCCGGTGTCGGTTTTTTGCAGGATCGCCCTATCTTCCTGCTGCCGGGTAATCCCGTGTCGTGCTTGTGCGCCTATGATTTCTTTGCCGGGCCGGCGCTGCGGCGACTCGGCGGAGGCAGCATGGATTGGCCCTACCGCAGTTGCCGCCTGCCGCTGGCGCGGAAAATCATTTCCGCAGTGGGCCGGGTGGATTATGTCCGCGTGCGGATCCGCGACGGACAGCTCGAACCCTTGGCGACCAGTGGAGCGTCGATCTTGAGCTCCACCACACGGGCGGACGGCTTTGTCCTCGTTCCGCGCGACAGCGAGGGAGTTGGTGCAGGCCAGGAAGTGCAGGTATTTCTCTACGATTGAGTGCCGGGCGATCATGGAGCAAGATCAATTCCTCGAAGTCATCGACCGGGATGAAGCAGAACGCCGCTTTCGCGCGGTGCTGGACCTTCGGCCACTCGAAGCCGAGGAAGTGCCGCTCGCCGAAGCGCTCAACCGCGTCCTTGCCGGGGACGTGATGGCACCCGTCGATGTGCCGAGCTTTGATCGGTCCAATGTCGATGGCTTCGCCGTGAGGGCGGAAGACACGTTTGGCGCCAGCGAGGAACGGCCGCAATCGCTGCGGCTCAATGCCGAAGTGCTGGCGACGGGCGTGATCCCGAAAATCGCCGTCGGACCGGGCACGGCTACCGCCATCGCAACAGGGGCCATGCTGCCGCGCGGAGCCGATGCCATCGTGATGATCGAGTATACCGACACCAAGGATCCTATCCTTTTCGTTCGGCGCCCGGCCACACCCGGCCTGAATATCGCGTTTGCGGGCACCGACATTGGCCGTGGAGAGACGGTGCTTCGCCGTGGTGCGGTGCTCACGTCACGGGAAACCGGGGTCTTGGCTGCCCTCGGCTTGAATGCCGTTGCTGTGGTGCGCCGGCCCCGCGTCGCCATTTTGTCCACGGGGGATGAATTGATCCCTCCCGGCACGCCGATGCGTCCCGGCCTAGTGTTCGACAGCAATGCGACTGTCCTGGCCGATGCCGTGCGCGAGCTGGGAGGCGAGCCCTGTCCGATGGGCATCGTTCCGGACGACCAGGACATGCTGGAACGGGCACTGCGGCAAACCCTGGCGTATGACCTGGTCCTGTTGTCCGGAGGCACTTCGAAAGGAACGGGCGATCTCTCCTATCGGGTCGTCGGCCGGCTCGGCAGCCCGGGAATCGTCGCCCACGGAGTTGCTCTGAAGCCCGGCAAGCCGTTGTGCTTGGCGGCCGTGGAAGTAAACCAGGAGCGGGGGCGAAGGGTCGTTCCCCTCGCCATTCTGCCGGGCTTTCCGACGTCCTCGATATTTACCTTCCACGAGTTCATTGCTCCGGTCATCCGAAGCCTGGCCGGCCGGCCGAAGGCACGGGCGGAAACCGTCGCCGCACGCCTGCCACTGCGCGTCAACTCCGAACGTGGCCGCACGGAATACCTGCTTGTCAATCTCGTCTCGGACCAGGTTGAAGCCCCCGACCGAGCGAAGACGGAAGACGACATCCACCGCATCTCGCCATACGTAGCCTATCCACTGGGCAAGGGCTCCGGCTCGGTGACAACGTTCAGCCGGGCGGATGGGTTCGTGATCATTCCGCGGCAACGTGAATACCTGGAGGCGGAGGAAACGGTCGCGGTCCATCTGCTCGGTCAGGGTTTGCAGCCGGCGGATTTGGTAGTGATCGGCAGCCATTGCATTGGTCTCGACTATTTGCTGGGCCGCATGCACGAGCAGGGCTTCCACAGCAAATCCCTGGCCGTGGGCAGCACCGGAGGATTGATGGCGGCCCGCCGCGGGGAATGCGATGTGGCTGGGACGCATCTCCTGCATCCGGAAACCAACGTGTACAACCGACCATATTTGAGCCCGGAGCTAATGCTGGTGCCTGGCTACGGCCGGCTCCAGGGCATCCTCTTCCGCCGCGGCGATGACCATTTTGAAGGCCGAACGGTTGCGTCGGCGGTGGCGGAGGCCCTCCGGGATCCTGCGTGCATCCTGATCAACCGCAATCGTGGCAGTGGGACGCGGGTGTTGATCGACGGACTGCTCGGAACGAACCGGCCGCAGGGCTATTTGGCGGAGGCCAAATCGCACAATGCGGTGGCGGCCGCGGTGGCTCAGGGGCGGGCGGACTGGGGCGTGGCAATCGCTCCTGTTGCCGCCTCGGCCGGGTTGGGATTCTTACCGCTGCAAGAGGAACAATTCGACTTCCTTATTCCCCGGGTCCGCTTGTCAAGGAAGGCGGTGCAGGCTTTTTGCGTCCTGCTTCAGCATGAAGAGACGAAACGGGCACTGGAGAGTCTTGGCTTCCATCCGGCACAAGAAAATTGAGCATCCCTCTCACAATTGGACACCACCTTCCCCACGAACTAGGCTTGCGCTGCCAGGGGATCCGCCCGGGAAGCGTGCGCGGTGTCGGTCAGGGAGTTCGACTCTGGAGCAGTTCGGCTTCAACCGCGAGCGCCGTTTGGGCCGCTTAGAATCCTGCCCGGCCGTGCCCAGGAGTCTGTGAGAAACCAACCATTTGGCAAGCAGCCCGGCATTGTTATGAGCTGTATCCGAGAGCCAGATGCAGAACCGATTCCGGGCTACCGGCTCATTGAGCCCTTGGGTAGTGGCGGCTTCGGCGAAGTCTGGAAATGCGAAGCGCCGGGCGGCCTCTTCAAAGGAATCAAATTCGTCTACGGCAACCTGAACTCGCTCGATGTCGAGGGAGCCCGTGCGGAGCAAGAACTGCACGCGCTCCAACGCATCAAGGAGGTACGCCATCCGTTCGTCCTTTCCCTCGACCGCATCGAAATCGTGGGGGGCGAGCTGGTGATCGTCATGGAGCTGGCCGACAAAAGTCTCCATGATGCCTTCCTGGAGTGCCAGAACGCCGGGATGCTCGGCATCCCGCGCGATGCGCTGCTGCGATACATTCGAGATGCTGCCGAAGCTCTCGACCACATGAACGAAAAGCATAACCTGCAACACCTCGATATCAAACCGCGCAATTTATTCCTGATCAGCGATCGTGTGAAAGTTGCTGACTTCGGCCTGGTGAAACATCTCGAACGACAGAGCAGCTCTGGTCTGCTTGGTGGCGTCACGCCCCTGTATGCTCCCCCGGAAACGTTCAGCGGCAAGATCAGCGAGACCACGGATCAATACAGCCTGGCGATTGTCTACCAGGAGCTGCTCACCGGACAACGTCCCTTTAACGGCAAGAATGTCCGCCAACTTGCGCAGCAACATTTGCAGCACGAGCCGGAGCTGCGCACGTTACCGGAAGCGGAACGGCCGGTGGTGGCGCGCGCCCTGTCCAAGGAACCAAGCAAGCGCTTTCCAAATTGTCTGGCTTTCGTCCGTGCTCTGTACACGGCTCATGGAAGGATACGGCCGGAGGCGATCGCGATCGAACCGGCTGGGGACGGTCCGCCCCGCCCGAAGACCCTTCAAGAGACGTTGGAAGATATCCATCTGGAAGAATTGCCCGACGAATCCGGCAAGGAAGATAGCCAACTGGTCGCGGAGCTGGAGGAGGTTTCTCGCCTCGGTCTGACCCAGGCACAGCCCGAGACGGGGGCGCTTCGGCCAACCGTGGTTGTCGGGGTGGGCGGTTTTGGACGACGCGCCCTCCGCGAGCTGCGGTGCCGCTTCCTCGATCATCTCGGCGATTTGAACAAGATCCCATTGCTTCGATTTCTCTATGTCGATTCAGATGCCGCAGCCGTGCAGAGTGCCCTGCGCGGAACGCCCGAGGTCGCGTTCTCCCGCAACGAGGTCTACCACCTCCCCCTCCAAGCCTTCAACCACTATCGGAAGCGGACGCTCGAACACCTGTTTGATTGGCTGCCGCGCGAGAAACTCCACTCGATCCCGCGCTCGTTGCAGACCCAAGGATCGCGCGCCCTGGGACGGCTCACGTTTGTCGACAATCAATTGCGGTTGCTGGCGCGGATGCGGCGCGAGGTGCAAGGCGTTAGCCATCCCGATTCCCTGTATCAATCCGTCAGCCAAACCGGACTAGCTCTGCGCGACAATATCCCACGAATTTATGTGATCGCCGCCGCCAGCGGCGGGAACAGCGGCTTCCTGACCGATTTCGGCTATGGGTTGCGCCGGCTTCTGCAACAATTGCGCTACGCGGAAGCCGAGGTGATCTTGTTCCTGTTTTGTGGAGCGCCGGCAGACCCGGCCACCCCGCGGACCGAACAGGCTAATGTCTATGCGACGTTGACCGAATTGAACCACTTTGCCGATCCAACCAT
>DATGIQ010000453.1:0-2535 GCA_035295665.1 Gemmataceae bacterium | reverse complement strand
CCGAGGCCTTTCGCGCGGGTGATGCAAATCTTCGACGATACGTAGCAAATAACTCCCTCAATTCTATCGACCCAACTGGTCTCATTGGAATGGAGGACTCGTATGAAGTACACCCCGAAGCAGCTCGTCTAGCAGTAACTGTGATTGGCAACATTGCATACAATGTAACTATTGGCCCTGTCGTTCATACCGCTCAGTTGGGCTGGGATCTCCTCTGGGCATGGGACTACAAATATCAACCGTACAATCCCTACCTTGCAGGATATCTGAATGGCAAAATTACCTTGTTGTCGGCTGTGACCGGAATAACTTCCGACGCGGTGCAAACCGTACTGCTTACGGGAGCGCTAGCAAGAGCCTACCGCGGTCTCGCAAATCTCGCGAGGGGCCCTGCTGTGGCCGTCGAGCCACCGGCCGGGGCGCCGCCAGCGCCGACGCCGACACCGCAACCGGGGCCAGCGCCGGCACCCGAACCGATTCCCGGAGAAGCTAACATACGGATTTGCTTCTTGGCAGGAACTCCGGTTGGCACGACACGCGGTCTGCGCGCCATTGAAAACGTAGAGCCTGGTACCGAGGTCTGGGCTTATGATTTGGTGGCTAGCAGTTGGCACCCATGTCGTGTATTGAAGACGTTCTGTACGGCATACGACGGCCGCATCGCATTCGTCAATATCCTCGGAGAGACCATTAGGGCCACTGACCTGCCCCCATTTTCTGTACCAGGGCTTATGAGAGTGTCGGGGTTAAGGGTTCTGCCTCCACCGGCCTGTCGGACGGGCCGCGCAGCGTAGCGGAGTGGCCCGTCCGACAGGCCGCCGCGAATTCGGCGGGCGTCCGATACCCCAGCGCGCTATGCGGCCGACGATGGTTGTAGGCCGACTGCCAACGCTCTGCGAAGGACCGGGCTTCCGCCACGGTGGTGAACTCCTCGACGTTGAGTAGTTCGTCCCGCAACCGGCTGTGGAACGACTCCGCGTACCCGTTCTCCCACGGCGCGCCCGGCGCGATGTACAGCGTGCCGGCGCCCGTCCGCGCCAGCCACCGTTGCACGGCCCCGGCGATGAACTCCGGCCCGTTGTCGCTGCGCATGTGCCCCGGCACGCCCCGCACCACGAACAGCTCGGCCAACACGTCCAGCACGTCCTCGGCGGTGATGCTCCGCGCCGCCACCAGCGCCAGGCACTCCCGCGTGTACTCGTCCACCACCGACAGCCACTTCAGGCTCCGGCCGCCCGTCGTGCGGTCGAAGATGAAGTCCCAGGCCCACACGTGGTCGGGGTGCTCGGGCCGCCGGCGCACGCAACTGTTGCCGCTGTGACCCGCGTGCCGCTTTTTCTTGGCTTTCTGCGGCACTCGCAGCCCTTCGGCCCGCCACAGGCGGTGCACGCGCTTGCGGTTCACCGGCCACCCGTCCCGGCGCAACAAGGCCCAGATCCGCCGGTAGCCGTAGCGCGGGTGCTCCCGCACCAACTCCAACATCCGTTGCACCAGCCGGCGCTCGCCGTCGTCGGCGCCCGGCCGGTAACGCTGGCTTTGCCGCGGCTGTCCCAAGACCCTGCACGCCCGTCGTTCGCTGACTTTCAGGCTCCGCCGCACGCGAACGACGGCCTCCCGCCGGCGCGCAGGACTCGTCAGTTTCCCTCCAAGGCTTCTTTGAGGATCGCCTTGTCCAGTTCCGCCTCGGCCAGGAGCTTCTTCAGCCGCTTGTTCTCCTCTTCGAGTTCCTTCAGGCGCCGGGCCTCCTCGGCCTTCATGCCGCCATACTGGTGGCGCCAGCGGTGCAAGGTCTGCTCACTAACGCCCAGCGCCTGGCAGACCTCGCCGACGGATCGGCCGGCGGCCAGCATGCCGTCGGCGTCGCGCAGCTTGGCGACGATCTGCGCGGGGCTGTGTCGCGTCCGTTTCATCGAGAGTCCTCCCTGGCCACATTGGCCTAGAGACTCTCATAGCACCTGGACCAGTTTTCGGGGGGCAGACCACCACAACAAAATCACGGCCTTCCCAGCGTCCAGCCCCCGGCCAGAAGAACGTGAAATCGATTCGATTTCCAGCAGGCAAGTGCTCGGTGGGTAGATCGATCAGGTAGATTCCAAGACCTGTGTCCCAACTTGGTGAATCATGTTGCGTCTTCCAGTTGTCAGCACTCCAATGGACAACGGTTGGCGCCAATGCCTCCAAGCGAAGCCGCTGACCAGGGAGAATGCCGTGACATGGCTGGTCGAAACGCCAAATCGCCAGGTTGGCGGAGTGATCGCTTCGAATACTTGAGGTCAACGTCCTCGCAGTTACGCTCAGGTTTGGCAAAAGTGGCGGTGAAGTCTCATGAACATGCCGGCAAAGGGCGCGGCGAAAACTGTTCCAATGCGACGCTCTAGCAGCGTGCCTGCAGAATGCACGCACGTGGCAATTTCGCCAGCGCTGCCTCGACCGAGGAAGGCGGTCACCGATCTCTTTCGGTACCATTCGTCCAGCATACGCAATGGCGGTTTCAAGCAGGTAATCACTGTCGTGCTCATCCAGGTGACCGTGTGC
>DATGIQ010000452.1:0-13082 GCA_035295665.1 Gemmataceae bacterium | reverse complement strand
ACCAGACACAAACGGCGAGGCGCTGGAGGACGCCCGGGAACACGCAAATGAAAAGCAAGGGAACGATAAGGGGCACAAGCGATGAGAAGGGAAATCGACATCTATGTGCAGTTTCGCGGCAACGAGCGTCTGCTTCGGCTGAGAAATACCGAGGGAGAATGGCACGCAGCGCTCATGGTGACGGGAAAGACAGACTGGCTGACAGAGGAGTACGTGAATCCCGCTCCACGAAACGCCAAGCTCCCCATCATGGAATTGCGTGATTCCACCCTTCGGATTGAGCAGCCGAAGGACAATGTCATGAGCATGGAGATGGGAAAGCTCCTGGCCGCGCGCGGCGTGTCGATCGCGGAAGGATGGATTGGCGTCAGCGTAACGAGCGTCATGGCGGACTACCAGGACGACATCGGTGACCGGCACAGGGAAGGTCCGTCCGGCGAATGGGGCAAGATCCTGGACTTTCACGCCGGTGCTCAGCAGTCCAGACAGAAAGAAGACCGTGGCATCGAGCGATGAATGCCGAATCAACGGAGCCAGACGAGGAGGCGGTGATGAACATCCCAAGGCCTACCATGGAAACTTCTTCCTTCGAGGCGGGACGGGAGGAGGCAAGCATGCAGGACGAATCCTTGCTCGCCATTCTGGCCCGCAGCTCGGCGGTTGCCATCGTGGACCGCCATGCAAGGGACGTTCGCAACCGGGAGGCGCTGGTCGAGGCGATTACGCGCCTCGCCCTCATCGGGCTGGAGGGTCACCTGCGCCTGTTCGAACTGCGGCAGAGGGATCGCCCGGGCAGCCGGCAATCCGGGAGCTGATGATGGCGGACTTCCCACTGCCCTGGGGTGGTTCATGGATAATCGGGTGCATTTCAGTTCGGCGACGGATCGGTGGGAGACGCCCTGGTTGCTGTTTCGGCAACTCGATGCACAATTCCATTTCACGCTCGATGTCTGTGCGTTGCCGGAGAATGCGAAGTGCCAGCGGTTTTACTCGCCGCAGGATGATGGGTTGGCACAGCGATGGAAAGGCGTGTGCTGGTGTAACCCGCCCTATGGAAGGAATATCGGGCGATGGGTCGAGAAGGCATACGAAAGCGCGCTGGCGGGTGATGCGACGGTAGTGTGCCTGATCCCGGCCCGGACGGATACGTCATGGTGGCATCGCTATGTGATGGCCGCCAGCGAGGTATGGCTGGTCTCCGGCCGAATCCGATTCGGCAACGCGAAGTCTGGGGCTCCGTTTCCGTCCGCCATTGTGATATTCAGGCCGGGGCAGCTCGGGGATATCCCTGCCCTGCGGGGATTCAGCCAGAACTAGAGTGGTTCCATGGCAAGGGCATCGAAAGGCGAGTGGCAGGCAATGACCGCAAAAGAACTTTCCTCGGCGCTGCAACAGCACAAGGAGTGGATCAACAATCCCAAGGGGAACGGCAAGCGGGCCGACCTCCGTGGCGCGGAGCTTAAGAACGTGAATTTCGAGGGGGCCGATCTGCGGTTTGTGGATTTCCGGGCGGCCGATCTATCGGGCGCCGTGCTGATCAAGGCCGATTGCCGCCATGCGGATTTTCGCGGCGCGAATCTGAGCAACGCCGTTTGCATCGGCACGGTATTTACCAATGCCCGCATGGAAGGTGCCAATCTGTTCGGCGTGGATATGCGCTCGGCGGTGATGGACTACGCACAGATGGCGGGGGCGAACCTGTCGGCGAGCTACGAGAAAACGCTGCATCAATACGCCGATCGGGCGGCGGGCACGCCGGAGAAGAGCAAGGATCGGGGCATCGAACGCTGAGGTGCAGAGATGACGAACATCGAGGAGAGGCTGGAGAAGATCGAGGCCATGCTGGCCGTGCTCGTCGAGCGGCAGCAGATGCGGGAGTGGTATAGTACCGAGCAGGCCGCACTGATCCTGGGCAAGGCAGAATTCACTGTCAGGGAATGGTGCCGAAACGGTCGCATCAACGCCGAGAAGAAGGAGAGCGGCAGGGGTGCGTATGCATCCTGGACCATTTCGCATGCCGAGGTGCTCCGTATTCAGCGGGAGGGATTGTTGCCTGTCAGAAGGCCGGCGTGAGCGGATGGGGGAATCAGGATGCGTGGCCCGGTTTTGGTGCAAGTGAGATTGGCCGAATCGCCAAGCACCTTCAGTTCGGCGGTGCGACGGCCGTTGCGCCGTTTCCTTCTGCAATCGCGTTCCCTTATAATAGAGGAGATCCGGGCCACTCGCAGGGGCCTGCGTTTGGATTTTCAAGCGGCTCATTGCTTGGTCCAAGTTTTGCAACTGTTTGGACTGCCTTGGCTTCGGTAAGTGCCGTCTTCACGGTGAAGGTATGTCTTACCATCAACTTGGAGAGGACCGTGCTGAAAGCCATCCAAAAGATTTTGGCTACGGGAGCGGCGATTCTGGGGCGGCAGTGACCGAAGCCAAGGGGCAAGGAGCAGGTACAAGAGGCGGGCCGGTAAGCCATGAGACGAAGCGCTGAGGGGGCGACCCCTCCCGCCCCTCCATCTGCCGGATTTCATGCTCAGTCAAGAACGCCGGCTAATCAGCGAGAGGGATGCTGCTGTCGTGGATCCGGTCGAGAGCATCATCGGCAATACGCTGGTTCACGCCCCCGGTCTTGGCGCATCACGCCGTTGGCTCCTAGAATGATCGATGAACCGAATTCTGGGCGACACTTCTCCGCCCCTCGGGTCAGTTCGCAATCCTTTCCACACGGGGCTGGAGGAAGTCGCCGTGGCAGAACAACCATCCAAAAACGACATCATCATCGACCTTTGTGGCAAAGTTGACTCTCTGTCAAAGAAGCAAGAAACGCAGGGGCGGCAAATAGCTGAGGCCGCGCGCCAAGCCAGGGACCTTACGCAACAAACTCGCCAAGTTGTACAGCTTGGCGTCTTTCCCGAGTCCCAACAGGACAATACAATCTCCGCCCTGCGCGACTGGTGCGATTCCGCAGCACGGCACATGGACACCGCGAAAACGTCGATAAACACGCTCTTCGTGGCAACGTCCGGCCTGACGACCAATACCGCGATGGCCATATCCAGTATTGATATGCACCGTCTTCCTTCAAGACGAGACGCCCAGCAGATTGTTTTCACCGCCAAGCAGCAAATTGCGCACACGCTTGACTGCGGCCACATCGTCCAGAAGGCGCTCGCTTCAATGGTCAGGCTTGGCCTGGACCGCAAGACAGGGGACTTCGAGCCCGCGTCCAGCCACCTGGCCCAAGCCCAAGCCGCGCTGACGCTTCCCCTCACCGAAACATCGGGTGGGATAACGGTGCTGATCGCGATGCGCGAGTGCATCGACACGGTTTTATCGGAGCTGCTCCAGCGACGTATCGGCATACAGGACAAGAATCCAAGCGATGAGCACAAGGTGCGCGCCATAGGGCGTGACCTGGCCCGCACGCCGCTGCCTGCCGGGCACTTCGACCGGCTTATTTCGCAGGTCCATCAGCTCCGCGACGACCTCTCCCGGGGCAAAAAAGGCAACTACACGCATGAGCGCGTAAAGGAGCTATTCGACGTAGCTGTGACCTTCCTCAATGCCTTGATGGATGGCGTCGATGAGAATAAGCTCAGGTCATAAGCTTCACCTGAGGAACTTGATGGCCATCTGGCGGTCTTGCTTGCTTTCAAACAGGCGGACTCCGGCGAAGTTGTCCCTGGCGATGCCGAAGGGATCGGGCGCGGTTACTCGTTTCTTCTGGCCGACTCTTTCGGCGAAGGTCTGGCCATCCGGCGTGCTTCCGCTGCCGGTGGCCCGGAGACGGCGGCGGTGGTTTCGGTCGATGGTCGATTGCGGTGCACCCGGCGGCCTCAAATGAGGCCGATCTAAAATGAAAAAACTCTTGTGCTTCCAGGGAATTAGCGGAACTGCGGTAGCGACATTGGCGTTGGTGGCGTATTGGGGGCAACTATTCTGGCTTCAGATTCTTGTGCCGGTGTTAGGAGCCGTGGTCGTCGTATTCCTTGTGCCGGTGATATACCGCGTGCTGCGCGACCTCTACTGGGCAAGACGCCAGAAAAAGGAATCGAAGGTAGTGCAGGCACTCGAGATTCCCGCACACATCAAAAAGGCTGAATTCTTTGATGAGGTCCGCCTTATTCACGACCTGCAGACCTCTCAGCTTCCAAAGCCTCCGGATTATCAAGGACGGTTTCGGGCCGCTGGTATCACGGTGGCTGTTCTGCCATCGCTTGCCTTGCTAGCTCTGACGCTGCAAACCCTCCTATGGAGGCAAGGTGAAGGTTGGGGTATCGGCTTTGTCGGAGCGGAGGCGGTTTTTATCGCATCGCTAATCTTCATTGTGTGGGGTACGCGGGAGCCCACAAGAAAATGGATTGCCGAACGTACTCGCGCGGAGCTGTTGCGTCGGGAACTCTATGCCATCGAGCGCGACCTGCCACCGCTACTGCCGCCCGCAGACGATCCCCTGGCCCAGCAACAACGGCAAGAGCGGCAAGAGCAACGCCGCCACCGCCGGCAGCAGCACGCACGGCCGGTGCTGGATGAGCTGAAGCGCTGGCTGGACGAGCAGCGGCCGCAGGCGCTGCCGAAGTCCGCGCTGGGGCAGGCCGTCGGCTACGCCTTGAATCACTGGGAGGCGCTGGGCCGCTATCTGGAACAGGGGTACCTGGCCATCGATAACGTGATCGCTTCATACTACACCTCATATGTCGGATGGCGAGTGTTGGAGGAATGCCTCATTTTTGGCTCTGGGCTTGCGCAATCCGCTGGAGCACTTGCGGCGTCGGGAATTCATAGAGCCAGTGCTTGCGGTCGCAGCGAATTGCCTGGAGGTAGGCGGCCTTCCGCCACTTCCGCAGCGTGCTCTCTGCAATTCCAGTTTGCTGCGTGATCTCCTCGGTCGTCCGCATTCTAGCCTGATGCAGGTGTTCCTTCCGACCCGTGATCCCTTTCGCGTGCCGCAGGCGACTGACGGTCTCATGGGTGAAGGACTGTTCTGTTCCGGTCCGCATTCCTTCGCGATTCAGCCGCTCGGCGATCTCTTCATCGGTGTGCTGCTCCACCCAGGCCGCGATGCTCTTCAGGACGCTCGGCTCGGTGCGCCGCGCCTCGAACCCATTGAGTGGCACCGGCACGTAGAGTTCGCTCGTAGCTCCCCCTTTCCAACGCACGCGGATGGCAATCTGTTCCTGCCGCAGCAGCGTCACGTCCTGGATCAGCAGCCGCAACAGCTGCTTCCGCTGGCGTGCCGTTGTCCGCGGGTGGTCCCAGACTGCCGGGAAGTCTCCGACCAGGTCACGGACGCGTTGCCCCGTCTGCGTGTCCAACGGCGCCGGATGCTGATGGCTCCACTGCGCGAACGCTTCTTCTGCTTCCGCCACGGCCCGCAGCGCGTCGTTCCAGCGTCGTTCGAGGTTATCGGCCACCAAGCGGTTCTCCGGGTGGACCAGCAGGAACTGCCGCTCCGCCAGGTCCGCTTCGTGCCGGGCACGCTCGATGCGGTTGCGGTGGATGGTGGCCAGTTCCTCGTGTTGCCGGCCCAGTTCCTCGTACACCGCCAAGGCGACCTCGACAGCCTCGTGCGTGAGCGCCTCGACGACCAACCGGCTGATAGCCTCATCGACACACGCGCCGGGAATCTGCTGGCACAAGGCACCGCCGTACTCCGTAGCCTGCCGCTGACAATAGTACGTTGGGTTTACGCGACCCCGCCGGTACTGGTAGCGCAGGCTCATGCGCCGACCACAGCGGCCACAAACCAGCAGCCCCTGCAACAGGGCGGGCCCTTCCCGCGCCGCCGTCGACGATCCCTGCGTACGACCAATCACGCTATTCTGCTCCAGCGTCCGCTGGTTGGCTTCGAAGTCCTCCAGGGTAATGTAGCCGGGATGGGCGTTCGGGATGAATACCTTCCACTGCTCGCGTGGCAGGATACCCGACGGCACACCCTTCTTCTGCCGGGTGCGACCGTAAAAGTACACGCCGGCGTAACGGGGGTTCTTCAGTACGCGTAAGACGCGGCTCAACGTGGGCGGGACCCAGCGGATCTGGCCGGCACACTTCCCCGTCCGCAGCCGCACCGGCAGCCGCACGGCCGATTGACTCATCCGGCACACGCTCATCCAAGCACTGCCGGTCACCTGGAAGGTGTGGAAGATGCAACGAATCGCGGCTTGCACCTCACGATCGGGGTCGAACACGATCCGGGCCGCGCTGTCATAGAGGAGGCCGGCGGGCAGCGGGGTCCGCAACTCGCCCCGGCGGGCCTTGTTCAACTTGCCTCCTTCCAGGCGACCGCGCAGGAAGTGGAGTTCGGCCTCGCTCATGGTACCGCGTAAGCCCAGAAGCAGGCGGTCGTTGAAGAGGTTCGGGTCGTACAGTCCATCCTCATCCAGGATGAGCGTGTTGCTGAGGGCACACAGCTCCAGCAGGCGATGCCAGTCCGAGCAGTTGCGTGCCAGGCGCGAGACCTCCAGGCTCAGCACGATGCCGACCAAGCCGAGGCTGACATCCGCCACCAGCCGCTGAAAACCGGCGCGTTGGCTGGCGTCGGCAGCCGACTGCCCGAGGTCATCATCGATGACCACGACTTGCTCCGGGTGCCAACCCAGCGATACGGCTTGTTCCCGGAAGCGGTACTGTCGCTCGGTGCTCTCGCGGTTTTGTTCGGTCTGAAAAATGGTCGATTGGCGGATGTAGAGATACGCTTTGCGCTTGAGGTGGTGGGCCGAGATTTTGCGCGTGTCGCTCATGGGGTAGCCTCCAAGCAATGAAGGACGACGGACGCCAGGACAGGGATCAGTTCGCGACGCGAGGGAAGCCACGCAGGAGGCACGGGCTGGGGACACGCCGCCTCGGTGCGCGATGGGTCCGGTGAGAAATGGCCTTCGCCCAACCGACGTGCGAAGTCCACCCACCCAGGGATCCCGCGCTGAACCATCAAGGTCGCTTCGTGAGAATCGGAGCAGCCGCGCAGGAGAACGGCGGAACGCAGACGTTCGTAGCGTGCGCTCAGGTCAAGGGAGGAAAGTGGATCCCCCACCCCGGCCGAGTCGGAGGGCGCCGTTTTTTTCCCAGGCACTGCAGGTGCCGTTGCAGGGTCCGGCGATGGAGGTGGATTGCCAGGCGTTGCCGGACGTCGCGGAGCAACGCGTCGGCAGTGAGCCAGGGAGACTCGGCCAGACGAGCGTGGACGAAGGCCAACACCTCGTCGGTACACTTGTGGGCGGCCTTGGGGCCGCGTTTGCTGGGGAACAAGCCCGGCAGGCCGTGCTCCTGAAATGCTTGGACCAGCAGGTACAGCAACTGGCGACTGACCCCGAAGGAGCGAGCGACCTGGATGGCGGCCTGCCCGTCGACCCGAAAGCGGCGGACCATCTCGTAGCGGACCTGGATCAGATCGCGAGGGTCGAAGAACGTGCTGCCGTGGAAGACGGAATCCTGGACACGTTGGGGATGGGGATGCAGCGCACCACGTTGGGCGAGGAAGTGAGCCTTGGGGTCGAGGCGCTGGGTAGCGTTCATGCAAAGGCCTCCTTGCGGCCGTCCAACGAATTATGCCGTGGCCTCCCGTCGCGTAGACGCGTAACGAGAGATTAGCATGCACCAGCACGGAAGAAGCGGCAAGGAGCAACGGTCGGAGCCCAAGCGCGAGCGCGGGGTGGGCGACATCATTCCTTGGACAGTTGGGCATAGTTCCTTGGGCGCCCGTCGAGCGCTTCATCGATGTACCTCCGGGAGGAGTGAATCGAGGAGCGAGCGGAGTTCGAGCAGATCCGGGACACGAAAAGCGGCTCGCCCCTGTCCGGCCAAGAGATAGGGGTCGGGGACGATCAGATCGGTCCATGCGATGGGGATGCGGAGTACCGATCCGTCCGGAAGTTGTAGTAAGACCCACTCGGAGGCAGCACTGACACCACGATGGAGGAGGGGAAGACGCTGACCTCGAAGAGGGTGAAACGGGTGGGTGATCAGGACACCGGAATCAGACGGAGTGGATGTAGTCTGCTGAGGTCTTGAACAACCTGTCCGAGCGCACCTTGCGGGCCATTGCTCTGGGAAGGAACAACTGGGGCGTCGTGGGTAGTGAGACCGGGGGCCGGACCGCCGCGGTGTTATACACCATCGTGGCAACGTGTAAGCATTTGGCAATCGATCCGTTCGGCTACCTTCGCGTGGCCCTCTCCGGGCTGTTCGCGCTGGGCGAAAAGCCCACCGTCGAGCAGCTGACGCCCTGGCTGCCGGACCGCTGGCTCCTCAGCCAGACCCGCGACGCACCAGCGCCTCTCCCGCACGCGGGCTAACCCATCACCGGACAACCCGAACATTCCGTCAGCCTGCTGACCTGCACCGATCAGCGGGCTGACCGCGTTTGCACGGGACCAATGGCTCACCTGGTTGGCCGGGCGCTTACATTTAACACCACATCAGAGAGCAGGTGATTCTCGGCGACGATATCCGAATTCAGGGAGACGACTCACGACCCGTCCTGCGTCAACATCTCAGGACTTCGGCCGTTTGAGCGAAAAAGTGGGTAGCGCCTGCGTCTTTCGGGGTTCGATGGGACGCTTCCTCTAGAAGTGCATGGGGGGTGAGCAGGCTCTCTTACCGGCACCGAGCAGAACACATGGCCACCACGAACGCAATCCGCCTCGTGTTCGCCGGCAAACCAGCTTCCGTAGGATCGTCCACGGCGACGAGATCGACTCTGCGGCAGCCATTTCGTTTAAGCGAATTTGCTTACAAGGCGCGCTTTGTTCGGCTGCTACGCGCAGCTCCTCCGGCAGACAAGGTCTCTCGACCGGGGGGTGGTATCGCTACGCGCAAACTAGCGTAGGCGACGTAGATAATAAGTAAGAGCCAAATGACCACCACTGCGTACCACAAATACCAATCTGGCAGTGCGAGCCCAAGTAGCATCACAACTATGCCGACTGCACACAACAAGTCTAGTATCAGCTCCCGACGGTTTTCCATTGAGCGCCAGATAATCGGTTCAAGAAACCCGAAAATCATAATCCCGAAAAAGAACTTAATGTTCTCGGGTTGTCCGCCAAAGCCGTAGCCCAAGCAGACGTAGGCGCCGTACATTACGCCGAGGTCGAATAAATCAATAATCCACGAGTACAGAGTATAGTTCAGAGTGTGAAAAGATTCCTCGAACAATATCGTGTAGTAAAGAATGAGGAATAATCCGAACCATGTACTCGGCCTACTCATTGCCGAAATGCCTTGTGACCAGCGCTCGATAAAGAGGATGATTAACGCACCGAGGACTGCCGGGTACCAAAGCCCAATCATGATCGTTTTCAAACGCTCAAGCATAGCAACCCCCTTATCGCTGTAGTGACCGTGGGGCAAACGCGCCCGTGCCCTGCGAGCGCATTGCTCAACAATGGCCTTACCATCAGAGTCCGCACGGCGTTTGCCGCCAATACCGCTTTCTGACCCAGCAATCCCTCCGTCTTCTCCAGACGCTTGCCAAGCTGCACGCCCTAGGGTATAAGTCGCCGTCTCATGTCATCATCTGGGAGTCCGTAAGTGGTACAACGCACACCGGGCGGCGCAACGCGGGCCGCCGTCCCGCAAGCGCGGGAGACTTCCCAGGGCTGCGGCGCCCGCGAATCACTGGCCTACAGCCCAATGCAACCGTTGGTCAAGTAGCAAAGCCCAAACCACGCGACGGAGAGTAGAGTAGGATTCAGGAAGCAGGAGTCAACCGATCGGCGGGATCGCCGCATTGGGCTGGGCGACTGCGTTGCGACAAAGAGATGCTTGCTTTCATGTGGCAGCAGAAGGCTGGGTTGGTCGGCGCGGTCGTGTAGGGGTAGACGACTAACACGCTGGCCCAGAACCATGGCAAATGGAACGGCGGCGTTCAATGCTAATCGCATCCCGCCCCCGCCCCGGCTCAGAGCAGCGCCTCACGTCCGGCAGCGCTGAGATTTCATCATGGACGACCGTTTTTTGCGAATGACAATAAAGTCAACAGCGACAGGAGAGATTTATGACTGAGCCAACCCCATCGCAGGCGCCGGACACCACGCCAGCACAACAGGTAGCCGCACATATTGAACACTTGAAGTCCGCCAACAGCGAAACGCGAGCAAGAGCCGCTTATGCCCTTGCTGAGCTCGGCGAAGCCGCAAGGGAGGCTATTTCTGCCCTGATCACGCTCGTCCGGGATGAGGATAGAATTGTCCGGGTTGCGGCTGTCAACGCCCTTGGCATGATCGGCGGAACAGAAGTGCTGCCGACATTAAGAGAGGCGAATGCCCATGACCAGAGCTTCCATGTTCGCCGCATCGCCCGCCGTGGTATTGACGCAATCGAGGACAAATCGCAAGGAATTGTACGCTTAGAGAGGTAAACGCGTATACTACCGTTCGCCTGCTTACATCGGCTCGTCAAACATCCGTCGGCAGGCTGCCCCTTGTGTCGCGACTGGCAGGCCTGCGGGTCCAGGCTTCTCATGTGACCAGCGGAAGATTGAAGTTGCTGGCTTAACTGAAGGCCAAGCAGAGCGTTGGCCGCGAGAATGAACTGGTTCGCCAAAGCATGCGATGACAAAGCGGAGGCGCTTCGCTGGACGGCTTACGTCTCCTTGGGATAGTAGGCGTCATCAATAGCTGGCGTGTAGGGGACGTTGTGCACCTGCGTAGTAGGGCGGCTCAGAGAATGGATAAGATATCCCGGAAGGACTATTTTCCACGGCCCCGGATGGGACAGATTCATCTTTTGCAACTCTTGGAGTAAGTGTTGCGTTTCCAAGCTGTCTAACTCATAAGGTTCGAGTATGGCCTCTAGCGGCACCGGCGGCAGAGCATCATCGTCTACCAGCAGTTGTGTCCCAGTTGCCTTCTCAAAACACCAGACAGCGAAGCCAGCGCAGCTAAATGACCAGCTTATTGGCTTGTTCGTGCCGACATCCTTGAGGGTTCGATTTCTTAGAATAACTCTCGATGTGTGAGCGGACCAGCTAATCTTCAAATCTCTTAAGTGGATTCGGACCAATATTTCATCGATAACCGTTTTCAGAGCTTTCATAGCGGCTGTTGAATCGGTGCCCTCCAGCCAAGCGAGAACGTATGGTCTAATATGGTGGTCAATACAAAATCCCTGTTCCCCCCTCACGTGGATGACCTTATAGGGATTGTCGTCAGACGGCGCGAGTGTGACGGGCCGGCGGCCGTAGGCGATAGTGGGTGGCTCACCAGTTTCCATGATCTCCAAAGGCGGGAGCAGCGCAACGTGTTTGACGAAACGGCTGTCGTTCCATCGGGAACCGACTACGGACAGGTTTGGCACGGCTTGGCCCGCTCTGTCCAATATCATTGATGGCATATAATCTCCTGAAGTAACGAGCCGTAAGGCCATTCAAGCTCAAACAGTGACTGCGGCCTTCTGAACAACGGACAAGGTATTTTGCACCAGTCGGACAGCATCCGGTGCCTGGGAGCGCGTGGCAGCATCATCCCAAGCCTCTGATATCTCTTCTAGATCTCGACTAATTAGCCCGATAAGCCAACGTTCGGGCTTGGGCTGATTGCTAATCCGCTCTGCAATAGCCAGGAGCCGACCGTCACCAAGGACGGCCAAGGCACGAAGGGCCTCGATGGCCAAGGCGGCTTTGCACTTCCACCAAATCGCCCCGTCCCCGGAGCAGCCCAAGAAGTAGTTGACCGGAGCGATTAGGACACGCCTGACGTTAAGTTATTAACTCTGCGACCTCCTATTCCGCTACGTCCTCGGGGCGAGGAATTGTTGCCCGTCCGAAGGCCGGCGTGAGCTGATGGGAATCGGGATGCATAGCGCAGTCATGCAACAAAAGGGATGGTAGTGAGTGACGCCTACGCTTGTTGGACTGTGGCACCGCGAACTGCAGCGTTGTCAGCGGCAGGTCCTACTGCCGCTACTGAAGATGGGCTAGGCGGATCGGCTCCCTGGCTCGTACAATGGATGATCGTACGGGGAATTGTGACCAAAACGTGACCAGGGTTGCCAATGTCACCCGTACATGCGTGCAATGCGACTCGATAGGCCTAATGGCCGCAACCTGGAGGACAATCGACGGTTACGTGTGATTGCAACGCGATAGAAATGTCAGCCGGAGTGGCGGAATTGGCAGACGCGCCAGGTTGAGGGCCTGGTGAGGGTTAACCTCGTGCAGGTTCAAGTCCTGTCTCCGGCACTGCAATCAGGGCAAGGGGTTACGGCGAACCCGGACCTCTTGCCCTGATGTGCAGAAAAGAACTCTTCTGCAATTCTTCTGCACCCGTTAGAATGGCGTTGCACTGGCATTGCGTCAGGAGACGCCAATGGCTTCCCTCCAGAAAAAAGGCGATTCGTACTACTGCCAGTCCATGTACCACGGCAGGCGGCACACCTTCACCGTGGGTGACGTGAGCGAGGAAGAGGCCGGGAACAAGGCCCGGCAGGTCGATTACCTGCTCATGCGGTTGAAGCAACGGCTGCTGGTGCTGCCGGATGGCACCGACATCGTGACCTTCATCCAGCACGACGGCCAGCCGCCGGATACCGGGCCGACGCTCGCCGCCGCCCCGCGCCAGGCCGTCACCCTCGGCCACCTGAAAGACCGCTACCTCACCACGCACGCGAACGGCACCATCGAGTCCAACAGCCTCGATACCTGCAAACTGCATCTCAGTCACTTCGCCCGCATCCTCGGCGATGGCTTCCCCCTAGGCGAACTGTCGCTCGCCAAGATGCAGGAATATGTTAACCACCGGGCCAAGGCCAAGATCAGCCCTGTCACGATCCGCAAGGAGATCGCCACCCTGCGGGCTGCGTGGAACTGGGGCGAGCCGATGGGGCTGACTGAGGGCAAGTTCCCGAACCGGGGCCTCCGCTACCCCAAGGCCGACGAGAAGCCGCCGTTCATGACGATGGCCGAGATCGAGCGGCAGATCGCCGGCGGTGGCGACCCGGCCGTTCTGTGGGAAGCGGTGTATCTCCTCCTGCCCGAAATCGACGATCTGCTCAAAGCCGTCAAGGAACGGGCCATCCACCCCTTCATCTACCCGCTGTTCTGCTTCGCCGCCCATACGGGCGCCAGGCGGTCGGAAATCCTGCGGGCCAAGGTC
>DATGIQ010000451.1:0-2097 GCA_035295665.1 Gemmataceae bacterium | reverse complement strand
CTGATGGCGTCGATGGCGGACTCGCACAGGATCACCATCCCCGCGTCCGGAGCCTGGAGGGAGAAGTAGCCGAGATTTTTTTGGGAACCGGGCGCCATGCCGCGCCAGCTTTGCGGTCCGGTGCCGCGGAGTTCCGCCCCTACGGGTGTGTTGGCTTTTCCCAGCAGGAGGAAGACTGCATTGCCACGACGATCGGCATAGAGTTTTCCGGACTCAATGAGGGAGTCCGTCAGCGAGGGTGGTATCGCGCGGTCATGGACAAGGTAATGTCTTACCGCGGAAAGTTGGCTCCGGTCCGGCGGCGGTAGTGTCAAGCGGCGCAGGGCCGGCGGGGGCGCGGAATCCGGCGGAATGGAAAAATGATGCTGCAGCCAGGCCACGGCGCTTTGGAAGTCGAGGTCGTTCAAGTGCATGGCCAAATCGATCGCACCTCCCCCGCCGCGGCTCTGATGCCAGTTCATGAACTTCATGCCGGTGATGGAGATGTCGCCCTTGGGAGTGTGCCACTTGGCCTTGTCATAGTGATCGCGTTGGGCGCCGGTTTCCCGCATCACCGCTGGTAAGGGGACGTGGCGGAGCTGGTCGAGTCGATCCCCAAACATCATGATTCGGCACTGAGCTTAGGCCGAAGGCTGATGCAGTTCTTCATGTTAATGACGTGACTGTTCTCGGTGAGCCGGTCGATGAGAGCCGCCGTCAAATGGTCGTTTCTCAGAAACGATCGCCATTCGCTAAAGCCCAGGTTGGACGTAATCAGCGTGGGTTTTTTGCGGTGCCGCTTGTGCATCAGGGTGAAGAACAAGCCGACTTGAACGGGTTCCACTTCCACATAACCCACCTCGTCGACCAGCAGGCAATCATAGGCCAGATAACGCTTGAGGATTTGCTGCTCGGAATGATCGGCCACCGATCGGAACAGCTCCGCCACCAACTCGGCGAACTCCACATGGCGGCCCGTATACCCGCGCTGAATGGCCTGGATGAGGAACCCCGTCGCCAATCCGGTCTTCCCGCATCCGGTCGGGCCGACCCAGATCAAGTTGCGATTCTGGGTCATGTAATCCAAGGCCTCGTACAGCGACAGGATGCGTTTCTTATCCAGCTTCGGTTGGCGCTCAAAGGGGAAGGTTTCCATCCGCCACTGTTCGGGGATGCGGGCGCGGGCCAGCCGCAGTTGACGGGCATGCTCTTGGCGGATCTTGGATTCTTCCTCCACCACGTGACGCAACAAGCGAACCGGAGAAAAATGCTGCTTCTGCGCCAGGCTTACATACTCGTCCCAATGCGCCAACAAGCCCCGCAACCGGAGATAGCGCAGGCTTTTCATCAGTTCGTCATCCATCGTGGCCTTCTTCGTCGTCGAGCATCTGGTCGTAGAGACCAAAATCGGGCGCGTCGGTCAGATGACCCTGCTGGTAGGATTCGCGCTGGCGGAAGCTTTCATCCACCTCTACGCCGGAGACTTGAAATTCCTGCTGGCTGATCGACAACCGTGCGATCCGCCGCAGCGTTTCGACATCGGTGATCCGGTAGTGCTGTGCCCGTTCGATGGTTTGCATAAAAACGGCAGCCGTCACCCGACATGACAAGGCGAATAGCTCCCGCAAGAATCGCTGCGGTTGCACGCCGGCGTGGAGAGCGAAGTTCAGGTAGCCGTCCACCGTTGTAGACATCGCCCGCAGGCGTTTCTCCTCCTCCTGGGCCGCCCGCTTGCGATTATTGGGCTGGCGTGCGGGCCGGGGCATACCCGCCGGGCTGAACACCTGGTTGTGGACCCCATCGGCCGGCAACGCATACTCGGCCACACATTGGCCACCTTGATAGATCTTCAGCCGGTCCGCATATTCGAACACCTTCACCTCCTCGCGGCTGGTGCCGGGCACCCAGTAATAGTTGCCGTCGCAGGCGGCGTAGCCATACTGATCGGTATCCCGTTCCTGCACCAGGTAGGGGGCGGGAAGATGCACTGGCAGTTTCACCAGGAAAGGACGCTCCTGCTCGAACGCCTGGGCCGGGATCAGCCGGCTTTTGGCGACCGGCCGGTGTTCCAGGCGCACGGTGGCCCACTGGAAAGCCTGCTGGTTCAGATCTTCCAGA
>DATGIQ010000450.1:0-4495 GCA_035295665.1 Gemmataceae bacterium | reverse complement strand
GCCAGCTCGTCAGACTTCTTTGCCAAGGCCGCGGAAGCCGTCGTTAACCTGGTTGGCCTCGACGCGGGAAGCGTCTTGCGCTATGACCGAGGGGAATGGCGCGTGGAGGTCTTGCACCTGGCTAAGCATGCGCTGCAGATCGCCGGTTGGCAGCCGAGCCGCTCCATCCTGAGCAAGGTACAGAAAGAAAAGCGAACTTTTTGGCAAGTGCCGAGCCACCGAGACACGGCCGGCACCAGCCTGTTGGGAATCCAGGCCGCGATCGCCGCTCCCATCCTGAACATGGCGGGAGAAGTTATCGGCGCTCTGTATGGCGACTGCCGCCAGGACAGCATGCTCGCTAACTCGGCACCCATCGCGAAGGTGCAGGCCACGATGGTGGAGCTGTTGGCTATGGGTGTTGCAGCCGGTCTGACGCGCCTGGAACAGGAGCAGGCGGCTGTGGCGGCACGCGTGCAGTTCGAGCAATTCTTCACTCCGGAGCTTGCCCGGCAGCTCGCCCTCCAGCCCGATCTCCTGCATGGGAAGGAAGCGGAAGTTACGCTCCTATTTTGCGACATCCGTGGTTTCAGCCGGATCAGCGAGCGCCTGGGACCGGCCCAAACGGTTGCCTGGATTAGCGATCTGATGACGGCGTTGTCCCGATGCGTGCAAGCTCACCGTGGCGTCCTCGTGGACTATATCGGCGATGAGCTTCTCGCCATGTGGGGTGCCCCCGAGAAGCCGGTCGAGCCGGCGCGCTTGGCTTGTCGCGCTGCCCTGGAAATGCTTGCGACCTTGCCCGCCCTCAACGAGCGCTGGCAGGCAATTCTCCAAGAACCGATCCAGATCGGGATTGGAGTGAATATGGGCAAAGCCTGGGTCGGCAACACGGGCTCGAAACATAAGTTCAAGTACGGCCCGCTCGGCAACACGGTCAACCTGGCCAGCAGGGTACAAGGGGCCACGAAGTACCTTGGCTGTCCCATTCTGATCACACACAATACCGAGGCCCAACTCGAGGGCACGTTTGAAACGCGGCGGTTAGCCACGGTCCGCGTCATCAACATCGCCGAGCCGGTCGGTCTTTATGAGCTGACAGCCCCCGGGCGTGCAGATTCGGCCGATAAGAAACAGAAGTACGAGCTCGCCTTGGAAGCGTTTGAGCAGGGCAAATTCCGGGAGACCGCCCGGCTCCTGGGCACTTTGCTGGCCGATCATCCCGATGACGCCCCCGCGGTGGTGCTCATGTCGCGGGCTGTCCAAGCTCTGATGGACGATCCCCGGCAATTTGACCCGGTATGGATCTTACCTGGCAAATAAAGCCGAGAATCGTCTGTCGAGGCGGTAGGAGCATGGGTGGCCAGGGCGGCTAGCCTATGGCAACTTCACTCTCCGCGCCCAGGATCCTCTCAACTAATTCCTTCAGCCGCCGCAGGGCTTCCTCGGATTGGGCGTGCAACAGCCGGCCCATTGCTTCTGGGTCCCCAACCGCGGTGAAGGCTGCCGCATCATATTCCAGTTCTCTCCGGAATTCCGTGGTTGCGTTCCGGGTATGGAAGGCATAGATGATTCGAAAGGGGAGCGTTTCTGCTTGGAGAACGACGCGCACCGGCCGAACGTGTTCGACCACTTTCCAGCGGATTTGAAATGAGATGCCGCTCACTTCTCCACGCTCGTGGATCAGGTCGCCCAGCTGGTAGGGCCGCTGGGTGACACCGCCGACGGCGCGCGAGGCGGGGTGCCACTCAGGCCAAAAACGAGCCGCCGTGATAAGATCGAAGACCGCCACGGCAGGACCAACGATAGAGACGGTGCTCACGATCGAAGCCACAAAAAGCCCCCTTGATTCGGCGGGACAGTACACGCACTGGCATCACACTTGCATTATGCACTATGATTGTTTTGGGAGAGGAACACCTTGGGGCTGTTAAAACTTGCGAAGCGAGGACACCTATGAATCGACTTGCTAGCCTGCTGCACCGGTTCCGGATCTCCGTCCTGGTCGCACTCGTGTTCTGCCTGTTGTTGCTGAGCTCGAGTTCGGGCATGGCCCAGTATTCGTTTTCGTCGCCGAGCGCGGGCCTGCCAACGTACATGACTTCTATCTACTACCCCCGGATCTATGGCTCCTTTGAGTATCCCCGTCCGCTGGGATTCTTTCAGCCTGGCCTCCAGCGGGCGGAATACACTACCAGTCCCACGATTTATAGCGTGTACACCACGCCACCATCGCCGTTCGGTCCCCAGGAGAACGTGTTGCGCACGGCGTTGACTGCGGTGCAGACGACCGCCGTGGTCACAGTCTGGGTGCCGGCTGACGCGGAGCTGCGCTTCGAAGGGGTCCGGACCGATCTGAGGGGTCCCTTCCGTCGCTTCTCAACCCCGCCCCTCATCCCCGGCCGCGAATACAGCTACGATATCCAGGCCACCTGGACCGAAAATGGGCAGCAAGTGACCAAGGTTCGCCATGTCCCCGTCCGTGCCGGCGATCGGCTGTACGTCGATTTCCGGGTGCCCCAGGCTACTGAAGAAGGCACGCGAGCTTTGCGGACCAAGCCGTTGCCGTGACCATGCTCGATGCTGCAAGGCTTCCAGCAGCCTGAAGCGCAAGCGAAGGATCAACCTTCGCTTGCGCTTCAGGCTTTCCCTTCCTAATCCAACGACTTGCCAGCAAAAAGACCAAGATAACTGGTGTAGCGACGGGCGCTTAGCTGACGCCGCTGGACCGCGTGCTTGATGGCGCAGCGGTTTTCATGGGTATGCGTGCAGTCGGGATAGGCACACAACGGTACGTAAGGCCGAAACTCCGGGAAGAAGCCTTCCACTTCCTCCGGCAAGATGTCCCACAGCTCAAATTGCCGAATCCCGGGCGTATCTACCACCCAACCGCCGAAATCGAGTCGCAGTAACTCCGCCGTCGTGGTCGTGTGCCGGCCCTTTTGCGTTGTTTCGCTCACCTCGCACACACGCAGCCCCAGGCCGGGCTGAATCGCATTCAGCAACGAAGACTTACCCACGCCGCTCTGGCCGGTGAAGACCGTTTCCCGGCCCATTAGCTTCTCCCGCAGGCGCTCGATCCCCTGCCCCGTCGGGGCGCTGGTCAAGAACGTGGGAATGCCCAGTTGACTGTAGAAGCCGATCAGCGGCTGGTACGGTACCGGATCGACCAGATCGGCTTTGTTCAGGCAGAGAATCGGTGTGATCCCCCCCTGCTCTGCACTCACCAAGTAGCGGTCGATGAGGTGCGGCTTGAGATCTGGCTCGACCAGGGACATCACGATGACAACCTGATCCACGTTGGCGACCAGGACATGCTCTCGGCCACGGGAAGCACGGGTCAGCAGACCATGCCGAGGCTCGACGCGCTCGATGAACCCTTCATCGTTCAGCGCGGGACGAAACCAAACACGATCGCCGGTGGTTACGATGTTGCGCTCATCGGTAACCAAGGTACGCAGCAACCGGCGAACCGCACAGCGGTATTGCCGGCCATTGTCCGCTTGCACGACGCTGCTGAGACCGTGCACCCGCAGGACCCGGCCGGACAGACATGTGCTGCTGTCCGTCGCGGGCATGATCGTCGGCTCTTGCGTTTTGTCGGCAGCTTCCGGCTCCTCTTGGATGATCGTCCGTCGGCGCGACAAGTCCCCTTTGGCACGGACACGTTCTTGGCTCGGATGAGCTGCTTCCTCGAAGCCCTGCTTCTGGAACGTGCGCGTCCAGTTCTTCGGCCGGGGCGGCTTGGACCGGTTCTTGCGCAGATCGACACGGACTTTCTTTTTCTTGCTCACCGGACGCTTGCTCCCTCCTTGTGGTTACCTGTGCCGGCGGCCGACACGGGAAAATGGCCCAGGTGGCTCATCCGTTTATCTTATCAGGAGCGTAGAAAAGGATGGCGGTTGACACGGGCCCGAACCCTTTCCGGCCCTTTGTTTCTCTAATAATTGGTGGGAACGAACAGAATATACAAATGGGGTGTGTCTGTATCCGTCCCCCTCAAGGGAGGAAATCGCTGTGAAACGCAATCGCAGTGGATCGAGGAAGCGGCGGGAATCGATTCAAGTCTGGACTTACGATCAGACGCGTCGAGTCCTTCCCTATGTTGCTTCCATCATGCGCTCCTTGCGTGAGCACTGTCTCGAAGCACAACAACATAACCTGGCCGCCTACCGGCTGGGGAAGCGGCCCGGACGCCCCGACCGCACGGCGATCTTGGCTCACACCCGAGCTACGGAAGAGGCCAAGGAAGCCGAAGAACGCTTTCACGAAGCTCTGGATGAGCTCCATACCCTGGATATTTATTGTCTGGATCCCGTAGCAGGCCTGGCCCTCATCCCCTTTGCTAAGGATGATCGTCTTGCCTGGTTCGTTTTCGACCTCTTCGATGAGAGCGATGCCATCCGTTTTTGGCGATTCCACCAGGATCCGCTGGAACAACGCCGGCCGATTGCCGAGGCGTTGACCGGACCGCCGGGGAATCCGACGATTGTTTGACGTTCCGAACACCAACCCG
>DATGIQ010000449.1:0-27842 GCA_035295665.1 Gemmataceae bacterium | reverse complement strand
CAGGCCGCCCGAAGTGCTGATGGTGACCGGGCTGCCGGTGTTCGTGCCGTCGATCTGGAATTGCACGGTTCCGGTCGGTGTGCCCGACCCAGGTGCGGCGATGCTAACGATAGCCGTGAAAATGGCACTTTGGCCCCACACAATGGGGTTGGTCAACGCCGCCACGGCAGTGCTGCTGCCGGCCTTCGTCACCGTTTGGGTCATGGCTGCCGAAGTGCTCGCCGCGAAGTTGGAATCGCCGCTGTAGCTTGCAGTAATCGTGTGATTGCCCACCGACAGGGTTGTGCTTGTGAACGATGCGGTCGTCAGGCCGCCCGAAGTGCTGATGGTGACCGGGCTGCCGGTGTTCGTGCCGTCGATCTGGAATTGCACCGTGCCCGTAGGACTGCCTAGACCGGTGGCCGTGATGCCAATGGTAGCGGTGAAGACGGCCCCCTGGCCCCAAACGGTCGCATTGGGGGATGCTGTCAGTGCGGTGCTGCTGCTCGCTTTGCTCACCGTCTGGGTGACCGCTGCCGACGTACTCGCCGCGACGTTTGAGTCCCCGCTGTAGCTGGCAACGATGGTGTGGCTACCCGGCGAAAGCGCTGCGGTGCTGAACGATGCGGTCGTTGTGCCATTCGTAGTCTTGGCACTGACCGGACTAGCCACATTCGTTCCGTCGATCACGAATTGCACGGTTCCCGTCGGTGTCCCCGAACCAGGTGTGTTGACGCTGACGGTAGCTGTGAAGGTCGCATTCTGGCCCCAGGCGGCGGGATTGGTCGATACCGCCACCGCGGTGCTGCTACTGGCCTTCGTCACCGTCTGGGTGAACGTGGCCGAAGTGCTCGGCGTGAAGTTCGAATCCCCGCTGTAGCTGACGGTGATGGTATGGCTGCCTACGGCTAGCGTGGCGGTGCTGAGAGAGGCGGTAGTGAAGCCGTTGGTCGTGCTGATGTTGACCGGGCTGCCGGCGTTGGTGCCGTCGATCTGGAATTGCACCGTCCCGGTCGGCATTCCGCCGCCTGGCGCGGCGACACCGATAGTCGTCTTGAAGCTCACACTTTGGCCCAACACGGAAGGGGTCGCCGAGGAGGTGACCAACGTGGTGCTGGTTGCCTTGCTGATCGTCTGCATCACGGCTGCTGTGCTGGCCTGGAAATTACCATCGCCGGCATAGGCGGCATTGATGGTGTGGGAACCGACCGCCAAGCCGGACACGGTAATGCTCGCCGTAGACTTGCCGGCCGATGTCATCAGCCCCACCTGCGCAAAGATGGCGGTCCCGTCGGAGAAGGTGACCAGGCCCGTGGGGCTGCCCGAGGCGGAAATTGTGGCAGTAAAGGTCACGCTCTGTCCCCATACCGTCGCGCTCGCCGTGGACACGAGCGCCGTGGTCGTAGCCGACTTGCCGACCGTTTGCGTGATGGGACTCGACGTGCTCGCGGCAAAATTCGCATCACCGGCGTAGCTGGCGGTGATGGTATGGTTGCCCATTGTCAACGTAGAGGTCGTGAAGCTTGCCGACGTTGTGCCCCCGCTGGTCGAAAGCGTTCCCTGACCGATGCTCGTGCCACCATCGGAAAACGTGACGACCCCAGTCGGATTGCCGGAGCTACTGATGGTGGCCGTAAACGTGGTACTTTGCCCTAATCCCGACGGGTTCGTCGAGGAGACGACCACGGTGGTGGTGCCTGTCTTGCCAACCGTCTGGGTCATTGCCACGGTGCTCGCCAGAAAATTACTGTCGCCACTGTAGGAAGCGGTAATGGTATGGTTGCCGATGGCCAGGCTGGAAGTCGTGAAGCTGGCCGTGGTGGTTCCCCCGCTGGTGGCAAGTGTTCCCTGGCCGATACTGGTCGAGCCGTCCGAGAAGGTCACCACGCCGGTCGGCGTGCCCGGACCACTCACCGTGGCCGTGAACGTCACGCTCTGCTTCAACGGCGCGGGATTGGCCGAGGATACCAAGGCCGTGGTCGAGGTGGCCGGGGTGATGTTGAACGAGGTGGAAGTCACGCCATTTAGCCCGGTGCTGCTGGCGACCAATGTGTAACCGGTGCCGGCCTTGCTGATTGCCAGCTTGCTGAATGTGGCCACGCCATTCTGCACGGTCACCGTCAGCGTGCCGGTAAGACTGGCATTCCCCGCGTTGGCGCCCAGCGCGAGGGTGATCGAATCGGTGTTGTCGCCGCTGACCACGTTGCCCTGTGCGTCGAGCACCTGCACCGTGACGGCCGGCGTGATGTAGGTGCCGATCGAGGTGTTGGTCGGTTTCTGGCCGAAGGCGAGCTGATTCGCCTTGCCCCCGTTGATGTTGAAGGCGGCCGACGTGATGTTTGCCAAGCTGCCGGAGCTGGCGACGAGCGTGTAGCCATTCCCCGCCTTGTTGATTGAGAGATCCGAGAAGGTGGCGATGCCGTTGTTGACCAGTACGGAGATCGTGCCGTTCAGCGTCCCGCCGCCGGCGTTGTTCCCCAGCGACATGGTGACAGTGTCGGTCCGATCCCAGGACACGACATTGTTGAACGAATCGAACACCTGGATGGTCACAGCCGGGGAGATGAAACTGGCGACGGAGGCGTTCGTCGGTTGCTGGGCAAAGCCCAGGTGATCAGGATTGGCAGCCAGGATGGTGACGGTGGCCGAACCGGTCATCGAGGATGACGACGTATCGGTAGCCGTTATGGTGTCACTGCCGGTCTTGGTGGCTGCGAAATCCTTCGTGAATGTGTGGACCCCGTTGTCGCTGGCCGTGAACGTGTAGTTCTGCGGCAAAAACGAGGTAGCGTCGCTGCTGGTGAAATGGACCGTGCCAGTGTAGCCGGTCAAGATGCTGCCACTTTTGTCTTGGGCGGTCACCGTGATACTAAAGAGCCCGCCGGCGGCGCTGGTGGCCGGGGCACTGAGGCTGAAGACGGGCCCCGCCGGAACGGCACTGCCCACCAAGTCGCTCACGAGGCGGGGGGCGATCGGCGTACCGCGCCCGGTGGCGAGGTCGTAGCCCTTGCCGGCGGGATAGGGAGGATTGCCCAGGCTGCCGCCGGTGAGAACGTCATGGAAATCGCTCGCCGAAAACTGGTAAATCATCGGCAGCGTCTGCTTGGGTCCATCGAGGGCGCCTCGCTTGGCCAGGGCTCGCCCTTGATCGGCGATGGCCACGACGGCAGCCCATTGCGGTGCAGCATCGCTGGTGCCGCCGAACTGGGACCATGGCGTGACCGAGCCGTTATTCAGCGAATCGTACACCGGGAAGCCGGTGTACGGATCGGAGTCGTAGGAGACATCAGGGTTTGTGCGGAAACTCGTGCTCTGTGTGACTACGCCCGCCTGGTAGGAGGGCTGTGTTTCGTACCCACTGACGCCACCACCGCTTCCGCTCCACCCGCTTTCCGAGACCATATTGCCCTGGCTATCCACCATCAGGCTCGTGCCACCGACCGACAGGACGTTGGGCGAGATGGCTGGGTATTCCGGTGGTGCGCCGCGGTCGCCTGAGGAGGCGATAAACGTCACTCCGGTGTGGCCAATGGGCGTGACGAAAATGTTGTCGTAGGAAGTTTCGGTCGAGTCCTCCAGACCGCCCCAGCTCATGGAGACGGCGACAACCCCTGGTTGGTGGGCAGCAAACGTTACGGCCGTCAGCATGCTGCTGAAGTAATTGTCGTTGGCCTCGACCAGGAGGATCTTGGCCTTGGGGGCGATGGCGTGGGACCACTCCACGTCCAGGGCGATCTCACTGGCCCAGCCACTGTCTGCACTCGGCAGGGTCGCCCCGCCCATCTGGTTCAGGCGGGTTAGGACCGGGTCGGGCATCCCAAACTGGAGATCGAACTGATGGACATCATTGACCAGATTGGGATCGTCATAGGCGTCCACGATGGCAATGGTCGTTCCGCTGCCGTCGCCGACAATTCCGCCAGGAAGCTGGACCTGGTCCAACCCATAGGCATGACGGACCTGGCTCGGAGTGTAACCGGTAGGTCCCGAGGTGCCGAACGGCGTTATTGGGCCCGGCTGCCGTAGGAACAAGTGATTCGGTTGGAAGTAACCGAGGCCGGAAAGGAGTGTCCGATCCTCAAGGTATTCGAAGGAGGGGCGTAATGGGAGAGTCCGGTGGGAACAGGAACCGCACCGGGGAAAGCGGGGGGCGACACGAAAGTATCTCATGGGCACATCCTTCCAAAAGATAGCGGTGATCAACCAAGCAGCAGTGCTACGAAATTCGCTGTTAACGAAAGGCTATTACATTTGCTGTCTGCCAACTGAATGGGTGCCGTCGGAAATCGGGCCGTGCTTGCAAGGCACACGTTTGCCCGATTCCGTGCCGGAGAACCAACCGCCCTGACTAGGCCAAGAAGCCGCCCAGGTCGCCGGCCAGAGGCTCAGCAAGCGACAGGCGATCGGCCGGAACGTTGGGTTCTGGTTCCGAGCGATGCCGGCCCATGCTCTCAGAGCTACTGGCGGAGTTCCTGACAAATCTCTGTTCCCCTGGGAAGAGAGGGATGGGGGTCGCCAGGACGGCCGATCCTTCCAGAGCAATCGGGTTCGAAAGAACCGGCTTCGTGCCCATTACCCCCGGCGGCGGAGCGGGACTGGCGGGTGCGCTGACGCTCACTGTAGTCGTGCGAACAACACTGGTGTTAACGCCGTCGCCGACAACAAACTGAATCATACGGTCGGAAGTGTCGGGCGTCAGGGAATCGTCCTCGTAGGAGATCGTCCGCAAAATAGCCTGGTACACCGACGGATCGGCGCTGCCGGTGATGACCAGCTGTCCCGTTGTCGGATCATAACCTGTCACGGCCAGGCCGCTGTTCGTGAAGTCGTAGCCGACGTTGAGAAATTCCGCGGTATCGTCGGGATGATTGAGCAACGTCACGATCATCGATGTGAGGTTTCCAACCGGAGTGCCCGTCACCGTTGCGGCCGGGTCTTCGACGGCGACGGATCCGCCGCCACCTACGGCACTGGTTGCATAATCGAAGCTGGAGCCAGTGCCATCGGTAAGGTTGACAACGGGAAGCGCCGCATTGGCGATGATCTGGCCGTTCACGTGTAAGGTGGTCAGGAACCCGTCGACAAGCTTTTGAACGGTGAAGTTGATCGGCTCGGTAAGAGTGTAGGAGCCATTGCCCAGGTCCGTCAACGTGCCTGGAACCTGGGATTGGTTGCCATTAAAGAGTCCCGCCAGGTCCGTCGTGCCGGCTCCCAGGATGCTGGCGTAATCGGCCGTGCCGGAAAGCACTTGCAGGGTCTGGGTGGAGGAAAAGTTGTACGATCCCGCTCCCGCACCCGACAGAGCCAAGGGGGAATTCGTGAAGCCACCAACGACGAGATTTCGAAGGGCAATGTAGGCCGGGAAAATGACAATGGAAACCTGCCCACCGTAATCGGCAGGAGCGGTTCCGGAGACGCCGCCGGGCATGGGCTGCCAGTTGCCCGAGTTCAATGCGTTCAAGGCCGTGCCAGCCGAATCAAATTGGATCGTTTGACCGGCCAAATCCCAATCGGCAACAACGGAGCCGGTGTACGAGGTTGTGAGCGAGCCGCTTCCTTGGGGCAGAACCGTGTTCCCGCCAATGTCCCCCGATAGCGTGATTTGGCTGGAGCTTGGATCGATCGCAAATACCGAGGTGGTAACGGCCAGGAGCTGACGGTTTTCGAGTTCTTCGAGCTTCGGCCGGTAAACAGTTTTCTGGGACTCTTTCCGCGCCCTGGGCGGCTGCGAAGATCTCAGGATGAACTTCCAAGGCATGCTGGGCTCTCCAATCAAGCTTCTTTGCATGAAATCCACCAATAGGGCATCCTAAGGCCAAACAATTCCGCTTGCAAGGAAAATCACGGCAAAATTGCCTTCCAAGAACCCGGCATGGCCCAAGAATCAGGCCCGGGCCGGGCCGCGGAACACATTTTTTTCCTCGGCCGTGTCAGTTTTCGGGGTCCATTTCGCACTTACTTAATAGAGGGACTGACGACGAACGACCCGCCCGATGAACTCGCCGGTAGAAAACTCGCTCTGCCGTGATTCCAAATCGAGGGGGCTTGGGATGATCAGCGTCGAACTATTGATCACGGAAATCGGGCGGCTGACGATGCAGGTCGGCCGCGTCGATTTCTACACACTCCCGGTGCAGCACGAAGACGATTTCGCCACGGTCCCACGGAACATCCTCTCACTTGACGAAGCTCGAGCGATTGCCCTGGAGCTCGGTCAAGGCAGTCACGAAGGCAAGGTCGGCCGGTACGAATGGCGGAAGAGCAGTTGAAGAAACCGAGCGCGGATTCGATCGCGCGGAGCCGCCAATTCAGGGTTCCTCCACGTTCCATCTCCCCACGCGGCAGCTTGGCGCCCGCGGCGCTTCCGGCACCAAACTTGCGTCTGGAAGAATTGTATGGCGAGAAAGCGCGAAAGACTGCCCCTGCAGCCCGCTGGATCGGCACGCGCGGCCGGGCTCCGGTACACAACCGACGCCAATCCCGGCATCCGTCGGGTTCGATGTGGCAGGGGATTCCGTTATCTGGGTGTAAATGCCAGGCCCGTTCGCGACCCGGAAACGCTGCGTCGGATCCGGAGGCTAGCGATTCCGCCCGCTTGGTCCGGGGTCTGGATCTGTTCGCGGGCCAATGGACATCTCCAGGCGACCGGCCGCGACCGGAGGGGGCGTAAACAATTCCGTTATCATCCCTCCTGGCGGCGGGTGCGTGACGAGACCAAGTATGGACGAATGATTGCCTTCGGCCAGGGATTGCCGCGCATCCGTCAGCGCATCGAAAATGACCTGGCTCTCCGGGGGCTGCCGCGGGCAAAAGTGCTCGCCACCGTCGTCCGTCTGCTGGAAACAACGCTCATCCGTGTCGGCAATGAGGAATACGTGCGTCAGAACGGGTCCTTTGGACTGACGACGCTGCGCGATGACCACGTGCGGGTCAATAGCTCAACGTGCCGATTCGTGTTCCGTGGTAAAAGCGGCACCAAGCACACTGTCGACCTGAACGACCGCCGCCTCGCCGATATCGTCCGCCGCTGCCGAGACTTGCCCGGCGCGGAGTTGTTTCAGTATGTGGATGAGGACAACAACGTCCATGACGTGACCTCAACGGATGTGAATGAGTATGTGCGTGAGGTGGCCGGGCAGGAATTCACAGCCAAGGATTTCCGCACCTGGGCAGGCACCGTGCTGGCTGCCTGTGCCTTGCGGGAGCGCGGAAGGTTCGAAACCAAAGCCCAGGCCAAGCGCAATCTGGTACAGGCCATTGCGATGGTCGCCAAACGACTCGGCAACACCCCGGCCGTCTGCCGCAAATGTTACATTCACCCCGTGGTACTCGCCGCCTATTTGGACGGTACATTGCTTGACGCGCTTCCACCGCAAAACCGGCGAAAGCCACTCGGAGCACGGCGGCATCTGAGCCGGGAAGAGGCTGCGGTCCTGCGGTTCCTTCAGCACCGCTTGGCCCGTGAGAAGGCGTGACGAGAAGCTCTGGCTGATCGTCAACCGGCTTCGCCAGATCTCATACCCAGTCCGGCTGAATGTGTCCGTTTGTGTTTCGCGGCGGTGCGCAGAACCGCGTGCGGAGGCGCCCCCGCGCGGTTCTGCGCACCGCCGCGAAACCGACACAACCAACCGGACCATGGAGAAGTGGACGGCAAGGATCCTGCGGCCAACTAGCCTGAAGCGCGAGTGAAGGACCGCAGCATTCTTCGCTTGTGCTCGAGGCTTGTCGGCTAGCGAATCGCACAAAGTGATGCCGATAGTTTCCCAAGTCCTTTTCCTCCTTGCCCAAACGCCCAAATACAAGTCCTCACGTGTACTCTCTTGCAACCAAGCTTGCAACATTGCCCGACTCCGATTATGGATAATCTGTCCAGTCGTGGACGGGACATCAGCCTTCACGCGATCTTCATGACCAAGGGTGCCTACGTGTTAGAACGGTTGCGGGCCCGGAATGAATGGAAGTTTTTCGCGGTGCTACCGAAGGCGGACCGCACGCTGGCCATCGTGTGGTGGATCCTTCTCGTGCTACGGGGCGTACTGCCGGCAATCTTTGCCATCGCAATGGGCGTACTCATTGCCGCCGCCCAGCACGGCGAAGGCTTGGCCGACGGTCTCTTTCTGGTCGGCATCGTCTTCGTCCTCTTTCAAATCCTCAGCCCGATCCACCATGCCGTTGGCGCCAACCTGGGCGATCGCACGGCCGCCTGGCTGTACGACCGACTGACGGAAGCGTGCGTCCGTCCGCCGGGGATGGGCCATTTGGAGGATCCGAAGCTCACCCACGACCTCACGGTCGCCCGTGATTTCGACCTGGGTTTAACCGGGCCGCCGTTGTTCATCTCGATGGATTTCATCGCGGGTGGATTGGTGGAGATGATTGGGGGCTTGGCGTCCGCCGCCGTGCTGGCTGCATATGCATGGTGGGCGCCGCTCCTGCTCGCTGGAGCTTGGCTGGCAACCCATTGGCTGCTGCGTGAAAGCTCGATCTGGCGCGACCGCAACACCGACGAGGTGCGTAACGCCCAACGTGATGCGGAATACGCCTATCGGCTGGCCGTGGACCCGCCGGCCAGCAAAGAGTTGCGGTTGTTTGGACTGGTGGAGTGGACCCTGGACCGCTTCATCAGTCGCCGGACACGCCTCCATGCCCTCCAATATGAAGCGACCCGGCTGCGCCAGCGTCCGATGCTGTGGAGCATGCTCCTGGTGATCGGTGCCAATGTCGTCATATTCTGGTCACTCGCCCAGGCTGCGGCCAACGGCAGTCTCAATCTTGGCGAAATGGTGATGTTTGCCCAGAGTGCCGTGGGGACGTCGATGATCGCCTTCGGCGGGCTCAATTGGGCCCTCGATGGGGCGGCGGCGCCGGTTGCTGCGGTGCTTCGCCTGGAGCCGGTCATGGGTTCCGCGGGAGCATTGCCCTCTGGCCAGCGCCCCGCCAGCGGCCTGCCGGCGGGCATGATTCGCTTCCGCGATTTAACCTTTGCCTACCCCGGCGGCCCGCCCATCCTCGATGGTTTTGATCTGACGATCCCTGCGGGCTCGTCCTTGGCGATTGTGGGGCAGAACGGGGCTGGCAAGAGCACGTTGGCCAAATTACTGTGCCGATTGTACGACCCCCAAGTCGGCGCTATCGAAATCGATGGAGTCAACCTGCGTGAGTTCGACCTCAGCTCCTGGCGGTCCCGCCTGGCCGCGGTGTTCCAGGATTTTATCCGCTTCGAGCTACCGCTCCGCGACAATGTCGCCCCCGCAGGGGCGCCGGATGCCGTGATCCAGACAGCGCTCGGCTCGGCGGGCGCGGCCGAATTGGCCAAGCTCGACACTGTGCTGGCGCGCGGCTATGAAGGGGGAACGGATCTTTCGGGGGGGCAGTGGCAGCGCATCGCCCTGGCCCGCGCCTTGTGCGCGATTCAGCTCGGCGCCGGCGTGGTCTTGCTCGATGAGCCGACCGCCCAGCTGGATGTTCGGGGAGAGGCGGAGATCTTCGACCGCGTCCTGGCTGCCAGCCGTCACTGTACCACCATTCTCATCTCCCACCGATTTTCCACGGTGCGGCATGCGGACCGAATCTGCGTGCTGGAACAGGGCAAGGTGATTGAGTTCGGCACCCATGAGGAGTTGATGGCCAAAGGGGGGCGTTACCGCACCATGTTTGATCTGCAAGCGCACCGCTTCACCGCCACTGAAGATGAGGAGGGCAAGACCTATGATCTCCTCGCCTAAACCACCGCGCGTGGCGGCACACGATGAGCTGCCGCCCGCGTTGTCTTCGATGTGGCGGCTGTGCAAGTTGGGATATCGCCATGAACCGGGCATGATTCTGGCTTCGTTCTTCCTCGCCCTGGCGGCGGCACTTCCCGATGCGCTGCTCGCCTTGTGGTTCAAGCTCCTGAGTGATGGCATCCTCGGGGGCAATCGTGTACTGGTGGGCACGGCGGCGGTCGCGCTGGGCGGGTCCACAGCCGCAACCTGGTTCTTGCGCACCTTTAGCACGCGGGTCCAGCGTCGCTTTCGGGACAAGGTGACGATTGCGCTGGAGGCGCACGTCGCCCGGCTCCAGGCATCGGTGGCCACCATTGCTCACCAGGAACGCCCAGAATACCTCGACCGCCTGTCCATGCTCCGCAATCAGGTGTTTGTTCTCGACCACCTGTACATGTCGCTTTTCTCCACGTGTGGCTGGATCCTCCGCCTCGGGGTGACGGTGGCGCTGTTGATATCCATCCACCCGGCGCTCGGGCTCTTGGCCGTGTTTGCGCTTCCCACGGTGTTCATCTCGACCTGGCGGCCGGCGGTCGAGCGGGCCGCACACGAACGGGCCGCTCCATTCCACCGCCTCGCCCGGCACTTGTTCACCACCGCCACGACCGCCTCACCGGGCAAAGAAGTGCGGGTAACTGGCGTTGGCCAGCGATTGAGCACCGAGCGGCGTCTGGCGTGGGAACGCTGGTACGGATCGGTATCGGCCGCTCGGTGGGGTTCTGCACGGTGGCACACGCTGGCCTGGGCGATTTTCGGCGCGGCCTTCGTTGGCGCTGTGGTCTTCGTGTCCTGGGGCCTCCGTGCATCGGCGGGCGATGTGCTCTTGGTATTGGCGGCCGGCTCGCGCTTATCCGCCTACGTCGGTGCGGCCGTCGGCGAGATTGGTTTTCTGCGTGGCATCTGGATGGATGGTGCCCGGCGACTGGCCTGGCTCGAGGACTACGCTGCCTCATTTGTTGCCGCCGCCGACCGGCCGGTGCCCGCAAGCCTTACCCGGGGGATCCGCTTCGAACACGTCTCGTTCACTTATCCCGGAACCGATCGCCTTGTGCTCGACGATGTCAATCTGGAATTCCCGGCTGGCGCAGTCGTGGCCATTGTCGGCGAGAATGGGGCAGGCAAATCGACCCTGGTGAAATTGCTCGCCAAGCTCTACGAACCGAGCGCCGGCCGGATTTTGATCGATGACGTTGACCTCGCCCGCATGGTCACCGACGAATGGCGGAGCCGGTTAGCTGGCGCGTTTCAGGATTTCTTCCGCTTTGAATTCCGCGCCCGCCAGACGGTGGGCCTGGGGGATGTGGCACGGCTGGACGATGAGTCTGCGGTTGTAATCGCTGTGGAGCGCGCGGGTGCGGGCGATGTCGTCGACGGTCTGACCGCGGGTTTGGAAACTCAGCTCGGTCGCACCTGGCCTGGGGGGGTCGAGGTATCCTTCGGACAATGGCAGAAACTCGCGCTGGCCCGCGGCTTCATGCGCGAACGGCCACTCGTGCTGGCGCTCGATGAACCAACGGCCGCGCTGGATGCCGAAACCGAACACGCTTTATTTGAACGCTATGCCGCCGTTAGTAACCACCGGCGGGCGAATGCCGCGGCCGCAGTCCCGGATCAGGGACAGATCACGATCCTCGTATCGCATCGTTTTTCTACGGTGCGGATGGCGGATCTCATCGTCGTCCTGGACCACGCCCGCGTGGCCGAGGTCGGCACCCACGACGAGCTCATGGCCAAAGGCGGGACCTATGCGGAGCTCTACGGCATCCAGGCGGCGGCCTATCGCTGATTCATGTGATCACTTCACGCACGACCCGGCTGTACACGTCGGTTAGGCGGCGGTTCGTATTGTTTGAGGTTGTTCGAACAGCTCATCCGGTTGGCTGCTTCACGGACTTTTTGGAACGCGGGCAAGAGCAGGGCGATAAGCACGGTAATGATGGCGATGACGACCAAGATCTCGACCAAGGTAAAACCTAACCGTTGGCTCTGGAAGAGGGAAGGAGAGTTCATGGTTTTCGACGTCATCCAGCGGGTACATGATGATAATTCGTGTTCGTGACTCAGGGCAAGGTCGTGACGAGTAATTGCGGACGGGTCTCGTCGTTGCCCTTCCGAGAGCCATATTCGACGTCGCATTGCACCCGTTTGTAGTTGGGGGCGAAGATGCGCAGGGAGAGTTTTTTGTCCCCAGCGAGGGCCTCTTGCACCAAGCAGGTCACATCAAATTCGACCGGCTCGGTCTCTGCCACCGTCCCGAAAGCAAATGCGGGACCGGACAACGGCTTCGTATCCCAGGTCAGAGTCGTTTCGCCCCACAGGTTGTTGGGGACAAAGGCGGCGGCGGTCATGACCGGTTCGCCCATGCGCACCGGCATGAGCCGCACACGGGCGGATTCCACGAGTCCCGCGATCCCGGAAACTTCAAGCCACAGGTATGTTTCCCATGTGTAACGAGGGATCCTATTCTTGCCACCAGCCGGGGAACCGTACGGAAGTTGCGGACGGCAAACTGTCCGGCGCGCACTGCAGCGTCAGTGACGCAAGTCACGGGCCGAAGGTGGGCAAAGGCTTGTTCGTTGAGAGGCACCGGGGTGAGTGGGAGATGCGAATCGTCGACGCGGGCCCCGGCGTTCTCCGCCAACCGTTTTCCCGGGAATGGCCCTCCGGTTCGATCCGTGGGGTCGGCCTCCACTTCGCCGCTGAAGCCATGGACCTCGGTGAACCCCCAGTCATCCCTCAGCACACCGCATTCGCCGCCCGGGGACGTGACCACCACGACAGGCGTGTCAACGCGCAAGGCCGGCGTCCCACCCGGCACGTTCGCAGTCAGCTTGCCCCGATGGAGGAACCCCCAGTCGGGCGCGCTCACATCGAAGTCGGCAGGGCCTTCCAGCAGGATCTTTCCGCCGGCATGGAATGCGATCTCCGCCACCCCAGCGCGCAGCCTCAACTTTCCGGGGAGGAGAGTCGAGCCGGTCTCCGTGGGCAGGGCCATGTCCCTTTCCGGGGCAGTGTCATTATTGTTGATTGGCACGGCTACCGAACCGGCGGGTACGGTCAACAGATCTGCCGCATCGCCTTCGTCCCATCGCGGCCGAAGTACCAGCACTGCAACGAGCAATCCTGCGGCAACCACCACGCGTGGCCGCGGCCGCCCGGCGCGACAGCCAGCCGAAGATTCGCCTGGACGGTCGGCGAATGGACCGGGCCGCGACGTGGCCACGAGTTCTCCATTGCAGGCACGCATGGGGATCGAGATAGGCGACGTAGAACCGTCGAGACGACTCTTCCGTGAGGAGGCGCGTTTCTAACCGCGCGTAATGTTGGGCTGCCGCAGCGCCCTCGGCCATCGCCTCCACCAGGGACCACAGTTCCGCGTCCGCGAGCAAAGCTTGTTCCCAGCGTTCGCACATGCCATGCGCTCGGCGAGCGTCCGTTTGATGCAATGAAAGAGGATCCGGCGCAAGCGTTGCAGGATCATGTAGACAACGTTGAACCTTTGTCCCAGCCCCGAGGCGATAGTTTTGATGTTGTATTTCCCGTAGCTCCACTCCAGCAGTTCGTGCTTGCTTCGCTTGAGTCGTTCCGGGCACTCAAGCAGAGCATGGCAGCGAGCTTCGAAGAGGTCGTGTGCATCCAGTCGAGCCTGTGCCAGTTCCGCCAGCACATCGTCACTGAGGTAGACGCGGCGCTTGTCGGCATACTTGTGGAGGAAATTGCAGACCTCGTGATGGGCCATTCCGCAAGCCCAGCGGACGAAATCCCGGCTGGGGTTAAACTGCTGCCATTTTTCCCAACGGATCAGGCTCGTTTGCTGGAATATCTGTTCGGCGTCGGCCCGATTGGGCAGCAGCGTGGCGACGTAAGCGTAAGTCCGGTCCTGGGGACGGACAAACAGCTCGACAAACCGATCGTGTTGGGGAAAGAAAAACACTGGACCTCCGGCGGAAGGGAATCACACCGGCGTACATGCTTATCCCACATAGTAGCGTTTGACCGCGGCGGAATTGGTCGAGCTTGGGCAAGAGGCTAGCATTGGATCCGCGTGTTTCAGGACGAAGCCCTTGGGGTGCTATTTCTGTTTGTCCCGGAGACTTGGTTTGAGTCGAAAGGCTACCGCTTTGTCCGCCTGAGAACTGAGAGTATCCCGGTTGCCCTCATGGGCGAGGCTTCGGTAATAATAAGCTTCGGCGTATTCTGAGTTCAACCCAATCGCTTTCGAAAAGGCATCGATCGCCTGGTCGTAGTCCCTGGTCTGGAGGAACCTAGTTCCGCGCTGAAACCACTTCTCGGCCTCTTGAGTTCGCGCGTCCACTGTGGGTATAGGCGGTTTCCGCTCCGTCGCAGGGGAGGGTGGCGGGTCCGAGCGTGATGGCCGATTGGACACAGCACTGACCACAATGCCGCCGACCACCAGAGCTGCCACCGCGCAAAGGAGTACGAGCCACCTGCGTGCGCCGCCAGGCTTCGGCGCTCGGACGCGATCGGATGATGGCTTGGCGTTCTCCTCCTTGGTCTTTCGGGACCGAGGAGTGGCGTGGCTCTGTGTTGCTGTCGTCGCGAGTTGTGGTATGAGCGCCCCCCCTGCCAGTGCGTTAGATTCCGAACCCAGGACGGTACGCTTATGGTCATGTAATGGACGATGAGAGACTTCTTGTCGCACGCCGGAGTCAGGGGCTGGGCCAAGCGTTTTCCGCGCCGGAGCATGGCCGGTGTTCGTCGGCCTGGTCATATCCTCTCCCGCGACCGGCAAACACTGAACAATTGCTTGTAGAACACGGTCCATATCTGGATGAAAGTCCGGATCGGGACGGATCTTCGTCCCATTGCGATACGCGAATTCTTTGAGAGAAGGAGGCAGCTCATCCGGAGAAGGCATTGTTGCATCGTCCAGTAGCAAAGGAATAATCCGGATGCCGCGCTTGAGCGCACTCTCCACTTCAATGCGGACAAAGTCGGCAGGATCATCCAGTCGGCGCCGGTTATTAGGATCGGTTGTATTTAACCAAGTCTTACCCACGACGACTAGCATCACATCACATCGAGCAACAGAGGCTTCGATCGACTGCCGAAAGTCCGTTCCCAACGGGATTGAATCAACATCCTTGAAAATATTTTCTTTGCCGTAAGCAACCACTAGCTTATCGTAGATTCGTCCTGTCACCTGCACGCTGTCCGAGCGGCGGTAGGAAATGAATACAGAACTCATCAATCACCGATCCAATAGGTCCACCATAGATGCATGCCGTCGCCATCATGCTCGCGTTTCGAGGAGCGTTCAGACTCTCATATCCGATGCAAGCTGGCGGGCCCAGATATCAGCCGAACGTTTGGCAAGATACTCTGTCTTCAGGGCTTCGCCTGCACCCGCTGCAAGGCATCCTGGGCGGCAGCTCGTACTTCCTTGTTTTTATCCCCTTTCGAGATACGGGAAAGCTCTATCTTGGCTTTCCTTGCCGGCGGTCCGATCTTTCCCAGTGCCTGCACCACGCCGAGACGAATTTCCTTTTGAGGATAGCTCAGTTTGTTAATCAGTCTGTCCACGGAGTCGGCGTCTGAGCCAATCTTCGCTAACGTGTCTACCACTTCGACTCGTCCGTCGACTTTCTGTAGCTCCTGGACAAGGTCATCGAGCGCCTGCTTGGCATTGGGCCCGATTTCGCCAAGGGCGGCAATCGCGATGTTCCGCAAGGTGCCATCTTTGTCTCCGAGACCGGCCCTCAAAACAGGCACCGCATCCTTAGCGTCCGGACCCATCCGACTCAGGGCCGTTACGACGTTTTGGCGAAGCTCACTGACGGAGCCAGTCAGGGGTTCGCGGGATGAATGAGTAGATGTCGTGAGATTCAGCCCTCGCCTCTGGCTCACGGCGTTTAGGAATGCGTGCACCTCAGTGATGTCGATTCCCCAACCTACCAATTGCTGGTCTATTTGGCGTCCGCTGACCACCGCAACTTGCTCACCGCGGTCATTTACCATCGGACCTCCGCTATCGCCGGGATTCGTTGGGGACGTGGTTTCGACTAGCCGGGCGCGCACGTGCTGACCGGTAGGATAGTCGAATTCATTATCACGCACCAAGCTTACCTGTCCTGTAATGGAACGCCACAGCGCGCCATCCAGAGCCCTGGAAGCCCCAATCGAGTACAGATGCTCGTTGGGCTGCGGGCTTCGGCTGGCAAGAGGCAGGTGGAGGACACCCTCCGGCAACTGGTCCAGCGCGATCAAGGCCAAGTCCCGCGCTGGGTCAGTGTCCAGCACCTTGCCCTGAAGTCCCAGTTTGGATTCTTGCTGCAAATAGGTGGACGTTGCCGTGATAAGCTCATGGTTTTGATCGTAGCTAGGAAAAAAAACGCGCACGTCACCCCCAGAACTCACGACATGGTGGTTGGTCAGGACGAGTCGTTGCGGGAGATCGATCAGCGACCCGCTGCCCAGACTCGCGCCACCGGAGGTTCGGACCACGATCCATACGGCCGATTTCAGCGTCCGCTTACCAATTTCGACCGCATCGATCCCGGGCCCCGTCTGGCTGCGTAACGCGGCTGTTCCCGGAGCGTCCGGCAACCTTTCTCGCAGGATCTCAGCCAAGACTTTCACACACGAGCGGGCTTCAGGGCCAATCAGGCCCAGGGTACGAATCGCACGGATTCGGACCGGCAACTCCTTGTCCTTTGCCGCGATGATAAGTGCTGGCACGGCAGCGGCAGCTTCCGGTCCGATTCGTCCCAGGGCATCCGCAGCATTCGCGCGAACGAACTCCGACCGTTGGTTCTGCAACCCTTCGATTAGTGCTGGAACATCTTCTTGCTTGACTTTCAATTTCACCAGTGCATTCTCTGCGCGCTTTCCAATATCTGCGTCCTTGTCTTCCAAGGCCACGAGCAGGGCAACAACCATCTGGGGATGCTGCCCGACCAGCGCCAACGTTTCAACAATCAACCGACGCGACGTGGTACTGGTGTCTGGGATTCTTAGTGCGGCCAATAGAGCGGGCACGGCTTCCTGGGCATCCAAGCCAAACTTATGGACATCGGCCACCGCATAATCACGAACCTTCGGATCTTTGTCGATCAAGGCGGCGATCAGATGTGGCATGGCACGCCGCTCGTCGGGTAGGAATTTGCCGATGGCGAGGTAAGCATGCTGGCGAATCTCGCGATGCTCATCGCGGAGGGCCTCCAACAGCGCGGAGACATTTTCTTTCGGCACCGCGTTCAGCTTCTTAGGCTCGGTCAGTGCGGTGAGCGTCTCGCGGCGCACATCCTCATCCTCATCTTTCAGAACAGTTAGGAGGATAGGCAGCAAGTCCCGGTAATCTTGGCTTATGTAATATGTCAGCACCTCCGCAGCCAGCTGCCGCACAGAAGCTTTCCTGTCGTCCAGTAATTGCTTGAAGAACCTCACATATTCCGGCACATCCTGGGCGGTCATCGCATTCGTAAGATTCTGCGTTGCTTTGCGCACATTTTGCTTGACCTTCCGGTCCGTTTCGTCGCTGCGGCGCAACTTCATCAGGGTTGGTAGCGAGTCACGCCAGCCATTGACGTAGTTGCCCAGTGCCAGAACCGCGTTTTCCTGGACATCGGGTTTATCGTGGTCAGCCGCAACGAGTACCGAAGGGAATCCGTCACGGGTGATCATCTCTTTATCGCTGGCGAGCATGCGGGCTGCGTAGACGCGGGTTCCATCGTGCTTGTCCTTCAAGGCCTGGTACAACACATCCAAATCGAATTTCGTCGGCGTGCCGATCAGGTCAAGGGCCACGTGGACCGCTCGACTTATATCGGGGTCGCTGTCCTTGAGCAACGGCACCAGGCGGGGAATGGCAGATTTTGCTTCTACGGCCAGCTCACCGAGCTTGCGGATGGATCGTAAGCGCGTTTGAGGATTGGGATCCGTCAGGCGCTGGAGCAACGCCGTCACGTCCGGGGCTTGTCGAACCCCCGGCTGCAACGGGCCGGCCAACCATTCCTTACCGTATTCCTTCTTAATGAAGGTACGCACCATGACATCTGCTTCACTAGCGTCGATGTTCTTGGTCACCGAGCGTTCGCCCACAACGAAGACCGAAACGACTGCGATCAACTCGCCGCGTTCGTTGACAACGGGACCGCCACTGTCTTCCGGATTGGTCTCTGATGTGGTTTCCACGATGGAAGCATCGATCAGCTGATCGGCTCTGGTCTTAAAGGTCTCGCGCTGAGGAGCACGACGTACCGTGCCCGGCGCGTTCCGCCAAAGCACACCGACCGCGCGGTTCTTTTGCAGATGCACCCCGGAAACGCCGATCGAAAGGACACCCTGTCCGCCCTGCGCCGTTTCAGGACTCACCTGCACGGCTAGGACACCTTCGGGCAACGCATCTTCGAGTTGGAGCAGGGCGAGATCCTTGCCGGTTACCGTATAAACGACCTTGGCTTTGCACCCTAGTTTTCCTTTGCTCTCGTATTCATCCAGGTAGTGCTGGGGATCCCCGATCTCCTTTCCGTTGTGAGAAACGGGAAAGAAGATGACCGCCCTGGGCTCGTCTTGAACAATGTGCTGGCAGGTCAACACCAGCTTAAACTGCGCATCAATCAGTACGCCGCTACCCATCCTACGAGAATTCTTCGGGTCCGGGACAATGATCCACGCAGACGACCTTAGCAAGCGCCTATAGAGCTGATCGGTCGCTAACCCTCGAATGGCGGGGCCTTCCTCCATCTGCCTGTCCCCCCCGTCGCCAGACCTTCCATTGGCGTTCTCAGTATTGTTTCTGATCCCGCCATGCTGGCCTTGCCCCCCTGCCCAGAACCACCAACCCAGAACTCCCCCGCAGACTGCAACAAACGCCAGAGCTGCGGCACTGAGCAGAACAGGAACCGATCCAAACCGCGACCTACGGAGAGTTGGCTCGGGAGCCTCGCCCGGCTCAGACCGACGAGGGCCAGTGTACGGCCTGGCCGACGGTTGCACATCGCCAACAACCAAGTCCTCCGGTGCTGTCTGCGCGCTGGGGACTCTGCACGCACGCAGACATTTGGGACATTTGCACAGGCGGCCTGCAAACTTATCTGCGACGCGCAGATTGGTGCGACAAGCGGGACAGGAGAAGGCAATACTCATGCCAGTGTCTCCGAGAACTCTAAGGAAAAGAGTCGCCCGTCCGGGACACGATCACGAAGGCCATATTTGGGGATCAGCGCTTACTTTCACGCATTAGTATGCCGGGTCAGTGCCTGATTTGCAAGTACCGACGCGGAGTTTTCCCGAACCGCATTCGAAGTGCCGGATTCTGTATCAACCACATCACTCATTCAGCGCGGGTCAGCCACGCGCCGATCTCCGAACTGGGTACTCAGCGCGATTTCGGGCGACCTTCGTCGGCGTCCCGCCGCGGGAAAACAGTCTCCCCAGATGGATCGCGCTGCTTGAGCGCTTGGACCTTTCCATTCTCCATGACAAATTCCCAGACATGATTGGAGAATTCCTTGACGTGAAACTGGAGCCCTTTGTACGCCATGAGCTTGTCTTCGCGCGCTCCGGGGAATTTTCGATAAAGGTTGCCATCGTCCTTGAGGACGACCTGGAACTTGACTCCCGTCGGCGTCTCATACGTCCCGGCCAGCCGCTGGAGCAGCTGGTGATCGATCGGCTCGGGCCGGCGCGTGAAGACTGCCTCGGCCTGGTCCAGGGACATGACCGCATTGCGAATATCGCCTTGCGGATCGGTCACGAAATTGACAGACCACTTTCCCTCAATTTCATCGTCCGGTGTATCGAAGCGATCGTAGTGGAAATGCGTCAGCGGAAGCTGGATTTTGTGGAAATCGAACTGCAGCTGACCCTCCTTCGTCCCGATCTTCAACACCCCATAGGCCGGGTGTTCGTATTCGCCCAGGTAATCGGCAAGCGGATGCGAGGGCTTGGTGTTCGGGACCCGGTCCGCGCCCGCCTTGGCGCGGGCTGCGGTCCCGGCCTTTTTTCCGTTGAGCCGGATTTCCAGCATCCGCTCGCTCCAGGGCGTCGGATCCAGACCCAGCAAGCGCTCATACACGTGGTAGCTGACCACGTTATAGAGGCCGGCACAGTGATCGCCGATCACGAAGACGAGGACGCCGATGTGCTCCCGAGGCATGAACGAGACCTGGGAGTGAAAGCCGGGAAGGTCCCCACCGTGGTACGTCAGAAGGCGGCCGCGGTAGGAAACCATATTGCGACCCATTCCGTAGGCCGGATTCAGCAGCTCCCAAAAGCCTCTTGTTTCCGCAAGGGTGTTCGGCAGCGCGATCGCGGGCTCCAAGGTGGCTTTGAGAACATTCGCAGGAAGAACCTGCTTGCCGCCATACTTGCCGTCATTCATGAGCGCGATCAACCAGTGGGACATTTCCTCGATGTTGGACATGATCGCACCGGCCGGGGCCACCCCTATCGTATCCTCGTAATATGGGATCTGGTAAAGCTCCGTCGTATCCCGCTTCTCGGTGAAGGGTACGCCGTGGTCCTCCTGCTTCAGCATCTCGGCCACAGAGTAGACGGTTGTGTTCATGGCCAACGGTCGCAGGATTTTCGCGCGGACGAGTTCCTCCCAGGTCTTGCCCGCCTGGAGCTCGGTGAGATATCCCGCGGCGGCGTACATCATGTTGTTGTAGAGGAACGTTTGCCGCAGGGGCTCCTTCGGTTCCATGTACTTCAATCGCTCAAACAACTCCTTGCGGGTGAAATCCCCTTTGTACCAGATCATATCGTGGCGGGTGATGCCGGTGCGATGCGCCAGCATATCGCGGAGGGTGACCGAATTGTTTAACGCATCATCGTAGAACTGGATGGCCGGGATCGAGCTTCGAACCGGTTTGTCCCAGGTTAGCTTTCCCTCCTCCACGAGCAGCCCCGCCGCCACGGCGGTAAAGAGCTTCGTATTGGAGGCAATTTGGCACAGCGTCGTCGGGGTAAAGGGGAGCTTTTTGGCATAGTCCCGGTAGCCGTACCCCTTGGCGAAGACCAGCTGGTCGTTGACGACGATCCCGACGCCAACGCCCGGTGCATTCCAGTCCTTCAAGACCTTGTCCATGTAGGCGTCGAAGCCTTGCAATTTCTTGTCCACGTGCTCGTCGGCTTCCGCGGCTCGAACGGAAGCCATCGCCCACGGGACGAGGAGCGAAATCCAGACGGCGACTCGGAGTCGGGTCCGTCGGCTACGTCGAGGTGCCAGCATGAAAGGATTTCTCCGAAAGGAGGATGATTGCTTCGCGTGTTGAACGCTGTCTGAATCACAAGCCTGACGCGCCAGCGAAGGACGAGCGCTGGCGCGTCAGGCTTGTCCAAGAATATAGACTGTTACAATCCAGCCGGCAATGTTTGGCTATTGCGCTGGAGCGATTCAAGAGAAGGGGTGGGCTTGGTGCTGCCGCCGTGTTGCCGCCACCATTCCTCGGCTCGTTCCGGGGTCCATTGGCCCGCGCAGGCGCACGCCGCCAGAGCTTTTTCGAGGGTGACGGCATCCTGGTACCGGTGGTCCGGGTCTTTCTCCAGGCAGCGCAAAATGATCTGCTGAAGATCGGCGGGCACGGTTTGATGAAACTCCTGACTTGGAACGACCGGTTCGTAGGCATGCGCATGCAGCATTTGCAAAGGTGAGTTGCGATGGAAAAGGAGCTCGCCCGTGATGAGGAAGTAGCCGACCGCCCCGATGTTGTAGATATCGCTGCGGGCGTCGAGCTCGGGCTGGCCGGCAGCTTGTTCCGGCGACATGAACGCAGGGGACCCAGTGAAGGCGCCTTCGCGGGTCAGCTTGACCCCTTCGTCACCCAGGCCCACTCCTTTCACGAGCCCGAAATCGAGCACCTTGGCCACATCGTAGACTTTGCCACGCTCGCAGGCAAAGATGTTGCTCGGTTTGATATCGCGATGGATCAGGCCAATGCCGTGCGCCTCGCGCAATGCCTGGCAGACTTGCCTGAGGAAATGGACGGCCCGTTCGGGCGGCATGGGGCCGTGCTGTTCCACCAGGTCTTCCAGGTTCATCCCCGGCAGGTATTCCATCACATAATAAAACGTGCCATCCTCGGCGTGTCCATAATCGAAAATCTCGACGGTATTCCAATGCGTCAACGTCGCGGTGGCCTGGACTTCGCGCTCGAATCGGATCAGGGTTCGGGGATCGCCGGCCTGGTCGGGGCGGATGAGTTTAATGGCACAGGGCCGTCGGAGCATGACATGCTCGGCCAGGTAAACCGCGCCCATACCGCCGAAGCCTATGACATCCTTGAGCCGATATTGACCGATGCGCTCGGCTTCGTGTGCCTTCTCGTGCAGCTCGCGAATCTTGTGTGAGCCGAAGACCGCGACCGCCACGGCGATGGCCATCAAAACGATGGTTTCCGGTAATGCCGATAACACGTAAGGCGCGGTCACTGGATCGAGCAGACTGCCGATGACCATCAGCGCGACTGGAAGCACCGCCATGCTACCCACGACGGCAGCGCACCGCCGCCAGGTGTTGGGAATGAACGTGCCGTAGAGGACAATCAACAGAAACCAGCGCAACGAGGCGGCAGAACCGACGAGGCGATAAACAAGTTCCTCCTGGCCGGGCACGATGGAGCGCAACAGGGCGCCGTCGTGATAGGTATCGGCCTGCAACCATGCGAAAAAGAGAGCGATCATGCCGAACACGGTCAATTCGAGGATGCGCAAACTCCGCATGGCGAGCGGCCGGGAACTCGCGAGCAACCCCAAGACGAGCCCCATCACCGTGATTTCGCCGGCGGCGAACGCGAGCCAGAGCGGTCGATGATCGAAGGCGGTGCCGTGCGACAAGACGTTGCGCAGAAAGTGGAAGGCAAACCCGGCCAGAATGATCGCGATGGCCAAGCGCAGGCGGATCCGAAGCAGACACGTCATTTCGCCGGTGAGCCCGGGGCCCGTTTCCGATCCCCTGGCAAAGCGGCAACGTGGGCGACGGGAGGCGGCGTCGTGGGCCTTGGCGGCCGGCGCCGGAACACGTGGAGGAAAGCGACCGGCCAGCAGTGGGTTGGGATCGTTCATCCTGTCCATCACACCTCGACACAGAGCGAACGGCGCATTTCAGACCCAGTGCTATATTCTACGCAGACAGGTCTCGCAAGAGACTGCGTACCTCAGGCGTGCGGCGCTGGCTCGGTTTGTTTGGCGGCCGTTCGCACCTGGAGCCGCGGATAGGCGTGCCGCAGGCGTAACCGCGCCCACCAGCCGATGGATGTGCCCGCGATATTGAGCCATTGCAGGTTGGGCAGCATTTCCACGACGTGCAGCGCCTGGTCAGAAATGGGTGTGCCGGATACATCGAGCCGGCGCAAGCTTTTGAGGGCCCGAAGCTGTGCGAGGCCGTCATCGCTGATTTGGCTGCCGGACACGTCGAGCCAGAGCAAATACGCCAGCACATTCGTTCGTTCGGCAAGGTACTTCAGGAACGTGTCCCCGTCCGGCCGGTCGCGGAGGCGAATGCCACGAAGCATCTCCGTAACCACCGCGAAGTCGCCGAAGGAACGTTTGACCCAATCGAGCTGTTCCACGTCGACGGTCCCGCCGAGGCGGCGAACTTCGTTGACAATGGCGTCCTGAATGGCGTAGCGCTCGACCTGGGCGGCCAGCCATTGGCGTCGGTCCGAATGAAAGCGCATGTATTCCTGGGCCCGTTCGTAGGCCTCGTGGATCTCTTCGAACTCCGTTGCCGAGCCGCCCCGGTCGGGGTGGGTCATCTTGGCCTTTTCGCGGTAGGCAGCCTGGATATCCTCGCGTGTGTACGGCGGCAGAAGACCCAGTGTCACCATGAACGGAGGCCGTGGCTGCTCCGGTGTTGTTCCCAACGATGTACTCCCCGGGGCGATCGCGAAAACGGTTACTTCCTGTATTTTCTATCGTAAGGGAGCCACGCGGACCAAGCCAGGCAGACGGGCAATTCCTGCTTGGTTTTTTCTCTCCCCGTTCTCTGCGGTCGCTGCGCGCAACGGTGCCGAAAGGAGTTCCGCGCAGCGACCGCAGAGAACGGGAACGGGGAAAAAGGGTTGGTCCCCTTGAGAAGACGAGGACCATTCCCTTCTGGAAAAACGTGCTCATACACGGTCCGGCTGAATGAGTCCGTTTGTGTTGAGCGGCGGTGGGCAGAGCCGCGTGCGGATGCGCCCCGCGCAGTTCTGCGCACCGCCGCGAAACGGACCCAACCAACCGGACCCAGGTATCAGAGCTGCCGCATGAACGCTACCAGGTCGGCTTTTTCCTGGGTGTTGAGCGTCAATCCGAGGATGAGGTTGAAGAACTCCACCGTATCCTCCAAGGTCAGGCAGCGGCCATCGTGCAGATAGGGCGGGCTGTCCTTGATACCCCGCAGCGTGAAGGACTTGACGGGGCCGTCGGGCGCCTCCTCGACGAAGCGTTCGAGCTTCAGGTCATGCATCAGGTTGTCCATGTAGAACGGCGCCGGATGGCATTGGCTGCACTTCGCCTTGCCAAAAAAGAGCTGTTCACCGCGCAGCTCACTCTTCGTGGCCTGGTTCGGGTCAAGATGACCCATCACGTTCAGCTTGGGTGCCGGGGGAAAGTCAAACATCATCTGCATGCGCTCCATGCGAATCGCCAGCTCGCGCGGCAGCTGTAGATTGCCTTTCTTTTCGAGGTGCATCGGATCGCCATTGAAGTAGGCCGCGCGGGGCTGCTCGAACTGGCTGAACGATTCGACCGTACGGATACTCCGCTTGGACCCGTGGATCAACTGGACATAGAGACCCCGTAGACTGGGCGTGTCGAGCCGCAACCGCCGCTGCTCGGGCCGATTGTCCGGGTTCAGCTCGAATTGTCCGGTCGTGTGGCCGTTGACGTGGCAGTCCATACAAGTCACGCCCACGCTCGGCTCGGGGCTTTTCCGATCGTCGGTCGGGTTGAACTCTTCTTGGGGCAACGGCGTCAGGAGGAGTCTCAGTCCATCGAGCTGCATGGGGGTGAGGATGCCCCGAAACAGCCGGTCGAAATTGTTCATCGAAACGACCTCACCCCGTGATACATCGCCCAGCTCGGGCCGGTTCTGTAGAAAGATCGCCGGTGGGAACTCGGGGAGGAAGGCTTCCGGCAGATCGAAATCGACGTCGAATCGCTCCAGGCGCGGGAACATGGCGATCTGCATTTTTGGGAAGACAAAACCGCCGGGCGTCTGCTTCGGATGCGGCAACGATGGATAGGGGAAATATCCCTGCTTGCGGATGTCCGCGGGGTCCATCGCTGCCAGCCTGTCCCAGGTCAAACCCCCTGCCAGGCGTGCGGTCGGCCCCACGCACAGGGGCTTGCCGCGCGACATCTTGGCCTGGGGATCGAATTTCGGTGTCAGATCGTACCGATGTTCCAGCAGCTTGCGCTGGAGCTCCATGACTTTGGGCTTATTGGCGACATCGTCCTTGTAAATTTCTGCAAACGTCTCCATCGGCTTCTTGGCATCGAGCGGATCGCGATAGAAATCGAATCCCTCAAACGTACCGCGCTCCGGTTGTTGGCGGAGAGCTTGGGAGGATGGAACGGCCTTGGTGGGTTGAAAGACATCGGACAAGTCATGTGCCGTCTTTCGCTGCTCGGGGCGCGTGATCGGGACATGCTGCTGTTGTTGCGCGTCCGCAATCGTGTCATGCGGCGCAGGCCGGGTCTGCCGTTTCTCGGTTTCTTGAGAATGGACGGCAAACGCTCCCAGGGCAAGGGCTGCGAGAATGCCGCAACCCGTCAGCCAGCGTGTGAGTCGTTTCATCGCAATTCCTCGATCAACTGGTAGGGATTCGCCAAGGATGATGCTAGGTCCTTGCTACGGATGGCGCTTCGGATGGCCGCCATCGTGTCCTTCGCCCTGAAGCGCATTCCACAGGCCGCCCAGGGCCAGTCCCGCCGCTGCAATCGCGACCCCAGTCAGGACGGGGCGGAGGCGGGCAGAAGTGTAGGCACTGTGCTCGAAGATGTGCCGGTCGTCGACGCCGCGTTCAGCCAAGCCGTGAGAAGCATGATGGAGACTACTATCCCGATTCCGCCGCGCCGGGCGGGAACTCTGCTGCTGGGTGAAGGAGGTCATTCGCTGATACCAATCCATGAGTCGCGGTGCGATGGCCGCACCCATCGACATCGCCTTGCTGGCTCCGCCGACGGCCACTTCACGCTCGGGGTGCACAGCAGCTGCAAGGATCGCGTCGGCCACCGTCTCCGGAGCATAGACTGGCGGCGGCAAGGTCGGCTCCACGGACAAGTAATTGGCCGCATGGTATGGGAATGGTGTCGCAATGCTCGTCGGCTTGATGAGTGTCACGGAGATTGGGGCGTGCTCGGCTTCGAGTTCCACGCGCAGGGCATCGGTGAAGCCTTTGACCGCGGCTTTGGAAGCCGAGTACATTCCTTGGAGCGGAAACGCCCGATCGGACACGACGCTCCCCAAGTTGATAAGGGCGCCGCCCCGTGGTCGCAAGTGCTCAACCGCGATGAGCGAGCCGTAAACGACGCCCCAGAAATTGGTCTCGAACAGCCGGCGTGCGTCCTCGATGGGAACCTCCATCAAGTGGCCAAAGATCGACACGCCCGCGTTGTTGATCCAGGTGTCGAACCGGCCAAAGCGGCGAATCGCTTCATCGGCAATCCGCTTCACGTCCTCTTGCTTGCCGACGTCGGCCACGACCACTAAAGCTTCGCAGCCCTTGATCGTGAGTTCATCAGCCAAGCGTTGAAGCTCCTCCCCGCTGCGTGCGGCCAGTACCATCCGGGCACCATTTCGCGCCGCCTTTCGAGCGGTGACCAATCCAATTCCGCTCGAAGCACCAGTGATGACGATCACCTGATCCGAAAGCCGTTTGAGATGTATTCGCATACCTGGACTTTCCACAAGGAAAACAGAACTGGATGGATCTCAACAAGCCCGCATGATGGAAATGCAAACCGGGTGCCGGCCGCGGACTCCGATCAGCGGCGCGGCGCTGACCGGAGCCCCTTCTTGCAGAGCTCCGTGAGCCAGCTCAAGCGACTGGCAAGGCAGCATTGTCGAGACCTGGCGGGAGCGCATCCGCAGCCATGGGCCAGTGGCTTGCCCATCTTGGCCCAATGGTTCGGTGACCGCCAAGCCCGGCCTCCCCAATGAACAAGTCGCCGCAGCACAGCGTTGCGCTTGGCACGGCTGCCGCGATGGAGCGGCTTCCCGCCTACGGCCAGTCGACTCTTTCCAAACAGTGAACCTACGTTGCGGAGCATGGACAATTCCTCTCCGGTTACGCTCCCAGCGCTAATGGTGAGGCGACCGGGAGCCAACAAGATGGATGAAAATGAGAAGGTTCGGCACGCCGCACCCGGACGGGCTGAGTTCCAACGCCATACGTCACGTCCTCGAACCGGGATCTCCGCACGGCCGGCAGATGCGGTGCCGCTTACCGCGCTGGCCAAGGTTGAGTAGGAATAGCATCCAATGCCGCACGGATTGGAAGGTCTGGCGAGAACCAAACGGGAGCCGCCTTCCTGATCTTCGGAAGGCAGGAAGTGGAAGACCCGCGTTAGTGGTTTTCAGATCAAATGCCACCGACTCCGGCCCAAGGCGCACGGTGTATCGAATCGCGCTGCCGTGCTCTTGGGGGCTCCGCGGGATGAAACATCCGACCGTTTGCGTGCGCCCTTCATGTATGCTGTACGTGCGCAGGACCGTGCTCTTAAAATGGCAATCCTATTCGGGGGCATCGATCCCCGTGTGGAATCGTGCAATCCTTTTGAGCAGTTCGGCAGAGCTTCGGAACGCTGGGTTGAGCTTGCCGAAGTCCTTGAGGGCCCGTAGTTGGGGTTATTTTGGCTGCCGCACGAGCTAAGTCCGCCAGCCTTCAAGCAGAGACTCCGCCTGCAACTTGCGGTCCATCTTCGTGGCATAGCCCGGACCATGCAACGATCGTAATTGGGCATACGCGAACGAGCAACCCATCCTATCCGTGGCAGACTCACTTCGTTGTCGGCGGCCCGAGCCAGTGATCGAGCCATTGGTAAGCCAGCTGGCGAGCCGCCCCCGGAAAAGCATGACCTCCCTTGTGGTTGTAGAAGCCGATCCGATCGCTTGCACCCAACAACCGATAGACGGTCCGGACTTCC
>DATGIQ010000448.1:0-8493 GCA_035295665.1 Gemmataceae bacterium | reverse complement strand
GATCATCGCCTCCTTGCCTGGGGATCAAAAGCACTGTGCGTACTGCATGTGCACAAGCCGGACGTGCCAGCCAAGGTCCGCCGCTGGCGCGTCCGGCTTGTGAACATCATGCACGATCCTGAGGAATCCAATCCAACCCGGCATACGTTTCTCATTTGTCCGCCGCAGAATGATGCCAGAGCGGTTGGCACGGGTCAATGCGGGTCGGTGCTTTCTCGCCAAAATCGTAGGAGACCCGGTAAAATGGTCTTGGCCGCGCCGCACAAGCAAGTGAGGATTTGGGCGATGACGGCCGAACAATTGCGAGCGATATGCGATGCACACCGCTTCCGACCATTCACCATCCACTTAGCCGACGGCCGGAGGTTCACGGTTCTCCATAGAGACTTCGTGTCTCAATCCCCTGGTGGGCGCACGATGATCGTCTATGGCTCCGATGAGTCGTTCACCATCCTGGATTGGCACCTCGTAACGGAGCTGGAGGTTTAGGCGCCCGCAGATTCGGAAAGTGACAGTTAGGCCGCGAGGGCATGCGGTCCGGCTTCAGGCACCGCTTCGTCGGGCGATGAGCGCTTGGATTTCCGGCACGAGGTCTGTCGGCACAACCATCACCGTCTGGTCCTTTGTCGACAGAGCGGCCTCCCTTTTCGCTCGGCGCAGCGGTTGACTTGCGATTGCGGTCCAGAGTGCTTCCACTCCCTCTCCGGTCTTGGCACTGACGCGGAGAACCGGGGTCGGCCGGCCGCCGGATAGAGAAAGCATCCCCCGCACCTGCGCTTCGACCTGCTCGGCTTGCGGTAAATCGGCTTTGTGAATCGCGATCACGTCCGCCACTTCGAGCAACCCCGCCTTCTGCCATTGCAGATCGTCCCCGCTTTCGGGTTGCAGGAGGAGGACCGTGCAATCGACCAGCGCCTGCACGGCCGTATCGCCTTGGCCAGCGCCGGCCGTTTCGAGCAGGATAACGTCAAAGCCGTATGCTTCCAGGATGCGGATCAGGAGGCGGAGGTGATCGGCCACGGCGCCTCGTCCGGGAGTGGCCGCCAGGCTGCGGATAAAAACTCCGTCATCCTCGGGGGGGACGGGCATACGGAACCGGTCGCCGAGCAACGCGCCGCCGGTCAGAGGGCTTTGCGGGTCGCAGGCAAGCACGGCTACCGTCAGTCCGTGATGCCGCAGAAAGTCCAGCAGTTTTCCGATGAGCGTACTCTTGCCGACGCCGCCGCTGCCGGTGATAGCCACGACCCGGCTCGGTTTGGCCGGCTCGGGGATCTCCGCCAGATTCTCTCCCAAGATTTCCCCGCGTGCAGCCAGGCTGAGCAGGCGTGCCAGCGCCCGCCGATCGCGCTGGCGAAAGCGCTCCAGCAACGAGTCAGGCATGGCTCGCTCTCCGGTGCCCGCGCAGGAAATCGACAATCTCCGGCAACGGTGTGCCCGGCCCGAAGACGCGCGCTACGCCCATTTCCTGAAGCTTGGCCACATCCCCTTCCGGGACGATTCCGCCGACCAGGACGCCCACATCGTCCAGGCCGGCCTCGTGGAGCAGGTGGAGAACCCGCGGGACGAGAGTGAGGTGGGCACCGCTGAGGAGACTCAGACCTAGCCAGTCGGCGTCTTCGTCGGCCACGGTACGGACAACGGCTTCCGGCGTTTGCCATAGCCCCGCATAGATCACGTGCATGCCGGCATCACGCAAGGCCCGGGCCACAACTTTGATGCCGCGATCATGGCCATCGAGGCCCACCTTGGCCAGCACGACCCGGATGGGAGCTGCGGAAGTTGGCATGCGGATTGGTTCCTCGAAAATGCGCGGCCTGCCGCGGAAGAGCTTACCACTTGGCCGCACCATCATAACGGCCGAACACGTCCGCCAGAGCGTTCATGAGTTCACCGACCGTGCACCGCGCCTGGGCCGCCTCCAGAAGCGCCGGCATCAGGTTTTCACTCGTGCCGGCCACCCGGCGGACCTTGGCCAACGCCTGCCCAACGGCTAATGCATCGCGTTGCGCCTTGATGCGTCCCAGGGCGGCAACCTGGTTCTTTTCCACCGTCTCATCGATCACCAAGGTTTCGATCGGACTTTCCTCGGATTCCTGGAAGGCATTGATGCCCACAATAAGCTTTCGCCGCGCATCCACCTCCCGTTGATATGCGAAGGCGGCGTCCGCGATCTCACGGCGGAAGAAGCCCCGCTCAATCGCATCGATCATGCCGCCCTGCTGCTCGATGCGGTCAAAATACTGGCGGCCCTGCTGCTGCATCTGGCGGGTCATCGCCTCGATGAAGTAACTTCCCCCGACGGGGTCTACGGTATTGGTTACGCCGGTCTCATACGCCAGGACTTGCTGCGTTCGCAGCGCCAGAGTCACCGCGTGTTCCGACGGGAGGGCCAGGGTCTCATCCATGCTGTTGGTGTGCAGCGATTGGCAGCCGCCCAGGACCGCGGCCAGGGCCTGGTAAGCCACGCGGATCAGATTCACTTCCGGCTGTCGGTCCTGCAACGAGCAGCCGGCCGTCTGAGCATGAAAACGAAGCTTCCAGGAGGCCTCGTGCTGGGCATGGTACTTGTCGCGGAGAACCTCGGCCCAGAGGATGCGTGCCGCCCGATACTTGGCGATTTCCTCGAAGATGTCATTGTGAGCGTTGAAGAAAAAGCTCAGGCGCGGAGCAAAAGCGTCGATATCGAGTCCGCGGGCCAGACAGGTGTCGATGTAGTGAAACCCGTCGGCCAAGGTAAATGCCAGCTCCTGGACGGCCGTCGAACCCGCTTCCCGAATATGGTAGCCGCTGATGCTGACCGTATTCCACAACGGCACGTGCTCGGTGCAGAACTCGATCACATCGGCCACGAGTCGGACCGACGGTTCGGGAGGAAAGACGAACTCGTTCTGGGCATGGAATTCTTTGAGGATATCGTTCTGAATCGTTCCGCGCAGTTGACTCCAATCGACCTCCTGGTTGCGTGCATTCGCCAGGTAAAAGGCCAAGATGATGATGGCCGGTGCGTTGATAGTCATGGACACGGACACCTGGCCCAGGTCGATGCCCTCATAAAGCTGGTGCATATCTTCCAGCGTATCGACGGCGACCCCGAGGCGACCAACCTCGCCCAGGGAGCGCGGATCGTCGCTGTCCAAGCCCATGAGCGTTGGCAGGTCGAAGGCCGTGCTGAGGCCGGTTTGTCCCTTTTCGAGCAGGAAGCGGAAACGCTCATTGGTTTGCCGCGGCGTCCCGAAGCCGGCAAACTGACGCATGGTCCAGAGCCGGCTGCGGTACATACTGGCGTGGATCCCGCGCGCGAACGGATACTGGCCGGGATACCCGAGGTCGGTCTCCGGATCGAAGCTGTTGAGGCTTTCTGGGGAGTACAGGGCGTTCACAGGCACGCCACTGACGGTCGTGGGCGGCTGGTCACGCAGAGGGACCGCGGCGTTCTCGCGCTCCCAGCGTTCCACAGCCGAGCGGTCGGTCGCGGTGGCCATGAGTTACCTCCCTTCCTTCGCTGCCCTTGGCACGGCGAGTGACGATTTCATCGAACCCAGCCTCCGGTCCCGGCGGAGGCGGGATTTTCGTCGTTTTCGGGATGCGAACTCGGTGATTTCTCATCGCCGTTTTCCCCTCCGCTTCAAAAGACCAATATGCATGAGGCCGCGCGGCCATTGCATAAAAGACGAAACGCTGTTCAGGCAAATCGAGATCAATCAACTCCAAGTATCGCCCGGCAGCAATTCGGGCAATCATTTGATCTCTGCGAAGGTACTGGCGTCTGCCTGGAGTAAAGCATTCTGCTGCTTCTCGCTCGGCGACGCCATGCTCCGCGGGTTATCATGGTGAAATCCGAGTTCTTTCATGGATTCGCATCCAGCATCCTCTCGACGACGCTGCTTGGCGGCAGCAACGGATCCTTTTATCATTATAAGCTACCGTTCCACGTTCGGACCCAGGCCAAAGCTTGCAGCAGGTCGGCTCCATGCGACCGAACAGGAACCCAAGGAGCTTCGCACATGGTTCGCATTATCCGTGCATGGGTTGCTATCTTTTTGCTGGCCGTGCCGGCCACGGGGGGCAACTGGCCGGGCTGGCGAGGACCGGACGGCAATGGGCATTCGCCGGAACAGCATCTCCCCTTGCGCTGGTCCACAACCGAGAATGTCCGTTGGAAGGTGCCGCTTCCGGACGAGGGCAATTCCTCGCCAATCGTCTGGGGCCAGCGTGTGTTCCTGACACAGGCACGAGACAAGAGGGATTGGCCGCCACCCGGAGCCGGCGGACCCGCATCCGCCTACCGCCGGGGCCTATTGTGCTTTGACCGTACCGACGGCAAGCTGCTCTGGCAAAAGGAGATCGTGTACAAGGAGAAGGAATCGACCCACCCGACCAACCCATTTTGCTCGGCCACCCCCGTCACCGACGGCCAGCGCGTCATCGCCAGCTTCGGCTCCGCCGGTTTGGTTTGCTACGATTTCGCGGGCAATGAGCAGTGGCGGCATGATCTGGGCAAGCTGGAACATATCTGGGGCAATGCGTCGTCTCCGATTCTCTATGGCGATTTGGCCATTCTGTGGTGTGGTCCAGGCGTGCGGCAATTTCTCCTGGCCGTGAACAAGGCAACCGGCCAGACGGTTTGGGAGCACCAGGAGCCCGGTGGCAATGTCGGGACCGATAACAAGAATTGGGCCGGTTCCTGGACGACGCCGGTGATTGTGAAGTTGGCTGACCACGATGAATTGATTTTGTGTGTGCCGGGGAAGGTGAAAGGGCTCGATCCGAAAAGCGGTAAAGAATTATGGTCCTGTTCGGGCCTGGGGCCGCTCTTCTACACCACGCCGGTTTGCACGGCCGATGGCATCATCGTGGCCCTATCCGGCTTCGGCGGGGCGGCCTTGGCGGTTCGTGCCGGCGGCAAGGGAGATGTCACCGCGACCCATCGATTGTGGCAGCAGCCGCAAAAACATCCGCAACGCATTGGCTCGCCCATTGTCGTTGGCGAAAAGGTTTACGTGATTAATGAAAACGGCGTGGTCCAATGCCTGGATGCGGTCACCGGAAGGGATCTTTTCGATAAGCCACGGTTGAGCGGTGTCTTCTGGGGATCGTTCGTCAGCGGTGCCGATCGTCTTTACGTGACCAGCAAAGCGGGCGAAACGTTTGTGCTGTCCGCGGGACCGAAATACGAATTGCTTGCCAAAAATGCACTGGAGGAGCCCGTGTCGGCCTCGATCGCGATCTCGAACGGCGAGTTGTTCCTCCGCACGTACAAGCATCTCTGGTGCATCGGCGAAAAGAAGTAGTTGGACGCACTGCTCCCATCGGCTGAGAAGGCACTGCATGTTGTTACGCACCGAGCATCTGACGAAGGACTACGGTCGGTTTCGCGCGCTCGATGATCTGCATTTGCAGGTGGCGGCCGGTGGGGTGTTCGGCTTGCTAGGCCCCAATGGCTCGGGAAAGACGACGGCCCTGCGCTTGCTGCTGGGCTTCCTCCGGCCGACCGCTGGTCATGCCTGGATCGTCGGCCACGATTGTTGGCACGATGGTGTGGCGGCTCGTCGGCAGGTTGCCTACTTGCCGGGCGAATTGCGGCTATACGAGAACATGACTGGCCGGCAACTCGTCCGGTTCCTCAGTCGATTGCGTGGACAGCAGAAAAATGGACCGATCGACGACCTGGCCCGGCGGCTCGATCTCGATCTGGATCGGCCCATTGCCGACTTTTCGTCTGGGATGAAGCGAAAAGTCGCCCTGCTCCAGGTCCTGGCACCGCGGGCCCCTTTGCTGATCCTCGACGAACCGACCAATGCGCTCGATCCGAAGATGCGCGATGAGCTTCTGGCACAGCTTCACCAGGCCAGTCGCCAGGGGCAAGGCGTGTTGTTCTCGTCCCATGTGCTGGCGGAAGTCGAACAAGTTTGCGATCGCGTGGGGATCCTGCGGCGCGGGGTGCTGGTGCATGTGCAGGACATGAAGGAATTGCGCAAAGCCCGGATCATCCGGGCTCGGTTTTCCGATCGGCTGCCCGATCCGTTACCCGACCTGCCGGGGCTCGAACTTCGCCGACAGGAGCCGACAGAACTGGTCCTTGAATACAGCGGCCCCCTGCCGCCCTTGGTCGAGTGGCTGGGACGGCAGGCGCTCGTGGACCTACGCCTGGAGCCGCTTGGCTTGTCCGCCATCTACCGCCGCTATCATGGAGACCCTGATTGATGGGATCGCTCGTTGCCAAGCTGCTCCGCGATGTGCGCTGGCCCCTGTTGGGAGTGCTCCTTCTCCTGGCAGGCTTCGAATGCCTGTGGGTGAAGATTACCCAGCGGATTGCGGGGCAATTGTTACCCTTGCTCATGGGGCTGGCCAGCGCTTGGCCGATTTCCAAGTCCCAGTTGGAGAACACGCTGTTCGAGGGACCTGGAAAGATCATGCGGACCCTGATGGGCGGTGAAAACATCAATCTCGAGAAAGCCCGGGACATGCTGTCCGTCGGCTACGTCCATCCGCTGGTGATCACGATCCTTTGCATCTGGGCCATGGGCCGCGCTTCGGGAGCCATCGCGGGTGAAATCGACCGTGGCACCATGGAACTGCTCTTGGCTCAACCTGTTCGCCGCAGCCGTCTCATCCTGGCTCACCTCGGCATCGATCTGCTGACAATCCCTTTGCTTTGCTTGAGCATGTGGGCGGGGACGATGCTCGGCGTCTGGCTGGTCGGGCCGATCGAGCTGAGCAGCGAGGATTTAAAGCGGTTTCCCTTTCCCGTGCAACTCGATCCGGAGGCGCTTCGTTTGGATCCGGTGATCTTTGGCCCGGGACTCTGGAACGTGGCCGCCTTGGTATTTGCGGTGAGTGGGTACACGCTGTGGCTGTCCGCAGCGGGCCGCTTCCGCTGGAAAGTGCTGTCCGCGGCCATTTTCCTCACGTTGCTCCAGTTTCTCATCAACGTGGTCGGGCAGTTTTGGGACGCGGTCGGTGTCCTGCGGCCGTTTACGATTTTTTACTACTACCAACCGCAGCAGATCATCCTGGCCCAGCGCTGGTCGGTGGATCTGGGCAACGTGTGGAATCATGGACATCCGCTGTGGACGCTCAATGTACTGGGCGTTTTGGTCACGGTCGGAGTGATCGGCTATGGCATGGCACTGTGGACATTTACCCGGCGGGATTTGCCGGCGCCATTGTAGAGCGTGCCCGAAATGATCCGAAGAAGACGTACTTTTGGGGTTCTTGTTTAGCGGCGGTACGCAGAACCACGTGATGATGCGCTCCGCGCGGTTCTGCGTACCGCTGCGAAACGGATACAACCAACCGGACCATGGATAAGAAACTGACCGAGCAGTTATTACCTTCTACAAAACGTGCACTCCTTCACGTCTCCCGAACAATCCGCTTCGCCAAATCAATCTGCCGAACCCCCGTTAAATAATCGAAGCGATCCGGATGGCACGTGAAAATGAGGATCTGCAATCGCCCGGCCGGCGGGGTCCAGCCGGGATTGCCTTCTGCCGCCATGCGCATGATATCCAGGATGCGGCGATGCTTGACCGGGTCGGCGTGGGCTAGAGGATCATCCAAAATCGTGACCGCAGGCTCCTCCTTTGCTAAGACACCGCCCATCGCCAGACGAACGAGCAGGCCTAACTGCTCCCCCGTTCCGTACGATTCCTCCGTGAAGGTATGGACTTTTTCCCGGTCGCCATGACGCAGGACAAGCCCCTCGGGTAGAAAACGATCACCGAAGCGAACTTCGCCGTATTCGTTCAAGCCGAGCGACTGTGTCCAGCGGAGGACCCGGCCACTGATCGGTCCCATCACCTCTTGGACCTGACTATCCCGGCGTGCTTCGAATAGCTCGCGGAGGTGCTGATGGGCGTCGGCCTCCAGGCGTTCCCGGGCGAGCATCTCTTCTGCTTCTTGGAGGGCCGCTTCCGCATCCGCCAGCCGGGTATGCAGACCCTCGCTCCCTTCGAGCCGGCCCCGGTGGCGGTTCATCTCATCTTTGAGTTGCTGCAAGCGTGCTTCCCGGAGTCGCAAGGCGTTGTGCGCATCCTGGCAGCGCTGCTCGACCGTCTCCTCGGCTTCATTCAATTTGGCCTCCTGGAGACGCTGCCGGGCATTTTCCATTGCCTCCTCCGCCTGGCGTCGTCTTGCCTGGAGCGAGAATTCATCGCCCAGCCGCTGCAATTCTGCTCGGGCGCCCTTGGCGGCGGTTCGTGCAGCGACCACTCGTTCGCTCTGCTTCCGGTCGCTCTCCTGCGCCCGGCGCGAGGCCTGACTCGCCTGTTTTTCGGCCGCCTCCAGGTCCCGACGTGTCTTTTGTAAGGCAGCGGCTTGTGCGCGCAGGTCGCGTTCACGGCGGGCGATTTCGTCCTCCGTAGGTTGCCAATCAACCAGGATCGGCCAATGCTCCAAGATGATTTGCTGCTGGCTCTCCAGCCGGGACCATTCACTCTCCAGGCCAATTAAGCCGCTGGGTGCGAGCTGCTGCATTTCAGAACTGAGCTC
>DATGIQ010000447.1:0-7355 GCA_035295665.1 Gemmataceae bacterium | reverse complement strand
GTCAGCGTGCTGCCTATGGCCGTCAGCGTGCCGTCGACCACCAGCCGCTGCGTGCTGCCGAAGCCGCTGCTCAGCGTCACGATACTGCCGCTGGCCAGATTCGCCGCCCCCGCCACGCTCAAGGTCTGGCCGGGTTGGAGCAGAACTTTGACCCCCGCGGCGACGTTGAGGGCGGCCCCGGCGGCGATGGTGAAGCCGCCCGGAAAGACGTAGCGCAGGTTGGCGGTCGATTCACTGCCGATGGCATTGAGGTCCAGCGAGCCGCTGCTGATCGTGCTGGAGAGGATGTTGATGTCCTGGAAGCGGCGATTGGCCGTCGTGCCCCCGGCCAGCTGCGGCACCAGCGCGGCCGGCACGTACAGCGGCAGGTCGAAGCGGTTGGCGGACAGGTCGCCGGCATGGCTGATGGTCACGGCGGCGAAGGAACCCCCGGTCTGACTGAAGGTTGAGCCGCTGGCGGTCAGGGTGCCGTTGACGATGAGCTGCGTGTTGGCTTGGTAGCCGCTGGCGTCCAAGGTCAGCGTGCTGCCTATGGCCGTCAGCGTGCCGTCGACCACCAGCCGCTGCGTGCTGCCGAAGCCGCTGCTCAGCGTCACGATACTGCCGCTGGCCAGATTCGCCGCCCCCGCCACGCTCAAGGTCTGGCCGGCGGCTATCTGAACTCTAACATTCGATCCAACCGTCATAGTCGCCGCACTGGCCACCGTTACGGGGACATTGATCACTACAGGCCCGGTGAGAGGAATATCGATGATGACATCATCGCTCGCAGCCGGCACATGGCCTACATTCCAGTTGCCAGGCACATTCCAATTGCCGCCCGCAGGATTGGTCCAGTTCACCGTGTCCAAGACTGTCCGATCTTCAAGCGTTTCCAATTGCAACCGATAGCCAATCGCCTTGGTACGATTTAGACGGTGGCGCTGCCACCTGCGTGTTCGGAACGCCAGATTTGCCAATTTGGACAGAGAGGTGAGATCCATGGCACGAGTCCTCTTGAGATAAGTGTTGCCGTTTCGCCGGCTATGCGAGCCTCAATCGATCGGTGAATGGCTGAGATGGCCGTGGCGGCGCTAGCGTTGTTCATATTGCCAGAGTACGGTACTGACCAGATTGAAGAGCTGCGTGTCCAATCGGGACCACCGCCGCTCAGGGTACACGCTACAACACAGCGGCGGGCCCGCGTCTCCGGGAAACCCGGTTGATTCACTTCTTTTGCATTCGCAGCACGGCGAAGCTGATGTTCCTGGTTGTGATGCGTTGCTTGCTGCGGGGGACCGTAGTTTCCTGCAGCGTGGTGAGCTGCAGGAGGAGAGTTTGCCCGAGGAGGATTCCCCTACACTCCTTGAGCGGGATACTACCCTGCATCGGAGTGATGTTCGTGACTTTGATCAGAATGCCATCGAGCTGGCAGTCAAGATTGAAAATCGGGTGCCCGCCCACGGAAATGTTTCTCTCCATCCGGGCCTTGAATAGACTGCCGTGGAGCTCCGTGACCCGAAAGAGAAACTGGATCGCACCGTTTCCCTCGTGCTGCGAGCCAATCCAGATCACACCGGCGGCAACATGTTTGCGCCCCGGCAGGTTCTCGATTTCGAACAGCTCCATATCGGCCTTGATCTTCTTCGCCTCCTCGGTTTTTCCAGCATTGATGCACGCGGTCATCATCTGATCGAACATGCTCGACACGGGCTTATACTTCTTTGCGACCGCCTTCCCATACTCCAACATGACGCTTAGCACATCGTTACTGCTACTTTCCGCCACGTCCTCTTTCTCAGCAAACACCTTTCGCTCCTCGCGCAGGTCATCGGTCAAGGAGAGGCGGTCCGCCGCCTTCATCGCACGGCTCGTGGCGACCTTCTGGATCCAGGCGTCAAACTTCTTCAGCACCTTCTGTTTCTCCGCCTGCTTGTCCTTGAGGAACTGGGCCTTGGCAGCCTCCAGAGCGGCAATTTGTTTGTCAATCTTCTCCTGGGCCCATGCGTGGCTGGCGGCCGGCGCAATGAAGCACACGGCCAACAGGGAGATCAGAGGTGTGCGGGACATCGGTCGGCTCCTGTTACGCGTTCCTTGTGAACGGGCTCCTGCGGGGTTAGTTGAAGCAAGTGCACCGGCTTCTGCTTCGGCTGGTTATTTTCTTGCGGAGACCATGCGCGCGGTACATTCTGGGCCGGTGCTTTCCGCCCTGGGCAGAGTGTAGAGAGCGCACGACTTCGCTTTCCTATAAGTAAATACGCCCGACCTTAACACGCACGGGCCGGATTGATCGGACGGCCAGAAAACGAACGTGCGGGCTTTGGACGGAGGCAATGGTCCATGCCAGGCAACGACCCCTTGAAAACCAGCCGGTCGCTCCTCTGCCGATTGCGGGATTGGCGAGATCACCAGGCGTGGATTACGTTTGTGAAGCGTTATGATGCGCTCATCCAGGCGACGTGCCGGCGGTCGGGCCTCGAACCGGAGGCAGCGGAGGAGGTTGGACAGCGTGTGCTGTGCAAACTTACAGTGCGCCTGCGCGACTTCGTGTATGATCCCGCCCGTACCTTTCGGGGTTGGTTGCGGCAGCTCGTTCGGCGACAAGCGATTGACTACCAGCGTCAGAATGCGCGAGCGCCCCGCGCACGGGGCAACGGCGGCCAACAAAGGCTGCAGCAAATCGCCGCTCCGAGGGGGAAGAGCGAAAGCGAGAGTAAGAGTAAGGAGCGGCTGCTCAAGGAAATGGCAGCGGGAGTCGAGAGAGCGGTTCGCGCGCAGATCAGTGCCGAGTCCTGGCAAGCGTTCTGGCTGACGGAGATCGCAGGCGTGAGCACCAAGGAAGCTGCAGAACGACTTGGCAAGAGTTTCGCGGCTACTTATATGGCCGCGCAGCGGACCGGCCGCCGGTTGCGGCGGGAAGGCGAGAAGCGGCTTGCGGAGTATCGCCGGGGCGAAGCCGGCCGCCTGGAGGTCGCGCATGAGCGATTGCCCGCCACGTGATCGCGTGTTAAAGGTCGTTTGCGGCAGCATCACCTCACCGGACTTTGGCGAGATTGAAGCTCACATCGAAGCATGTGAGCGGTGTCAAGAATTGCTCGAAGCGATGCGTTCGGGCACGCTCGATTCGGCGGATGACCTGCCGGGTAACGATGCCCTTCCGACTCTGCCGGATCTTGAATTGCTGGAAAGGCTTGGCCAGGGGGGCATGGGCGTTGTCTTCAAGGCGCGGCAACACCAGCTCGGGCGGATCGTGGCCGTGAAGCTACTCCTGGCCGGGAACTACGCCGAACCCCACGATCGGGCACGCTTCCGTCGCGAAGCGGAGGCCGCCGCGCAATTGCATCACCCGAACATCGTCCAGATCCTGCAGGTCGGTGAAACTGGCGGCATGCCATTCCTCATTCTCGAATATGCCGAGGGCGGCAATCTGGCAGAGCGGCTGCAAGAGATGCCCCTGGCTGAGAGAACAGCCGCGCAGCTGATGGAAACGCTCGCCTGCGCCGTCGAATTCATCCATAGTCATAACATCATCCACCGCGACTTGAAGCCCGCTAACATCCTGCTCTCCGGAGTGCCTGGCGCAGCGCTGGACGCACCCCTGCTGAAAATATCCGATTTCGGGCTGGCCAGGCGGCTGGGCGCTCCATCCAGCACCCAGTCCAGGGCGATGATTGGCACGCCAAGCTACATGGCGCCCGAGCAGGCGGATGGCAAGAGCGTCGATGCGCGGACGGATGTCTACGCTTTGGGCGCTATCCTTTACCAGATGCTCACCGGCCGTCCGCCGTTTCACGCCGATTCTTCGCTGGAAACGCTGGAACAGGTCCGCAGCCTGGAACCGATACTACCTCGGCATGTTCAGCCCCGGATCGCACGCGACCTGGAAACCATCTGCCTGAAGTGCCTGCAAAAGGATCCGCGGCGGCGCTATCCGACAGCGTCCGCCCTGGCGGCAGATCTTCGGCGATTCCTGGACGGAAGGCCGGTTGCCGCCCGCCCCGTGGGCTCCCTCGAACACGGCTGGCGCTGGTGCCGCCGCAAGCCGCTGGTGGCGGGGCTCCTCGCCGGGCTCGTGCTGGTCATGGCCGCCGGCTTTTCCGTCAGCTTCGTGTCGTGGCGGCGGGCCGAAGCCCAGGCGGCTCGTGCCGAAATCAGCGAAGCAGCGGCCCTGGCCAGTCTTCACAAGGAGGAGGCAGCGCGGCAAGAGGCTGAAGAGCAGTACGTGGCGCTTTGCAAAGCGTTGCGGAGTATCATCGAGCATACCAGTCCGCAGCAGCTCCTGACTGCGGGGACGGAGCCGCTCCGTGAACAGGTGTTGATGGAAACAGAGAGTTGGCTTTCTCGCTTAATCGAAGGGCGGGAGAAGGACATCGAACTTCGTATCCTTCGCGCCATCATGTTGACACAACTGGGCGCTACGCGCGTTTCCCAGAATCGAGGGTTGGAGGGCCAGTCTTTCCTGGAACGATCGGCGAAGGAGTGGGAGTGCTTGCAGACTGAGGGGCACTGCAAGCCAGATGACCGCGTTTGGATGGCGATCACTTATGGTCTCTTGTCGCAGGTCTGTGAACGGCGGCAATCCGATCGGGCACAAGAGTCGATGGCATCGGCCTTGCGCATCTGGCAAGGGCTGCTCAGGGAACCGGCGCACCATGAAAGAGACCATCTGGGAATAGGCTACGTAGTGGCGGGCAACGGTTCGTCGGTGGAGGTGGCTCGGCGTCTGGAAAAGATTCGCCAGCAGGTAAACAGGCCAGGAACAGGATTGGAATGCGACCTGTTGGTCGATCTCGCGCGGGTGGCGTATCTGCTCTCCGACGCGGAAAAGCATGGGTGGACTGAACAGTCACCCAGGGTGGTGGCCACCGTTCGTGAAGCCGCCGGGATCCTCAAGAAGCTAGTCCTGCGGACGCCGCACGAGCCCAATACGTGCTGCCAGCTGACCTATATTGGCTTGAATGTCAGTGCTTTCCTGCGTAGAGCTGGGGCAAGCGAGGAAGCCCTTGACCTGTGCGAAGGGACAAACCGCGTATTGCAGGGGCTGGTCCAAGAAGCACCCAGGGAAGGTCATCTCCTGGAGGCCTTAAGCAGCTCCTGGATCCAGATCGCCAAAACCCGCTGGGATTTGAAGCAGCCGGACGAGGCCCTGGGGGCGTTCCGCAGCGCGCTGGCTGCGCAGCGACAGGCGTTTGCTCTCGCGCCCGAAGCTCCGGGTTCCCGATGGGAGCTGGACGCATGCTATCGCCACCTCGGTCGCAGGCTGTGTGAGCTTGGGCGGCTGGACGAGGCGGAGGCGTGCTTCAAGGAGAGGCTGGCGTTGGGGTCGGGAGACGTTGATTGGCAAGCAAAAGTGTTAGGGGAACTGCGACACTGGGCGGCACAGCTCGGGGAAGACGTGAGCACATTGTCGCCGGCACGGCAGCAGGAGCGGCAGCGCTACCTCGACCTGTGCGCCCGCCTGGAGTGGAAGGGTGTCAAGGATAGCGTCTCGGTGGCGGGAAAGACGCCATAGGACGCAACGGTTCTTTTGCATTAAAGTGTGGATCGTGCTTTTCGCACAAATATGACCTAGCTCGGAACGAACCGATCGAGGTGCTACGTGGCAGCAAGCCGGTCGGCGTCTTCCTCTCGCCGCATGAATACGACCACCTGCAACGGCTCGAAGACGTCTACTGGGTGGCGCGGGCTGAGGCGGCCGAAGCCAAGGGGCAATGGGTCGGCCATGACGAAGCCGTGCGGCTGCTTACGGATCGGCTGAAACGGCTCGAATGAGGAAGCTGGTCCTGAATAAGGAAGCCCTCAAGGAGCTTCCGGAGTTACACGCTTGAGCAGACCGTCTTTCTTCAGGCGGTTGATGTGCCACTCCACGCCTTTGCGCGTGATCCCTAGCCTGCGGGCGAGTTCGTCGGTCGATACTTGGGGTTCCTCGCGTACCAATCGCAGAATTTTCTTCCTAGTTTTCTCCCTAGTTTTCTCCCTAGGCTTCTTGATCCACGAAAGTCATAGCGCATGAGTCAAGTTTCATGTGGGTACTTTCTGAGTATCGATCCAGTCGTTGATGGCAGCATCGAGGCGGTCGAAGCAACGGCGCAAGGGCACGTCGGTGCAAGTTTCTTGCGGCGTGACGACCGCCAAGCCGGGGCGAAGAATGCGATTATAGGTGCGCGTACAGAACAGCGCGGTCCGCCAACCGCTGTCGGTCACGCGGTAACGATGGGTGCGGGGAATCCGTTCGATCAGGCCGTGCAGCCGCAAGCGCCGCAAGTGGTAGCTCATCTGCCCCTGGTTCATGCTCTGGGCTGTTCGGCCGACCAGCGGCGCCCAGTGGTCGCGAAGGTCGCGGTTGGAAAAACCCCGCGGCAGCAGACGAAACACCAGCAAGGCGCTGAACAAGGTCTGCACGGCAGCGTCGGCGAAACGCAGGGCGCTGGCCCGCTGACCGTCGACCACCACCGGTTCATTGACCTGACGAAACGCGTCTTCGCCCACGGCGCAATCCTGGCTGATGGTTTGGACGTGCAAGAGACGTCGGTTGGCTTGAAAGCCGACCTGCCGCAGGGCGGCGAGGTTCGAGAGCCGTTTGCCGATGCCGAAGTCACGCGTGTCGTTGATGGTGGTCTCGGTGCGCAAGGCACGCCCTTCCTTGTGGTATTGCTTGATGCGACTGTGCTTGTAGTCGACGTGCAGCGTGGGCACGACCCCGTCGGTCAGCACCCGCGTGCGGAAGCGGCCGGGGGTACGCTGGGTGACGCGGCGCGCGCAGATCAGTTGCACGTGATCGGCACGGCCCAGGTCCAGGTTCTCGCGGATGACTTCTTCGAAAAAGATGCGTCCGCTTTGCGGTCGATCCAGGACCTGGGTGAGGGAAAACTCTGCTTGCAGGATGGACACGTCGTAGCGGTAGCCAGCGCGACGATCCGCCGGCGTGAAGGGATGCGGCAGGCGGGCCAGCCACTTCCGCAGGAGCCGGTCGATCTTGGCAGCGGTCAGACCGTCGCAGAGTTCCTGCAAGCGTTGGGGATCGGCGCAGCTCCGCACACCGTTGTCCAGGGCCTCGAAGGCAATGCCCTCCTTGGCCAGTTGCCGTTTGACGTATTCATGGCCGTTGAGGCACAGCTTGGCGTTGTAAGGGAAGTAGGTGCAGAACTTCAGGAAGAACGGGCCGAAATCGTCGTCGATGGCGTAGCAGTAAAAGTGGTTGACCATCGCGGTCGACCGGATCAGCCAAGCGTACTTCTGCCCCGTGGTGGGGTTGGTCCGACGCTCGGTGCGGAAGACGGCGGTCTTCTCCTGGGCCTTGCCGATGAACAGAATGCCTTCGCTGCCCTCGAAGCGGGCTCGGTACTCCGCCGCGACATCGTCTTTACGCTGCTTGT
>DATGIQ010000446.1:0-12157 GCA_035295665.1 Gemmataceae bacterium | reverse complement strand
GAAACGCGTGATCTCCCGCAGTCCCATCTTGGACGTCCCAGCGGTACGCGGATGAAACGTGATCGGCACCTCCCGCAGGCGAAAGCCGGCACACTGGGCCCGATAATTGGTTTCCAGGATCACGGAATATCCGTGGGAGCGCAACGCCTTCAAATCGATCGCTTGCAGCACATCTCGGCGAAATAACCGGAATCCATTCGTGGCGTCGGACAGGGCTATGCCGGTGATCCAGCGGGCCAGCCGATTGGCGACGTGGCTGTTGGCATAGCGAAGCGGCCCCCAACCTTGAATCACCCCGCCCGAAATGTAGCGCGAGCCGATCACCACATCCGCCTCACCGCGCAGGATCGGATCGCTCATGGCCCGGAATGAAGTTGGATCATGGGAACCGTCTGCATCCATTTGACCGATCAGCTGAGCCCCCCGGCGCAGGGCTTCTCTGAAGCCATCGCGAACCGCCATCCCAAAGCCGCGGTCATGGCAGCGCTGCAGCAGGTGGACACGGGCATCGGTAGCCGCGTGCTCGGCAACGATGGCCGCCGTGCCATCCGGAGAGTGATCGTCCACGACGAGAACCTGATACTCGGGGTCCACGGCCAAGATGCGCGTCAGGATCTTGCCGATGTTCGCCGCCTCGTTGTAGGTCGGAACGATCACCATCAATTTCATGTGTTCGAATATCCTTTCCGTTTCCTGGTGAAGCGGCTACGCGTCTCATGCCGCAACCGGTACAGGCTCGTCGGCGTCCACGGCCCGTGCTCCATCCTTGCTGCCGAGAGCGGCTTGTTCCTGGGCTCGGTTGGCCAGGCTCACTGCTACCGCGGCGAGCGTGAGATACTTGAAGCCCAACAGCAAGACCGGCCCGATGGGTACCCCTATTGGCTGGGCCCATAAAAGCGTGAAGGCCATGCAAAGATGCACCGCGACGGGGTCGCGTCGATCCCACACGGCGATGCACGCCAACGGCAAGAAGACCAGGTTATAGTCGATGGAGATTGGCGGAAGAAACGTCGCCGCCGCCGCCAACCAAAGCAGATACGGAAGCAACAGCGACCGCGGCGATGGACAATGGAAGATTCGATAACTGATCAAGAGCACAAGGGGCGCAAGCAGGCCCAAGGCCGCCAAGGTTCCCGGAATCCGGCTCAAGATGGCCCACGGAGTATCCCTCCAGAGGAGTGGCCAGCAACTGCTCAGCGTATGGACCACCGGAGCGATGCCACCCAGTGCCAGAGGCGACTGCCGGGCAATGAGGTCCTGCACGTTGGCCCAGAACTGCGGAAGATCCTGGAAATGAAACGACAGAATCAGCGAGCCGACCAAGATGCTGCACGCCAGTGCTCGGTAGCGGCGAAGGGGGAGCAAGCCGAACAGGACAAACGCCGGGTAGACTTTCATGCCGGCTGCCACGGCCAGGCAAGTGCCCGCGGCAAGATCACGAACGCCGGATCGCTTCGTCAGGGCGCAGGCAGCGAGGATCAAGAGGGGCACCACCGCGGTGTCGTAATTGCCGCGCTCCAGAGCAAAAAGAAAAGGAGCAGAAAAGAGCATGCTGGCCAAGGCGAACGGAACGGGAACGGGCCATAAGTGAAGCTGCCGCCGCGAGTGGCAGGCACACCAGACCCCGAACCCGGCGGCAAGGATGAGGCTTACGGTCCAGATCCGAACGGCCGTGCGTGGTGAACCATAGGCGCACCAGGCGAAGAGTGGCAATACGCAGGGGGGATAGCAGAACCTGCGCTGCATGGGATCGCCAAACGGCTCTCGATATACATCGCCTCCCGCCAGCCAGTGCCGCGAGGCGTGGTAATTGTTCAGGAAATCGAGACCCAACGACTCCTGCCAGGCGGGAATCCACGTGCGCTGGGCACCGATCAGGTGGTTCTGGCGAAGACACGCCGTCCACCACACCCCCCAAGCGATGAGGCAAGCCATGCCGATCATCGTCAGCATGTGCCGCCGACTGGCCTCCCAAGACTTCCGTGTCATCACCGGTTCCTCCCTGTCTTCCCATCCTTGAAGATATTCTCCTACTTCTTTAGACCAATGGAGCGTTGCGCTCAAGGTCAACATGCGGAGGCCACGAATTGGCACATGGAGTGCATGAGGTAAATCGTTCTTGACTCTTGGCTGAGAAAGGCTGCCGAGCATGGCGAATCCGAACGAACCGGTGAACCCCGCGGTGGTGATCAGCAACCTAACGGAAGCAGATCGGCGGAAGCTCGTGCCTGTTCCCTCTTACCTCGGATTGGCAGGCTTCACCTGGCGGGTCGTGGTAGTGCTGCTGCTCTTGGCGCTGGCCTATCTTCTCTGGCGCGGAATGCATGTCTTGCTGCTGGCTTTCGCGGGAATGCTATTCGCCATCTTTCTTTCTGCATTGAGCAGCTGGCTGAGTCGGCGCACAACCCTCTCCCACGGCTGGGCACTGACTACCGTGGTGGCGATTCTCATCGTGTTAGCCTGCGGCTTTGGCTGGCTATTGGCCGATCGCCTGGCCATGGAGGCGGCAGAACTATCCCAACAACTGCCGAAATCCTTTCGGCAGATCCGGGGTTATCTCGAGGCTTATCCTTTGGGCCAGTTCCTCCTGGAGAAGGCGCCCCAAGTGGCAGAATCCCTTTCCCAAGCCGGTCAGTTCTCGCGCATTACGGGCCTCGTCTCGGAGGTAGCCAACTTCCTGGTCGCCATCGTTGTGATCGTGTTTGTGGGTATCTTTGGGGCGGCCGAGCCGGACGTGTACAAGAAGGGCTTGCTCTATCTCGTCCCGCCCAGCCAGCGGCCCCGCGTGTCCCAGACCCTCGATGCGATGGCCTCCAACCTCCACTGGTGGCTCGTGGGACAGGTTTGCCTGATGGTGATGATGGCGGTGACAACCTCGCTGGGGCTCTGGCTGATCGGAGTTCCGCTCGCCTTGGTGCTGGGTCTCATTGCCGGGCTTCTGGAGCTGATCCCCTATATTGGGGCCTGGCTGTCGGCCGTGCCATCGGCGTTGATCGCCTTGCTATCCGGCCCCGGAACGCTGGTCCTGACGTTGATGCTCTACCTTGGACTCCACATCCTGGAGGGCTACGTGTTGGTACCCTTGGTGCAACGCCGCGCCGTCCGCCTACCGCCGGCTCTCACCTTGGCCACACAGGTACTGTTCGGAGAATTGCTGGGACCACTCGGCTTGTTCGTGGCCGCACCGCTAACGGTCGTGGCGGTGGTCCTCCTCAAAATGCTCTACGTCGAGGATGCACTGGGCGACCAATCGGTGAAGGAGCCCGATGAGAGCAAAGGTCCGAAGTCCGAGGTCGTGGCCACGAACCGTGTCGGGTAGTGTCCTGCATCATGGAAGGTGGCAAGCCCGGTTCTGCGAACTGCCGCTAATGAGCTATTTCACAAATGTTGTGGCCGCTCACGTTTTGCCTTCGGTAATCCTTTCCGGATGGAAACGCAAGCGGGGAAATCATTGTTGAATTGGTTCGTAAGCGGACCGCTACCAATCCGCCCCATTGAACAGAATCGAGATCTGGTAGGAAACCAGGTTGGGCACCACGATATCCGGAAAACCGTCGCCGTTGAGATCGCCCACGGCCACGGCAAACGGTCGAGAGCCGGCGCTGTAGGTCAAAACGGGCTGAAACGTCCCATCGCCATTGCCCAGGAGCACGCCTACCGCATCGTCGGCGTAATTCGCGGTCACCAGGTCGGGAGCGCCATCGCCATTCACATCGGCCACAGCCACGGAAAGCGAATTCGTTCCGGCAACATAGCTGCTGGCCGGCTGGAACGTGCCGTCGCCCTTGCCCAGGAGCACGCTCACCGTCCCGCTGACACTGTTGGCTACCACCAGATCGAGCGTACCGTCACGATTCACGTCGCTCACTGCCACCGTGTTGGGTCCGTCGTCCGTGTTGGATGTCACGGGGGACTGAAACGTCCCATCGCCATTGCCCAGGAGCACGCTCACGGTGTTGTCGAGGTAATTGGTGGCCACCACGTCGATGATGCCGTCGCCATTTAGATCGCCCAGGGCAACCGACTCCGGAAATCTGCCGGTGTCATAAGCAACTGGGTCCTGGAACGTGCCGTCGCCCTTACCCAGGAGCACCCGCACTCCATTGCTCGTAGGAGTCACCACGACCAAGTCGGCGATCCCGTCGCCATTCAGGTCGGCCGCGGCCAAGCTGTAGGCAGCCGCTCCGACCGTGGAGGAGATGGGGGATCCGAACGTGCCGTCCCCATTCCCAAGCAGCACGCTGACGTTCTTGCTCAAATTGTTCGCCACCGCAAGATCCGGAACGCCATCACCATTCAGATCGGCGATGGCCACGGAGCGCGGATCGTTTCCGGTTGGGTAAAATACCGGCGCGTAAAAGCCGCCGCCTCCCGTGCCCAGAAAGATGCACACGGTGTTGCTATCACTGTTCACGACGGCGAAATCGAGGGTACCATCTCGATCCACATCCGCCACCGCGATGGCGCGCGGCAGGGCGGAGACGAAATGGCTCATGGGGGGCAGGAAGCTGAGCACGGTGCGGCCTTCCAGCGCTTCCAACATTAACATGTGGGAACGACGCCTCCGCCGTGAGGCAGTACCGTTTCCCTGAAGTTGCCAGCAAAACCGAAACATCGTACGGCTCCTCGATGCAAAGTCGGCATCACGTCAGGTCGTTCAGACGAAGGATCCCGAGTTCCTCCGTTTTCTCCGGTTCCAGGACCAGATGCTGTTTTTTCGCCGCCATGAGGCCCAGCAGTGTATCTGGGGGCATCCGGCGGCCCGTGTGCTCCGCTTGGAGCAGGGGCACGTCTTGTTGGAGAAGGGGGCCCCGGTCCCTGATTTCCGGCGGTGACGGGCGGGATGCCAAGGTTGCGAACACCTTATCCCGAAGGAGCATGCTGATCTCTCCCGCCGGTTGGTCGTTTGGCGGGAGCGCGGCTTGGCGGCTGACCGCCTTGATTTCGTAGATCACCCCGCTGCCGGCCCCATAATCCATCGAACCGGTGGAGGAAACATCGGCGAGAAACAGCGCATCCTGGGTCACCGCCATCGTATCGAGATGGCCGATGGCCGGTTCATCGTTCTCGATGAAATGAAAATACGCCCCCGTGCCCAGATCGTAGTAGACGACCGGGTTTTCCTCATTGAACAGGCCGCCAAAATTGAATCGGCCATGAAACCCGACGAAGATTCCGTTGTTCAAGCCATCCGGAAATCCCGGCGGGGCGAAGGCAATTTCCGCCGGCCCTTCACTCTCGGAGCCGTTGAGCGGATCGGGAAACGGCTGGAAGGCGACGAGCGGTGGAGTGCCACCGCTGCCGATCCGCCGCCCTGTGCGATATTCGATGTAGTCATTGGGGAAGCCGAAGTTGAACACGGACGTCCCGATGTCCGCGGCGGCGATGTGGTTGATCTCGTCGGCGCTGGTCGGTTCATCCGCATCCGAACGACCATCGATCCCGTTGTCTTCGAAGTAAAGGTCGCCGGTCGCCGGTTGAACCGCGATCCCGGCCGCATTGCGCAAGCCGGTGGCGATCTGCTGGAGCCCGTAGAAGACGGGAAGGATGCCCGTGTCATGGACCGTTACTTTGTAGATTGCGTCGCCGTTGACAGAGTCGTTCACCAGCCCGCTCAGCGAAACCTGGTCGGTGGACTGGGCAAAGTTTTCGCGTGAGCCGACGTTGAAAAACAGGTCGTAGTCGTCCGGCTGGTCCGGATTATCGCGAACCGCCGAGGCGTAGCTGATATGCTCCCACGGCGAAGGAAAGGCAAAGTGGATGCTGCCGACGAAGGCAAGCGGGTCCGCCGGCGTGGGGCCGGCGCGGAGAACCGAGATGGCGGTGCGCGCCTGCCCACTGGTCACGAAAATGAGCGAGCCAGCTTGGCGGACGGAGGTCACGGCACCGGGCAAGCCATCGAACAAGACCGTCCCCGGCCCATCGGCCACGCCGTCGTCATCCGCATCGGTCAGGCGGAGCAATTCCCCCACCGAATCGAAGTAGCTGGTCCCGTGTGGCCGGCTAATGCCCACCAACAAGGAACCGTCGGCCAGCGGCTGCATGCTGTAGGGATAGTTCAGGTTTTGCGCGAACACGGTAATGCGAAAATCATCGGGGTGCACGCGCGCATCTCCGCCGATGGCAAACGGACCGCCATTCAAGAGATAGCGGTCCTCCAAGGGTTCGCAGGCCATCGCCCTGCGGGCGCGTTTTCGGGCCGCGCCGCTGTGGGGCAACCTTGGGCAAGGTCCGAAAACGATTCGATGCATCGCTGGCATCCTTCGCGAATGATGAATTTAGATGCGGAGACAGATCTTGCCGAAGTGCCCGGCACTTTCCATGGTGCGCAGGGCCTCCCGAATCTCTTCGAAGGCAAACACGCGGTCCACCACGGGATGCATCTGGTGCAGGGCGATCGCACGGTTCATCGCTTCAAACATTTCGCGCGAGCCGACATAAATCCCCTGGACGCGGACGTTTTTCATCAAGATCGGGAGCGGATTCACCGAGCCGGCTCCTCCTGCCAGCACCCCGATCAGGCTGATGCGTCCGCCCATACGCACCGCGCGGAGCGATTGCGGCAGAGTACCGGCACCGCCCACCTCGACGACATGATCGACACCCAGACCACCGGTCAGCGTGCGGACCGCTTTGTCCCACTCGGGGTTGTCCCGGTAGTTAATGCCATCGGAGGCGCCAAGCTGCTGCACCCGCTCCAGCTTGGCCTTGCTGCTGGACGTGGCAATGACCCGTGCCCCCGCCAACCGGGAAAATTGCAACGCAAACAGCGAAACGCCACCCGTGCCAAGAATCAGCACCGTATCGCCGGGCTTCACTCCATGCTCGGAGACGAGCGCGTGCCAGGCCGTGACCGCCGCACAGGGAAGTGTTGCCGCCTCTTCATCGGAGAGGTGCTCGGGGACCGTAACGACGCCGTCCTGGTCCAGCACGACATACTCCGCCAGCACCCCTTCGGCCTGCGCGCCTAGGGAAGAGCGAGCTTTCTCTTCGCTGATTTCGCCGCTGAGCCATTTCTGCATAAAGATGCCGGCCACGCGATCACCGACCTTGACCCGGTTCACGCCTGCCCCGGTCGCCACCACCTTGCCGACGCCGTCGGAGAGGGGAACCAAGGGCAAACGCTGCTTCGGATTGTAAATTCCCTGGACGACCATCAAATCGCGGTAGTTCAGGGAAAAGGCCCGCATCTGAAGAAGGACCTGCCCCGGCCCCGGTTTTGGCTCCGGCCGCTCGGTCAGGGTCAACGAATCCGCGCCGAAGGCCCGTAGCTCGAACACTTTCATGATCCACCTCCGTAATCGGTGCGCAAACAGTGTCTGGAACTCTCCAAGCAAAGTTCTAGACACCGTTTGCGCACCGCATCTCAGCTCGCGAACACTCGATCCATGCGTTCGGAAAGGTCTTTCAGGTTAGCGGCGTTGGCTGCCTGGTCACCGGGCTGCTCGGAAATCCCCCAGCCCTGGTAGCCGACCGCATCGAGGGCCTTCATGATGGCCGGCCAATTGTTGTCCCCTTCGAAGAAGTGGACCTTGAACTGCTGGAACCGACTGTACTCCTTGATGTGCAGCTTGACGATCCGCTTGCCGAGCACCGGGATCCACATTTCCGGCGGACTGAAGCGGACTGCGTTTCCGATGTCGAAGTGCCAGCCGACCTGCGGGCTGTTGATTTCGTCGAGGAACGCCTTGGCCTGGTCGGGCCTGGTGATGAAGTTATTCCAGACATTTTCGATAGCAATCTTGACGCCCAGCTCCTCGGCCGAGGGAACCGCTTTGCGGATTTCGGCCACGGAGCGCTGGAAGCACTCGTCGTAGGTGACACCGTCCTTGACGACTCCGGGGACCAGCAGCACAGAGGTGGCCCCGTAGCGATTGGCGTCCTTGAGCGCCTGGAGCAAGCCCTCCAGTCCCTCCCGCCGCGCCTGCGGATCGGGATGCGAGAGCGGTTTGGTCCAATGCGTATTGCAGCACACGCTGGCGGCCTTGAGTCCGGTTTCCTCCAATGCCTTGAGGACCTCGTCCTGGTTCATGTGGCTCATGGGCTCGACCCCTTCGAAAGCGGCGGCACGGATCGCCCGGAACTTTTCCAGCACCGAACCCTTGTAGCCAATTGTGGCGTACATGATGGCTTTCTGGAGCGGCCGTTTCCGCGCCGGGCCGTCGGCCGCGGCAAGAGCGGCCGCGGCCAGCGTGCCACCGCCAATAGCCAAAAAATCCCGCCGGTTCATCGAATCTCTCATGGTGAACTCCCCGTCTGGAAGCGATCCCGTTCAAGTGGAAGAAGCTGTGCCTGATTCTATCGTAAGCCGCGGAGGAATGCCGCCTAATTTTCCTGGTAAGGAAACCGCACGGACCGCCGGCGCGGTTACAATCGAGAAGGGAAGCGGCGTTGCCGGCCGCGCCGGAATTGGCGCGGAAACCGAACCGGCGACGCGCCACAACACAAGAGGTATCTCATGTCCGAACGTCCGAGCTATGTGGACATCCCGCCTGGGGAAGGGCTCCCGTCGGTCGTGAATGCAATTGTCGAGATTCCGAAGGGACGCCGGAGCAAGTTCGAAGTCGACAAGAAAACGGGTCTCATCCGGCTGGATCGTTTTCTATACTCATCGAGCCATTATCCCGGCGACTATGGCTTCATCCCACAGACATTGGCGGAGGATGGCGACGCCCTGGACATCCTCGTGATGGTCAATGAGCCGACGTTCAGTGGCTGCCTGATCGAGGCCCGCGTGATCGGTCTTTTCCGCATGCGCGACCGCGGGGTCAACGATTTCAAGATCCTGGGTGTGCCGAACACGGATCCGCTCTTTGCAGAATACTGCAACCTCCGTGACGCGCCGTCCCATTTCCTGCGCGAAGTCGAACACTTTTTCGCCACCTACAAGCAGCTCGAAGGGGTCACTATTGAACCCCTGGGCTGGGCCACCGCGCAAGATGCCATCGCCGAAGTGAAAGCCTCGGCGGATCGGTACCTCTCTCATCGGGGCGGCAAATGAAGAGGTAACCCATCGTTGCCCGCCGTCAGCCCAAGCGGCTCGATTCCGCTCTCGCGCACTCCGGCGGCTTCGGTGCGCTGGTTTGCGCGGCCAAGCCGTAGGGAGCGGCGCTGAGAAGTGCTCCACAGGGGATCGTGGGCGTCGGAGCGGGGCTCCGGGCGAGCCCTCCAACCGCTGAGACTGGCAACTCCCCGCTGGTAGCTCAAACCGTCTTGATCATTTCGCCACGCCGGGGCACCGGAGCTACTCCCGGTCGCTCCCCCGATCCACGCAACCGTTTGGCCGGCGATTGGCGACTTGGCCCTGGTGCCAACCGTCGCCGAGCCGCCGACCGTGACGTGGAAGAACCGGATGCCTTCCACCTCGCTCAACTGCCCACCCTCGGCGACAATGCTTTGCGCGCCGGTGACCGGATCAACCGCGTAAATCCGGGCGGGGACATTGCCATAGCTCAGGGCACCGACGTAGATAACGCCGTCGCGGTTGACTTCAATGCCGTCGACACCGCCGTGATCCCAGCCCGAGAAAAAACTGACCAACGTCTGTACGCCCGTTTGCGGATTGATCCGCACCACGTCCCCCGAAAAGCCATTATTTCCTCCGTTGAGCACCAGGAGATTCCCGGTGCCATCCACGGCAATGTCCTGCGGATGATTGAACCGGACGCCCTGGGTGCTGTTATTGCTGCTCACGAGGGTCTGCTGCCCGGTGTCGAGATTCACAAGCCAAACCTTGCCGAGATCGGTTCCCTGGATCTGGCCGGGCTCATCGGCGATGTAGATCGAGTCTCCGGGACCCTGGGCCATACCGACCGGAACGATGAACCCGCCATTGCTGCCATCGGTAATGAGCTTCTGGGCACCAGTATTGGGATCGACACGGACGATGTTGTGGACCATACCCGAGGCGTCTCCCTCGTTAGCTACGTAGAGAAACCCGTTCAGATAGAGCAACGTGTTCGGACCATTGATGAATCCGCCCTTGGCGATCAAGCGCTGGGCGCCGGTGTTCGGGTCAATCGCGAGGACGGCCCCGGTCCCGAAAGCCTGCAAATCCGTGACGTAGAGTTGCAGGTTGGGACCCTCCGTGATGTACGTGGGCACCGCGAAAAGCCCACCCGAGGAGATGGGGGTTTGGGCGGCCGTGTGGAGATCGACCCCAAGGATGCCAGTGGGGAAGCCGGACTGGTCCCCACTGGCAAAGCCCTGCGAAGGGAGAGTACTCACCAGCAGCGTCCCGTCCGGCAGCGACGAATTGGGTGGCGACTGCGGGATCAAGCTGACGGCGCCCACATTGATCGTACCGTTGGTCACACTGGGAAGACCGCGTTCATCATTGGCCGGGGCACCACTCAGGATGCCCTTGCCGATGGCCGGACTACCCGACAGGAGAGCCTCGGTTTGCAGGGTGATCGACGTACCGCCCGCGCCGACTGTTGGGCCGCCGTTGTTGCCTAGCGGGCCCAGCCGTGGGTCGAGCGGATTGATAACCGTGCCTGTTTGCGTGGCCGAGCTCGTGAACCCGGTGTTACCGCTGCCCGAGCCGCTGACGCCAATCAGATTGCCGCCCTGATCACTGAAGGCGCTCTTGGCCACGGCATCCGGCCCAGTGCCGGCCAAGTTCCTGGCGAGGATGGTGTTCTGTAGGCTGAAGTTCGAGCCAGACTGAGCTGCCCAAAAGACGCCACCGCCCGTCGTGGCCGAGTTACCGTTGATCGTGTCGTTGAGCAGCTTCAGATTTCCCGTGAATCCGGAGCCCGCATCAATGCCTCCGCCGCTGCCGGCCGTGCTGGTCTTGGCACTGTCGCCAGTGATCGTGGTATCAGTAATCGTTGAGTTGGGGCCGGTCGTATCGATCTCGATGCCGCCGCCGGCCGCAGCACTATTGTTGGCGAGAGTGCTATTCTGAAGCGTGAGCGTGGCTCCCTTGGTAAAAATACCGCCCCCGCTGCCGCCGCTTGCGTTGCCGTCAATCTCGCTGCTGGTGATGGCCGTGCTGGGGCCGCTCGTGGCGATGCCGCCGCCGTTCCCGCTGGCCGTGTTGTTCGTGAAGAAGCTGTTGAGAACGGTCAGGCTGCCCAAGCCGTGCGCGTCGCCGAAGCCGCCGCCGGTGGTGCCGGCAGAGTTGTTCTGGACGGTGCTGTTCCGGATCGTGACGACGCCGTTGCCATCGTTGCCGATGCCGCCGCCGTACCCGATAACGGAGAACGCCTGGTTGTTGCTCACCACCGAGCCATCCACGGTCAGGTTCGCGCTGGCCGGCCCAATCGAGTCAAGCTCGATGCCGCCGCCCTGGTCGTAGGCAACATTTCCGGAGATGGCGTTGCCGGCACCAATCGCCACCGTGCCGGTGCCATTGGTAAAGATCCCACCGCCGGCGTGGCCCGTATTATTGTTGCTGATCGTGCTATTGTTGAGCGTCATTGTCCAGGAGAGGTTGCTGACATTCCACATGGCGATGCCGCCGCCGTCATGGTGCGCGGAATTGCCGGTGACGATCATGTTGTTCAGGGTCAAATTGACGTTGCCCTGGTCCTCGATGCCGCCGCCGCTACCGGGGCCAAGATCGGCTGCCGGTGTGGCACCGCCCGTGATGGTGAAGCCCATCATGGTCACGGTAAATGGCGGACTTACGGGCGCCAACTGGCCGCGGATTTCTCCGCTAGAAAAGGCAGTCGTGGAGAGCTCTACGTAGAATTTGCCCGCCACCAGCTGGTTCAGGAATGTTCCGTTAATCGAGAACGTCTGCGCTCCCGCAGTGCCGCTGGTGGCATGCGGCAGGTTGGTCAACTGGATGTTGTTTCCATTGGCATCCTTGGCCAGCGGGCCGGTCGATCCCGCCGAGGCTTCGTGCAGCTCAAAGGCCGTAGGTTGACCTTGCAGTCCGCTGAAGGAGCCGCTGAAGGTGATGGTCTGCTGGCCGGAGTTAACCAGGATGCTGGCTGCCCCCGTGGCATGCGAATTCGTCGGCGGCACCTGCTGCGCTCCGTTCAGATTGGCTGTGAAGAGTGGCGTCGGGTTGATATCGAAGACGCGGTCGAGGTGGTTGCCATCGACCACAACCTTGCCGTTGCTGGTGTTCTGAATGGTCAAGTTGCCGCCCCCCGCTTTCCCGAGGATATCGAAGTCGCCAGTAGCATTGCTGTCTTCGCCGCTG
>DATGIQ010000445.1:0-41492 GCA_035295665.1 Gemmataceae bacterium | reverse complement strand
CTTTCAGGGCCGAACGGCGCGACTTGGCCGCGCTCTCGATCATGGCCCGCTGCTCCTTCATGTCAGCGCCGCTGGCCGCGGCAGTGCGCAACTGGAAATCGGCGAGCGTGGTCAAGGATGGCACGCGCACCGGCGCGCCGGCCAAAGATAACGGCGCGCTTTCGTTGTTGCCGGCCAAGTGAAAAACCGGAGTCGACGGCAAGTTCTTCAGAGCCCGACCAATCCAGCCTTCCGTCAGCGTGTCCGCGACGCTGGCGGCTTGCCAGATGTCCATGGAGCGGAAGTGGGACTGGTTCGGATTCGGATAGCCCACGCCCTGGACCACGCAGAGCGCCTGCTCTTGCAGCAAGTCAGCCAGGCCGGCCATCGACGGATGCAGGCCAACCTCGTCGTTCAGTTTCTTGACCTGGGCGGTCGGAATCCGCAGTGTCGGCCGCAGCTTGGCGTACTGTTCGTCCTTGAACGGAATGACCGTGTTGAGACCATCGTTGCCGCCGGTCAACTGGATCACGACGAGAACCGTCTCCTTCGAACCCGGTTTATCGGCTGCCCGTGCCAGCGCAGCCGTCCGGCTCAGAAACGCGGGCACCGTCAGGCCCCAGGAGACCAGACTGCCCGTGGCCAACGAGGTCTTCAAAAAATCTCTGCGCGTCGGAGTCATGGTTTAATCCTCGTGTCCGTAGCCCGTAGTCCGTAGCCAAATTGCTACAGACTACGGACGAAGAACTATTCCAGTTGATATTCCGGCAACGTCAACACCAGATGGCAAAGCGTGCGGACCCGGTGTTCGGCCGCATCGTGCTCTGTCCAGTATACCGGGATCGCCAATTTATGGGCGTGCTCTTGATAGTCGAGCAGCCGGGCGCGGGATTCGGAAGGTACGTCGTCTTGCAGGAGCAACCGCAAGAAGAAATCGACCAGCTCGGCATCGGTCTTCTTGCCGTATTTCTGCGCCAATAGAAATGCAGCCGGCCGGCGAACGCCATCGCGGGGATCCTTGTCCTCGCTGGAGCATAGGGTCAAGGCCCAGTTCTGCCGGAACAGCAAGGTCTGACCATTCAGCCAGGCCGCGCCGCCGTCCCAGCCCTTGACCGACGGCGGATAAAAGAGATCCTGTCCCAAGGCTTGCAAAGCGTTTGCCAGGGTAGTCGTGCTAGCGCGTGCCTCCAGGGCACGGACGATGCCGAGCGCGAAATCGACCGGCGGTTTGACGCGGGTTCGATAGGTGGCCGGCGAAAAGAACAGGTTGGAGCGAAGCATCGTCTCCACGAGAGCGCCAAAGTCGAAATCACTCTTGCGGAACTGCGTGGCCAGGGGCTCCAAAAGCTCCGGTGTTGCCGGCACCGTTTCGCTGATCAGAAAGCGGTAGAGCTTGCCGGCAATGAAATAGGGAGTTGCGGGTTGCTCCAGACAGATCCGGACAATATCCGCCCCCGTCCAATTGCCATTCTGCTTGAGTACGGTTTTGTCGCCTTCGTCATGCTGGGCGGAATTGAAAACAGCCTTCCCCTGTTGAATTTCCCAGCCGGTGAAGGCCCGCGCCGCCTCCCGGACATCGTGTTCGGTGTAGTGGCCAATGCCCAGGCTGAACAGTTCCATCAATTCACGGGCATAGTTCTCGTTCGGCATCCCTTTTTTGCTGAGGCTGGTGTCGAGCCAAACCATCATAGCGGGATCTTGTGACATCTCCTGCAACAAGGTGCCAAACTTGCCCAGGGCATGGCGGTTCATGAGCTCGTACTGGCCAAGCATGAAGCCAGCGTTGTTTACTTTGGCATTGCTCGTGGCGAAGTGGTTGTGCCAGAACAGGGTCAATTTTTCGCGGAGCGGATGCGGGCTCAAGAGCATCCGGTATAGCCACCACGCCCGGGCTAGCTGACCGTTGTTGGCGCGGGTTATGCTGCGGGCCATCTCGGCCGTTTGCTCTTCGAAATCTCCGCGCGGTGGGTCCCCTTTGAGCAGCCGATCGATGGTGGGACCGGGGCCTGCCTGGAGTCCCTGTTCAAGCTCGGACCACGTCGCCCCAAACGAGGCCCGGCGATAGAGGTGCCCCACCCGTTTGAGGTCCCAGGGCGATTGCTCGGACGGCTGGTACGGTTCCCAGGCCCAGCGCGGATCGATCGCTTCAGTCATGATGCATGTCCCCATTTCAGTCCGCGGTCTTCAGGCGGATATCGTAACGAAAGTCTTCGCGCCCATAGTCCGTCTCGAGTCGCAAACTCCCGAGGCGGCGTACCCAATCGGTGAAAGCCTGAACTTGCTGCTTGGCCCGTTCCGGTGGGATCGCCTGATCCAGGATCGTCTGGGTGAACAAGCGATCCTTGAATGTATCCAGCAGGGCAGTACCCCCGACGGCAAAGATTTGGGTCTGGAGCGGAGGCGAAGGGCCGGCGGATTCCGGATGGGCTGCTTCCTTTTCGAGCAAATCGATCAATTCATGGCAAAGCTCCAGGTTGGAGCTGATCACGAATTGGTTTCCAACGGAGACAAAGCAGGGACTGAAATTAAACCGGATATTGTTCGTATCGCCCTTGACCTTGGCATCTTCGGAGAAGCGATAGGCCACAATCCGGTGCGCGCCATGTTTTTCTTCCATCGACCGGAACGGCAGCTGGGTCGTGGCCAATAGGGCTGCCCCGCGGAGAATGGTTTCCGCGCGCTTACTGAACAAATCTGGCTCGCGCATTTCCAGCACAAAGGCGAATGCCGGAACATACTGACCGGGGGGGGTCTTGTAACCGGTCTTCGCTTGATGAGCCACCACCACCCGTTGATAAGGCCCCACAGCGTTCAGGAGCGTATTCAGGCGCGTCCCGGCCAAGAATCGACCCGACTTCACTTCAAATGCATCCAACGCCTTGAGTTGCTCCTCATTGAGGAGCTTGGCGCGATTGTCCCAGAGTTTCGCGAGATCCAGGAAATAGCTGGTGCTGTACAGGACGCCCTGCGGCTTCAAAAGCGGCCGGGAGCCCGGCTCTCCGGGCGCGGGAAGGAGCCCCGCCAACTCGGCCGGCATTTCGTCTCGACCGCGCGGCATGCGGAAACTCAGGACAACCCCGTGTTCCTGCGCCTGGACCGTAGCACATAGGAACGGCGACCGCCGGACGATATCCAGGACCGGGCCCGCGACTGCCGTCAGCACCGGGTTGCCGCCGGCCAACAGATCCTTGAGCGGCGGTCCTTTGCGAGCCGTCTCCAGGTTAAGCCACATCCACACGAGCGGATCGGGATTGGCGAGCTTGCGGGCATCGGCCACGCTGTCCATTCCGGCGAGGCTATTCTTGCCCCCGCCCAGGTGTTGATCGATCCCTCGTTCCACAGCTTCCGCCACATTGCCGATCAGGAGTGCCGAACCAACAACGGCGGCATGGAATTCCTCACCGATGTCGACGATCTCGATATCCCGATACGTGCGCTTTGCCAAATGGTCCTTCGCCTCTTGCCGGGCTAACTCCTGCTCGATGATTTCCAACCCGACCTGGAAGAACCGGTGCAGCATGGGCTCATCCTTTGCTTGGACCGCGAGCAGCACCGGCGATTTCTTGTTGTTCAAGCGCTCGAACCGGACGGCAACGGCCGTGCCCCCGCCGGCAAGGTGGTCGATCATTTCCAGGCGGTCCACGCCGAGCCGTTTTTCGAAGTAGGCAATCAATTGATCGAATCGCCGGGCGTTGGTCGAGCTATACAGATCCCGGATGGCATCGATCTGGTAGAGGTCTTTGATGAGCGGGTGGTTGAGAACGGATTCGACGAGCCGGCGGGGCTGCTCAACCTTCACGAGCAGGTCGGCCTGTGCCGGGACGAGCCGGAGCAAGTCAGGCGTCTCGGCGGCGGCGGGAGTTGCAAGGGCCAGGCCCATCAACCAGACAGCGAGCATACAGCGAATGCGCATGGCGGGAGGTCTCCTCAGGCGCCTCAGCGGGTCCGGGCGGGTAGCGTTGTGTTCTATCATACCCCCGGAGAAGGAGTGGAGTTTCGGGACATCTACTGGTAGTTCGTATCGGAAGACCTGAGATTGCCGCAATTCCCACGGCGCACTATACTTTTACAGCCTCACGGCCTCGACACGGAGGTCGAAAGCCACACCACGAGGACGGAATTTCCTATGCACTTCCCTCCGTTTGATTGGAATCCACCGCGGCGACAGCTGCGTCAGTTCGCATGGGGCACGGCGCTATTCTTGGCGGTCCTTTCCTGGGCCGGCGGACCACCGCTCGCACTACGCCTCACGGCCGCCTTCCTGTTTGCGCTCGGCACCGTATTGCCCGGCGTGCTCCGCTGGCCTTACGTCGCCTTGCTCTACGTTCTGTACCTGATGGGACGCCTTTTCCATCGAGTCTCGCGGACGTTTTCGACTTACCCTGCACGAAAGCAGAACACAAGCCGGCAAGCGAAACCACTACCTGAGCAACATGACCGTTCCTCTGCGACTGGCACTCACGGCTGATCTCCATTGGGGCATTCGTCCGGCGGGCGATGAAGCGACGCGTCTCCTGATCGATTTTCTCAAGAAGGAGCAACCCGACGCCCTGATCCTGGCCGGCGACATTGGCGCGGGGGAGGACTTTGCCCCGTGCCTGAGTCTGTTTGCGGACCTCCGTTGCCCGAAGGCCTTGGTACCGGGCAATCACGACATTTGGGTTGAGACCCAGGACCCGCTCGTTGATTCGCTCCACGTCTACCGCGAAGTTTTGCCCCAGGCCTGCGCCGAACACGGCTTCCACTACCTCGATCGTGGCCCCTTGGTGTTGCCGGGCGGGGCCGTGGCCGTGGTCGGTTCGATCAACTGGTACGATTATTCCTGGTCTATCGATGTGTTGCGTGGTCAGCTACCTGATTGGGAGGAGCACCTGCGCAATAAGCGTTTCACCCGCGGCCGACACAACGATGCCCGTTTTGTTCGCTGGCCCCTCGACGACCGCCAGTTTACCGCGGCCGTGGTGAGCACGCTGGAAACGCATTTGCAGCAGGCCCTGGCGCAAGTGGGGCAGGTGTGTGTGGTCACGCACCATCCGGCCTTTTACGGCCTGGCTTTCCCTCGCCCGGCCGAACCGGTCAGCATCGATGGGCTGCTCTGGGATGCCTTCGCCGGGAACCGTGCCCTGGAGGCAGTGCTCGCGCGGCATGCGGCCCAGATCCCGTATGTGTTTTCCGGACACACCCACCGGGCGCGCAAAAACCACCTGGGGCCGATACGGGGCTTCAATATCGGTGGCGATTATCACTTCAAACGCTTGCTCCTGCTGGATTGGCCGGCCGGCGACGTAACGGCCCATGTCTTCGGCGATCCGAACGGCTGATGGGACAGCGTGACGGATCGCATCGTTCCTACAGAGGCCGGGGATTTGACCGGAATCGCTGATGCCGTAGGCAAAGGAGCCAGACACGCTGCCGGGCACGTCCAGATGGGTGTAGGCGCCACCACTGAGCAACAAGCCATGCGTGGATCCCGTTGGACTGCCCGACCGGAATCCTCCGACCACTTGACCGGTCTCCTTGATTCCACAGACCGAGGTCGCCGCCGCACTTGGAAAATCGAGCGTGGTGTCGACGCAATCCGCATGTGCCAGTCCCACCCCGCGCACCAGCATGGCAACCACAGCAAAGCAGTCAAGCAGCCGTTTCATCGTGGACGCCTTCCGGTGAATCGGTCCATTCGGGCACACGAATTACCAGTATCGCCCCCGTCTAGGTGACAGTCTACGGTCAACCGCGCTGGCCTGGGCGCTTACTGACAAAGCCTAGGCCGTCTTCTACGGAATCAACGGCCGCTGAGCCGGACTGGCGCGCGCGCCGTACCATGCCGCCATTACCCCAAATCCAGAGGACACGAGCCTGAAGCGCAAACGAAGGGAGAGCATGACCGCTTGCTTCGCTTGCGTTTCAGGCTTGTATCCGATGGACCGGGGCTTTCGAATCGACACCGGTCACGCTAAACCGGCTCATATCTCAGCGAAAACCAATGATTCGGTCCCAAATCGTTGCCCGGGTACAACCAGGGCCGATCGCGCGGATTGCCCGCCAGGCTGGCACCAAGATGGAGCGCATTTTTCACGACGCAGGCTGTCACGCTCTCCGAAACTCCCGACCAGCGCACGCAGGTATCTCCCCATGCAGTAGGAAAGAGCGCCCAAGCAGTCGAGGCATCGTGAAACAGTTCCTGCTCGCGCACCGGCCCCGTGATGAATAGGCTGCCGCAGGCCGGCCCGGTGCCAAAGTGCCACGCCGCCGTCGCAGGGTTCCAAGGACCTTGCCAACAGAAGCGGTCACGGAACACCAGGCAGCCGTCGCGCCGAACCGTCAGATCCTGAATCAGGCTGCCAAACTGGAACTGCTCCGCTGGTTCGTCCCGGGCATATCGGCCCGCCAACCAGATGTCGCCCCACACCAGGCCCGCATCGGCCGCCAACGAGATCTCCACCCGCTGATAATAATGACATCCCCGGAACGGAATCGTCGGCCCCGGCAGGACGGCCAACACCGCGCCGGCGGCTACGTCGATGTGCCACTGCTGCGTCGAGAAGCCGCGTAAACAGGGATGGATGCGGGTGGCCGACTGCCCGACAATCACGGAGCGCGTACCGGTGCCAGCGTCGATCTCGATGAGCTGGGCATCCCCATCCATGAGCCCGGCCGTGGGATTTAGGAGGTACAACAGACCCGGCTGACCGAAACCGAACTGAAACGGCGGCAGGACGCGAAGCGGAACTTGCTGGTAACAGCGAGCGAGCCGGATGCTGGTTGGGCCGCCGGTCAGGGCAAGGCGAACGCCTCCAATCCGGCCGGATCCCTCTGCGGCCAAGCGGCGTTCGCGCAGCTCTGGCGGCGTCAGGAAGTCCGCGGCCGAGATTCGAGTTGCTGACGCACCCATGCCAGTAATTGGTCTACCCCTTCGCCCGTCCGCAGACTGATCAGAATGAAGGGCCGATCTCCGCGCATGCGCTGGCTATCGCGGCGCATCACGTCCAAGTCCGCCCCGACGTGCGGAGCCAGGTCGATCTTGTTGATCACCAAGAGATCGCTGCGCATGATGCCCGGCCCACCTTTGCGCGGAATCTTGTCCCCTTCGGCCACGTCGATTACGTAGATGGCCCGGTCCGCCAGCTCCGGCGAAAAGGCCGCCGCCAGGTTATCCCCGCCCGATTCGATGATCACCACATCCAGACGCGGGAATTTCTTTTCCAGCTCGGCAAGCGCCGCCAGGTTGATGCTGGCATCTTCGCGGATGGCGCTGTGCGGGCAGCCCCCGGTCTCGACCCCAACGATCCGCTCCAGCGGCAAGACGTCGCGCCGGGCCAGGAACTCCGCATCTTCCCGGGTGTAAATGTCGTTGGTAATCACCGCCAAATCGACGGCCGGCCAAAAGGTGCGGCAAAGCTTTTCGACCAGCGCCGTCTTGCCCGAGCCAACTGGTCCGCCGACTCCGAGCGTAAAAACACGGCGCCGCGGTCCCGAATACGGCCCAGCTCCTTTTGCCGCCGGTCCATGTTCCCGGTGGCGAAGGACTGGCAACTGCGCGAACAGATCAAGATCGGAAAAGTCGCGTGTATAAATGGCTTTGTGCATGGCAGAGCACCTCGTAGGCGGGACAGAAGCTACCGGCGGTCTCCAGGTCGCGCTCCGCCAGCTCCCCGGCCAAGGCTTCGATCTCCCCGTGCAAGCGAGCAAGAATTTGTTGACCGTGGCTGTGGCCGATCGGAATGGCACGCACACCGGCACCAATCCCACCGAGCGCGGCCTGATGCAGATACACGGCCAAGGCCTCGGCCGGCGTGCTCCCCGCCGCAGCAGCCAATGTAGCAAACACCGGTGCGTGATGCCATTCCAGACAAGGAGACAAGGAGACCTGCATCTTCTTCCCCTCTCCTTGTCTCGTCGCTCCGCCTTGGCTCTGGCAGGCGTGCAGAGCGAAGACGCTCTCCGCTGCCCAGGGCCAGAGTTCGGCGAGGTGGAGCAGCTGTTCGCCCAGATCGCGGCTGGCGTGCCGGAGGGTGGGGGGAGCAAGGCTGGTCCAGAGCAATTCGTTTGCGTTCTGAACGATTCGCCAATCGTGCTGCCGGGCGGCCCGGCAGGTAGCGGCAACCACAATCCCTTCGCATGGCCCCAGCGCATGCCGCAGCCAGAGGCGAATCCACTCCTCCAGGCTGGCGGCGTCGGTCACACCGCGGCGGTCAATCGCCGCTTCCAGACCCCAGGAATGGCTGTAGCCACCAATCGGCAGGGCCGAGTCCCCAAGTTGAAGAAGACACAAATTCATGCGGACCGATAACCAGTACAAATTCGGGGCGTTAATGATCCTTAGCGCGCCCGGAGCCATACTTAACGTTCCTTTACAGCGACGTTGAGGCGCGCCCGGAACCGAACGATTTCCATCTGCGGCAGATCGTGCAAAACTTCCCTGCTTCATGCCCATCGAAGGAAAGTACCGGTGGTCGACCGGTTTGCCAGGGTCTGCCGGCATCGTTTTTGCCACTAGAAGGGTCCCGATACAGACCGCTACGACTCCCCTCCTGGCGGTTGCTCAAGAATCTTTGGTTCTCCCCTCAAGATACCGCCCGTTCGAGTCCATGGTGAGAAATGGAGAGCCAACGCCATGAGGTTCTGTAGTTTCCCAAACCGCCGCCGTGCCATCCCCGACCGGACGCTTTGGTCCAGGCACCGCCTGCTGCTGGAAACGCTGGAAGACCGTGTCCTTCCCTCGATCGCAGACGGGACCCTTCTGGTCGCGACCGGCCCATCGTCGTTTTCTTCGGAGAACCAATCGTCCTTTCCGATTGGCATCATTGGAGTGAATCCGCACACGGGGGCACAAACGCCCATCTCGACGGGTGGGCTTTTCTCTCTTCCCACGTATATTACGGAAGCCCCCAACCAGCAACTGTACGTCACCGACCTGACCGCGTTTGGAACCGGTGCCATCATCGCCGTCGATCCGAACAGCGGCCAGCAGACCGTGGTGGCCAAGGGTGGATTCATCAACGGCCCCAACGTTCTGTCCTTCGTCAACGGCTATCTCTATGTTGCGGACGAAGGAGATTCCTCCGGCACGGTGCACAACATCGTCCGCATCGATCCCAACACCGGCCAGCAGACGCTCGTCACCGACGGCAGCAGTGGCGGATTCACCGTCCCGGTCGGCATGGCCCCCGCTCCCGGCAACAGTCTCTATGTGGCCGACGAGCCGGGAAATGTCCAGGGCTCCGATCCCGGCAAGATCTGGTTGGTCAGTCTCGACACCGGTCAGCAAACCATCGTGAGCAGCAATAACAGTAGCCAAGGAATGCTGTTCAACCACCCGGTCGATATCACCCTGGACGCCAATGGCAATCTGATTGTCGGCAATACCGGCAGCGCGTCCAATAGCTACTCTGGAAGCATCCTCCGGGTGAACCCGCAGACCGGCGTCCAGAAATTGATCTCTTCGTTCGGGGCCGACACCGGCCTGGACAGCGTCGAGGTTAGCCGTGACGGCACGATCCTCGTCGGCGCCATCAGCTCCGGCTCGACCCCCGGTAGGATTTACACCGTTAATCCCGGAAACGGGGCTCAGGGGGTTCTTGCTTCTGATCAAAATCTCAGCCTTGTCGAGGGCATCCGTGTCTTCCACGTGACGGCCAACAGCGCAACGACGGTGGTCTCCGCGGTCAATCCGTCGGTATCGGGCCAATCGGTCACGCTGACGGCCACGGTGAGCGTCAGTGGGTCCAGCAATCCGACGGGCGTGGTCACTTTCTTCGACGGCTCGACGAGCCTGGGCCAGGGAACCCTGAGCACCACCGCTGGAGTAACCACAGCCAGCTTCAGCACCACGGCCCTGACGCCGGCCGCCCATGTCCTGACGGCCACCTACCAAGGCGATCCCAACTACAACACTAGTACCTCCGCGCCGCTCACCCTCACCGTCAACAAGGCCAATACCAACATGGCGGTGGCCTCTACGGCCAGCGCGTCAGCTTCTGGCCAAAGTCTGATCTTCACGGCCACGGTGACGGTGAATGCTCCCGGCAGCACCGCATTCGCCAGTCCCACCGGCACGGTCACATTCTCGGACAACGGCAATAGCCTCGGCCAGGGAACGCTCAGTACCAGCGGGGGCACCACGACCGCTAGCTTCACGACCTCCGGCCTGACGGGCGGTAGCCATACCATCACTGCTTCCTACGGCGGCGACAGCAATTTCCTGGCCAGCTCGGCATCGCTAACCCAGACGATCAACCAGGCGGCCACGACAACGACCGTCCTTTCCTCTGCCAATCCATCCGTGTCCGGTCAGATGGTGACCTTCACGGCTACCGTAACCGGTGGTGGCTCGAGCACTCCTACGGGAGTCGTGATCTTCTCGGATCAAGGGAGCAGCATTGGCCAGGGCACCCTGACGAACAGCGGGGGAACGACCACGGCCAGCTTTAGTACGTCCGCCCTCACGATCGGCAGCCATCCCATCACCGCTTCCTACAGCGGGGACAGCACGTTCCTGGCCAGCGCAGCCTCGCTCACGCAAACCATCAGCCAGGACACGACGACAACAGGCCTTTCCGCTTCAACCAATTCACCGATGTCCGGCCAAACGGTCACGTTCACGGCCACCATCAGCGTCCAAGGCCCGGGTGCCGGGACCCCGACCGGGTCGGTGCAATTTCAGATCGATGGTGCCAACGTCGGCAGCCCGGTGAGTATCAGTACCACCGGCGGCGTGACGACCGCGTCCTTCAGCACGTCCTCCTTGGCTCCGGGCACGCAAACGATCAGTGCAATCTATTCCGGAGATGCGAATGACACGGGCAGCTCCGTGACGATGACCCAGGCGGTCAGCCAGGCCACGACCATGCTGAGCGTCTCCTCCTCCGTTGGCCCGTCCGTTTCGGGGCAGATGGTCACGTTCACTGCTGCTTTGACCAACAACGGCTCATCCGCTCCGACGGGCGTCGTGCTTTTCTCCGATGGCGGCATGAGCATCGGCCAGGGCACGCTCTCCACCAACGGAGGGATGACGGCCGCCAGCTTCACCACATCCACGTTGTCCGTTGGCACCCACACCATTACCGCTTCCTACGGCGGCGATGGCAATTACCAGCCGAGCATGGCAAGCTTGACGCAGACGGTGAGCAAAGGGAACACCGCGGCCGTAGTGGTTTCTTCCGCCCCGTTCACGGTGTCGGGACAGACGGCAACCTTTACAGCCACGGTAATGGTCAACAGCCCCGGCAGCACAGCAGTGGCCAATCCCACCGGCGTGGTGATGTTCTCCGATGGCTCACGAAGCATGGGTCAGGGGACGCTCAGTACGCACGGCGGCACGACCACGGCCAGCTTCAGCACGTCCAGCCTGACCGTTGGCAGCCATACCATCACCGCTTCCTACGGCGGCGACAGCAACTTCCTCGCCAGCACAGCGGGGGTGACTCAAACCGTGAACCAGGCCGCCACCGCGACCAGCGTGACTTCGTCGGTGGGCCATTCGGCGTTCGGCCAGTCCGTCTCCTTCACGGCCACGATCAGCGTACAGAGCCCCGGCGCCGCCACGCCAACGGGAACTGTACAGTTCCAAATTGATGGCAGTAATGTCGACAGCCCCATCAGCGTCCATGCGTCGGGCGGTGTGATCAGTGCAAGTCTCAGCGTCGCTTCCTTAGCCGTGGGTACGCACCTCGTGACCGCCATTTACAGTGGCGACACGAACTGCACCAGCAGCAGCGGGACCTGTTCGCAAGTTGTCAACGAGGATATCACCACGACGGCCGTTGCCACTTCGGTCGGTCCATCCGTTTCGGGGCAAACGGTCGTCTTCACCGCTACCGTGAACGTGCGAGCGCCGGGTGCCGGCACCCCAACGGGGGTCGTCCAATTCCAGATCGATGGCAACAACGTCGGCAGCCCGGTGAACGTCAGCACCACGAGCGGCGTGACCACTGCTTCGCTGACAACGGCAACATTGGCGGTGGGCCTCCACACGATTACCGCCAGTTACAGTGATGACGGCACCTTCGCCGGCAGCAGTGGCAACCTGACGCAAACCGTCAACCAGGCCAGCAGCACGACCGTGTTGTCCCCGACCGCCACCTCTGTGTCGGGTCAAATGATCACGTTCACGGTCAACGTAACTGCCAGCAGTCCCGGCAGCACGGCGGTGGCCAATCCCACCGGAACCGTGATCTTCTCCGACGGCGGCACGAGTATTGGGCAGGGCATGCTCAGTACCAGCGGCGGGCTAACGATGGCCAGCTTCAGCACGTCCAGCCTGACCGTTGGCAGCCATACCATCACCGCTTCCTACGGCGGCGACAGCAACTTCCTCGCCAGTGCAGGAACCGGAACCCAGCTCGTGGGCACGGCAAGTACCGCAATCGCGGTGAGTTCTTCAGCTGCCCCATCCGTATTGGGACAGTCAGTTACCTTCACGGCCTCCGTCACGATCAATGGGGCAGGTAGTGCAGCGGTGGCCAGTCCCACGGGCTCGGTGGCCTTCTTCGACAACGGTACCAGTATCGGCCAGGGAACGCTCAGCACCAGCGGCGGGGTGACGACCGCCAGCTTCAGCACATCGAGCCTAACCGTTGGCAGCCATACCATCACTGCTTCCTACAGCGGAGACAGCAATTTCCTGGCGGGGACGGCAAGCCTGGCCCAGGCGGTGGCCCATGCGAAGACGAGTACGACGGTAGTTTCTACAGGTTCCTCGGCCAGCGGGCAGAGCGTTACCTTTACAGCCACAATCGCCGTACAGAATCCGGGCGCCGGCACACCGACCGGTACGGTACAGTTCCAGATCGACGGCACCAACGCCGGCAGTCCGGTCGGCGTCAGCACCACAGGCGGCGTGACCACGGCGGCCTTCACCACCGCGGCCTTGGCGGTAGGTACGCATACCATCACCGCCACTTACAGTGGCGACGGCGGCTTCGCCGGCAGCAGCAGCGGTTTCATGCAAACGGTCGCCAAGGCCAGGACCAGTGTGTCGCTTGGTGCCATCGCTCCGTCCGTGTTCGGACAGATGATCAGCTTCACAGCCACGGTTGCCATCAGCGTTCCCGGCAGCACAGCGGTCAGCAACCCGACAGGAGTGGTGATCTTCTCCGACGGCGGCACAAGTATCGGCCAGGGAACGCTCAGCACCAGCGGCGGGGTGACGACCGCCAGCTTCAGCACATCGAGCCTAACCGTTGGCAGCCATACCATCACTGCTTCCTACGGCGGCGACAACAACTTCCTCGGCAGCGCGGGAACCGTGACTCAATCCGTGGACATGGCGAGTACCACGGCCGCCATGGTGTCCTTGGCCAATCCATCGGCATCGGGGCAAGATGTTACGTTCATGGCCATGATCACGGTCAACGCCCCGGGCAGCACCGTCGTGGCCAATCCGACGGGGATGGTGACCTTCTTCGATGGCACGGCCAGCCTGGGTCAGGGGACGCTCAGCACCAGTGGAGGCACGACCACGGCCAGCTGCACGACCTCCAGCCTGGTGGCGGCAAACCATACCATCACTGCTTCCTACAGCGGGGACAGCAACTTCCTGGCCAGCACAGCCGCGTTGCGTCAGGACGTGAACCAGGCCGGAACGACCGCCCAGCTGCAAGCCTCGGCGTCGACGGTGGCATTCGGCCAGGCGTTCACACTCACGGCCAGCGTGATTGCGGACCCCTCCAGTTCTGAACCGGCGACGGGCTCCATCACGTTCCTTGACGAGGGTACGCCCCTGGCGACCGTTCCGCTGAGCGGCGGGATAGCATCGTTCAGCACGTCTGGATTGTCGCTGGGCGGACATACCCTGAGCGCGGTTTACGCCGGGGACGTCAATCATCTGGGCAGTAGCGCGTCCACCGTCAATGTGACCGTCGGCACAGCCGACGAGCGCTTCGTCGGAGACTTGTATCAGCGCTTGCTCTCACGCCCCCCGGATGCAGCCGGCTTGGCCGATTGGGTCGCTGCTCTTGCTCGAGGCGTCAGCCGTTCTCAGGTCGCACTGGCAATCGAACAGAGCGTGGAGGCTCGCTCCGATCAGGTGCAGGCACTCTACCGCGAGTACTTGCACCGCAGTGCCGACGCCTCGGGGTTGAATACCTTCGTGGCTTACCTGGGTGCGGGCATAACCGTGGAACAGGTGAGCACGATCCTGACCGGTTCCGCCGAATACCTGCAAGTACGCGGCGGGGGCACGAACGAAGGGTTTATCACGGCACTTTACGAAGACGCCTTGCACCGCCAGCCAGACGCCAATGGATTGGCGGCTTACACACAAGCCCTCAGTCTGGGAGCCAGCCGCCAGCAGGTTGCCGCGGCTATCTTCGAGAGCACGGAGTATGCGCAAGATCTGGTGGAGGGTTTCTATGGATTGTATCTGAAGCGCGCGGCCGATCCGGGCGGTCTGAACGCGTTCGTCCAGGCCTCGCGGCTGGGGGTCACCGATCAAGCGATCATTGCCGCGATGCTCGGCTCAGACGAGTTCTTTGCAGAGGCTTAGCAAACGGAAGCACGAAAAGACGGCAAGGAAACAGCCTACGCCTCATTCCTTTGGCCCCAGTTTCTTGGCGAAGAACTCGCTGGAGCGCCGGTAGAAGTCGAGAAGGTTCTGGCGCCGGGTGAAGCCGTGGCCCTCGTTGTCGTAGACGATGTACTCGTATTCCTTCTTTAGCTCCTTCAGCACCGCGACCAGCAGGTCCGCTTCGCTCTTGGGCACATTCGTATCGTTGGTGCCCTGAAAGATAAGCAGGGGAGCCTTGATGTCGTCAAGATAAGGCAACGGAGAGCGTTCGCGGAACAAGGCAGCGTGGGTCTTGGGATTGCCCATCTCGGTCTCGTACCAGTCGCCGAAGCGGCTCTTCGTAAGCAGGTAGTCCATGACGAGGTCCGGCATGCCATATAGCTCAACTCCGGCGGCCCAGATATCGGGCGTCCTGGCGAGGGCCATGAGGGTCATGTAGCCCCCATAGCTGCCGCCCGTGATGCCGACCCGTTTCCCGTCGATCTCACCTTTGGCGGCGAAATGCTTGACAGCCCAAACAAGGTCCTTCAGATCGCCGCCGCCCCAATCCTTGTTATTGAGGTCCTCGAATTGCTTGCCGTAGCCCGTGGAACCGCGGTAGTTCGGGGCCAGAACGACAAAGCCAGCCTCCGCGAGGACGTGGATATAGGGATCAAAGGAGAAAGTGTGCTGGCTGTTGGGCCCGCCATGGACGTAAACAATCGCCGGCGGCGGGTTGCCGAGGCGGGGGATGCGCGGTTTCACAACCAGCGTGTGGATTTTCCTCTGGTCGAAACTCTCGTAGGCAACCATCCTGCCGGTGGAAAGCTGCTCCGCTTTCACGCCGCCCAGAAGACTGAACGTGACCTGCGTGGCCGGCTCTGCGACGGTCCGCTTGTCGCTGGGGATGTCCGGGCGTGGTTGGCTCCCCAGATCCATCACCCACACATCCGCGGGCCGGTCGATATCTTCGCGCAGAAGACTGATGCGCGCTTTGGCCCGAGCCAAACTGACTTGGCGGAGGCTTCCTTCAACGGGCCACTCGCTCCATTTGTCGCCCGGCCCAGGCATCATCGCCAGACGAATGCTACCACCCTCATTGCGCAAGAAAACCAGCCCGTGCTTGCTCCAGTGTGCCTCGATCACGTCCCAATCGCCGGGCCCGATGAAGGTCGGCGGACCGTTCGGTTTCGGGGGCTTGCCAGGGTCCGAGGAAAGAGCGAGCCCCAGCACTGCCATCTGAACGAAGCCCTTCTCGTTGCGGGCTCGGAGGAGCAGCGACTTGCCATCGGGCGCGAATTCCGCTGGCCAAAGAATGCCGTTCTTCACGGTGGGCGGCACGACCACCGTGGCCGCGGTGTTGGCATCGACCAGGAGCAGATCGCCTTTCTGATCATCGCCCGAGCGGTTGATGGCAATGATCTTGCCGTCCGGCGACCAGCGCGGGACCTGAACCTTCTCCTTCTCACGGGTCAGGCGCCGGATGTTCTTTGTCTCCAGGTCCATTACGTGGAGCTGGAAGTCGAAATCCTTATCCGGATCGGCAGTGAAGGCGAGGCGTTTGCCGTCGGGCGAGATGCGCGGTTCGCTCTCGGAGAGCTTGGTGTCAGTGAGCTTCTCGACAGCGCCGCCGGCCGCAGCAACGCGGAAGAGATCCCGGCGCTCATTGCCCCCATAATCAGAAGCGAAGACCAGCCACTGGCCATCGGGCGACCAATCGATGTCGGAGACATTCTCGTTGAGGCTGGTCAACTGCGTCGGCCAACCACCGGCCGCCGGGACGGTCCAGAGTTCCGGCACGCCGGTGATATCGGTGATGAAGGCGACCGTCTGGCCGTTGGGAGCGAGCCGGCACTCACTGACATTGCGGACGAGAGAAAGCTGTTCGGGAGTGTACGCCTCCTGCACGCCGGCAGCATCGGCCCTCGCGGTCAACACCATGAAAAGCGCGGCAAGAACGGTTTGGCGCACGTCCAGCACCTCCCTTTGTTGCTTCGAGCAACATTCATGTCGGTTCACGCAACCGTCTTGGCAAGAGGAGGTCCGGTTTCGTTAAACAAACCGCATGAACCGGATCGTGAATGAGTGAAGGGATTCGCTCCTCTTGCCAGAAACGAGGGGACGCTTCCGTGCATGAATAACGAAACTCAATCCAACTGAAAGGGACTGCGCGGATCATCCTCGTGGCGGATTTCGTCGACGGGCTCCTTCCGCTTCGGTCCCTTGAAGAGACGGTTGGGAGAGTTGTATACCAACCCCGGCTCGCTACTGATGTTCTGGTAGGCATGCGCCACGCCGGGAGGGATGAGCAGCGCCATCGGCCGGTCGGCGCCGACCACCTCGGTCTGGCGGGCCCAGTAGGTCGCCGACCCCGCACGATTGTCCCATAAGTAGACCTTGAAGTTTCCCGGCCCGAGAAAGCAAAAAAAGTCGGCTTGCTCGGCATGCTCGTGCGGCCCACGGGCGATCCCCGGCGCACTGAGCGACACGTAAGCCATCACCGGATGAAATTCGGAAGGCATTTCATCGTGGCGAAACAATTCGCACAGCCAGCCACGTGGGTCGTCGTACTTGCGGAGCGGTTTCCAGATGACACCTTCGATGCGGCCCTGGTGAAAATCCATACGTCTCTCTCTTGGTCCCTGGTGCGCGGGGGCTGGGACTACTCGGGAGCTTCGAGCTCCGCAAAGAGGCCTGGCTGGGGCGGAGGGTCGCGCCGCCGTTTACGCACCGGAAGGCTCCGCTCCCGGGTCTCCAAATGGCGGGACTCCAGCTCCGTCAAGACCTCTTGAGCCCGGTCGAGCACCGGTTTGGGGACGCCGGCCAAACGGGCCACGTGGATGCCGTAACTCTTGTCGGCGCTCCCGGGAGCAATCTTATGAACGAAAATGATTTCGTCCTGCCATTCCTTGACCAAGACGTTGTAATTGCGGAGCGCGGGGAGCTTCTCGGCTAGCTGGGCCAACTCGTGATAATGCGTGGCAAAGAGCGCTCGGCAGCCGACTTCGTCGTGGAGGTACTCGGTGATGGCCCAGGCCAAGGAGACGCCATCGTAAGTGCTGGTGCCGCGGCCGATTTCATCCAGGATCACTAAACTCCGCTCCGTCGCGTTGTTGAGGATGTTCGCCGCCTCGGTCATCTCCACCATGAAGGTGCTCTGAGCCCGGCTCAATTCGTCACTGGCACCGACGCGGGTAAAGATTCGATCGGCCAAACCAACTTGGGCCTGCCGGGCCGGCACGAAACTCCCCATCTGGGCCAGCAGCGTCAGGAGCGCGGCCTGGCGGATGTACACGCTCTTGCCGGCCATGTTCGGCCCAGTGATGAGGAGGAGCATGCCCGTTTCCGGGCCCATGCGAATTTCGTTGGGCACAAATGTGCCGGGGGGCAGGATCTGGTCGAGTACCGGATGCCGGCCGTCGCTGATCTCCAGGATCGGTTTGTCACTGAGCTGGGGCCGGCAATAATGCCCGGTCTCGGCCAACTCGGCCAGCGAAGCGAGGACGTCGAGGGTGGCCAGGACCTCCGCGGTCTGGAGAAGCCGGTCGGTCTGCTCGGCAACCCGTTCGCGCAGGGCGGTGAACAATTCGTATTCCCGCTGGTGAATCTTCTCCTCCGCCGTCAACACCTTCTCCTCGTGCTCCTTGAGCTGGGGAGTCGTGTAGCGTTCGGCATTTTTGAGCGTTTGTTTGCGCTGGTAATCAGAAGGAATCTTGGCGGCGTGGGCGTGGGTAATCTCGATGTAGTAGCCGAACACTTTATTGAATCCGACTTTCAAACTCGGGATGGCAGTGCGGCGAATTTCCTCCGCTTGAAATTGCGCGATCCAATCCTTGCCGCCGCTGGCGATTGCATGCAAATCATCGAGGGCCGCGTCGTAACCGGGGCGAATGACTCCGCCTTCCCGAGGGCTGAGCGGAAGATCGTCCATGAGCGCGGCATCCAGCAGTTCACGTAGCTCGGGGCAAAGCTCCAGCCGCGACTCCAAGTCGCGGAGCAGAGAGGCCCGCCGAGCCGTTACCTTCGCCTTGATCCGAGGAAGTAGCCGGAGCGTGCGCACGACCGCGCCCAAATCGCGCGGTCCGGCACGTCCGGTGCTGATCCGCGCCGTCAATCGAGATAGATCAAATGCCTCGCCGAGGCCGGCGTGCAAGTCATGGCGCAACGCGTGTTCGGCTTCCAGTTCGGCGACGGCATCGAGGCGTGCCTCAATGGCCGGGCGATCTGCCAGCGGATTCACGATCCATTCCTGGAGCAGCCGCGCTCCCATTGGCGTCACCGTGCGGTCCATCACGGCGAGCAACGATCCGCTTCGCTCGCCTTCACGGAGGGTACGGGTCAGTTCCAGGCTACGGCGCGTCACCTCGTCCAGGAACAGGAAACGATGCTGGCGGTAAGGGCGTAAGCGGTTGAGATGGGCCAAATTCGCCTTGAGCGTCTCCTGCAAGTACAGCAGGAGAGCGCCGGCAGCGACGAGACAGGGCTGGACATCGTCAAAGCCGAAGCCCGCCAGCGTGGTGACGCCGAAGTGGCGAAACAGTGTGGCCCGTGCCGTCGCGGGGTCAAAGGTCCAATCCGGCCGCGGCGTCACCGCCACGCCGGGGGAACCTTCACGCAGCCGTTCCACGAGCCGGCCAGGATCGCCTTCGCTGCACAGGCATTCCGTGGGCGCGAGCCGGCCAAGCTCATCGGCCAGGCGCTGCCAGGTTGTATCCGTGGCCTGAAATTGACCGGTCGAAAGATCAACCCACGCCAAGCCGACCACGGGCCCACGCGGAGCCACGGCCACTAGATGGTTGGCCTGGCGCGGCTCAAGAAGGCCCTCTTCAGTCAGCGTTCCGGGTGTCACCACGCGGGTAACTTCGCGGCGGACCAGCCCCTTGGCCAGGGCCGGGTCTTCGACTTGGTCGCAAATGGCAACGCGATGTCCGGCGTGAAGGAGCTTTCGCAGATGGGTGTCAAGGGCATGGTGCGGGAAGCCCGCCATGGGGATGGTTTTGTCGCGACTGGTCAGCGTCAGCCCGAGGACCCGGGAAGCCGTTTCGGCGTCGGCGTCAAACAGCTCATAAAAATCCCCCATGCGAAACAGCATGAGCATGCCGGGATGGCGTTCCTTGGCCTCCCGGTACTGCTGCATCATCGGTGTCAGTGTCATGAGTGGGGAGTCCGTAGTCCGTTGTCCGTCGCCCGTAGCCAAATTGCTACGGACGACGGACAACGGACTACGGACTATGTTGTTCCGTTGCGGAGTTTCGTCATGAATACGGCGTTGCCGCCGGGGCTAAAAGAAACCTCATTCATGTAGTAGCGCATCAACATGAGACCGCGGCCACAAGGACGCTCCAGGTTTTCGACCGCTGTCGGGTCCGGCACGTCGGCGGGATCGAATCCCGGTCCTTCATCGCGGATCAGGATATCGAACCGTTCCGGCTTCACATTGTAGGCGATGTGGACTTTTTTGGAGTGATCGAATTGGTTGCCGTGCTTGATGGCGTTGACCAGCGCCTCTTCCAGAGCAAGCTTGACGCTGAAGATTTCCCGTTCGGTGTATTCGTATTCCTTCAACTGCCGTTCGATTTCCTCCTGGATTCGCCGCGCCTCGGCCGGATCGCTCGGGATGATCACGTCTCGGGAGTAGCGAGAACCTGGGTCGCTCATGGAGTCCGTCTCACCGGGTACGGCCGAGGGCTGTTGAAACCATGCAGGGGACTCGGCCTCTGCTAATTGTGACCGGAAAGGGCGGCTAGATCAATGGGTTTATGCCCAGGAGCCGCCGGACCCGCCCATGCAAAACCAAGAAGAGGGGGCGACAAGGAGCCCCTTCTTCTCCCTGTCGCCCCCTCTCGTTGGCTCCGGATTCAGATTCGGTGGCTGATCAAAACCTTTGCAACGCTTCTTGTTCATCGCCGCAAATGACGAAGAGTTTGTCGAGCTTGGTGATTTCGAAGACTTCACGGATCTGCGGATCGATGTTGCACAGGACCAGCCGGCCGCCCGCAGCCTGGACCTTCTTGTTCAGCGTGATGAGCTTGCCCAGGGCCGCACTTGACATGTACTCCACGTTGCCGAAGTTCAACAACAGTTTCTTCCGGCCGCTTTCATCCACCAGGCTAAAAAGCTGCTCGCCAATGACCTGGATATTCTGCTCGTCCAGGATCTTCCGGTCCATGAAGCTGACGACGGTCACATCTCCGATTTCTTCCGCTTCCAAACGCCGACGACGAGGTTGGGATGACATAAAGTGGTGCTCTCCTATCCTTGGCCCCGAAAAGGGCTCTCCGCTCCCCGTGCTTGGCTAGGAAAATTCAGGTGAGCTCGAGAACACTTATGAATGTTAGAGTAGCACGCACCGATGTCAAGTGCTTTCCGCCGCTTCCTGAAGAACCGCCCGGCCGGGGTCAGGACGCAGGACCGCCGCGGCCGTTTCCGCTCTCCCCACAATCAACCACTTCCGCAAAAAGCCGCAGCCGAGTGCTGCAAAACGCGCCATTCTAGACGCTCGAATTACCGCCGCGACTTTGCGCCGAAAAGGTGCATCCAAATTCACCGCTCGCAACTGCTTGGCAAATCGGGTCTTGAAGCAGGAACCTGACCGAACGAGCGCGAAGGCCCGCCATTGGCATAACGATTGCATTCTAACCACGCGGCAGCGTTTGGTAGCGAGTCCCAAACGACTGCATCACAAGCGTCTAGCTCACACCTCAACACCCCGTCAAAACAGGGCACGGGGTTTGGCTGATTGCGAGTCTCAGCCAATAAACCCCGTGCCGACACATCCTCCTCGATTCCAGGCCAGGCGATGCAGCGCCGTCCAACGCTCGGCATTCTCTTTGCAGGTTTTGTCGATTGCATCGTTTCCCTACCTGATTCAGGCCCAATTGGAATTCCGGCGTAAGGACGCATCGAGACTCATGCGTGGCAGCCGAATTCGTTGGGGACCTGGCATCGCTAGCCATTCGGTCACGAGGGGAGACGCGAGTCTGGTGCGGATTCCAGACCGCGGCTCCATTCTTGGGATAAGGAGGAGAAAATGCACAAGCGTCTTATGCTCGCAGCGGCGATGGCTGCCTTGATCTGGTCCGTCTCACCGGCTCTTGCGCAGACCCAGGACCGTGAAACACCGGCCAAATCGAAAGGAGCATTTCTCGGCATCGGCGCGGAGCCGACGCCGCAAGGGGCTCAACATGAAGGAGCCCGCGTGATGGAAATCACGCCGAACAGCCCGGCCGCCAAGGCAGGTCTGAAACGCGGGGACGTCATCACCAAGGTGGGCGACACCGACGTTCACAACTTCGAGGACTTGTCGAATATCATGTCGCAGCACAAAGCCGGCGACAAGCTCAAGCTCGAGGTCATGCGGAATGGTCAGGAAAAACAATTGACCGTCACGCTGGCGAAACGGCCCAGCAACTTCACCCAGGAAGAGGAGGAGCATGGCCGGAACTATGGCGATCGAAGCTACTACGGTACGCGCCGGAAGCCAACCGCCTTCCTGGGAGTGCAGACCGAAGAAATGGACCAGGAAACGCGCAATCGCGAAGCGGGATCGGCGCGCGCGGGTGCCGTGGTTGTCAAGGTGTGGCCCGATACCCCAGCTGAGCAGGCCGGACTGCGCGAAGGGGATGTCATTACCAAAGTCGATGACCAGCCTATCTCCAATCCGGAAGAGCTGCGTGAAGCGATCCAGAACGCGGGGCCCGGCCAAGAAGTTACCATCGACGTGCAGCGTGGCAAGCGCCATCGCCAGCTGACCGCCCGGCTGGATCAAAGCTCTGTGGAATTCGGACAAGGCTATGGCCTCTTCCCCGGCGATCAGAGTCGCGAGATCCAAAGATTGAACCAGCGGATTCAGGAGCTCGAACGGCGGATCCGCACCCTTGAACGCAACCGACAGAACCAATCGTCCCAGTGACCAAATTGGGAGACACGGAGAGAGGGAGACGGACCATGTCTCTCCCCTCTCTGTGTCTGCTGTCACGGAGTCTGGAACAATAGCGCCTCGGATTGGGCAACAGGTTGCGCGGGATCTCGCTCAATCACTGGGTTGACGTAGGCGGTTTACGACGGCAGCAATACGGCGCGCTGCCTCCCTCACCTCTTCCTCTGTCAGCAAAGAACTCAGACTAAAGCGCATCGCCGAATGGAGAACTTCGTCGGGTACACCCATCGCTTGCAGCACCGGAGAGGGCAAGAGCGACCCGCTGGAGCATGCGGAGCCGGTAGAACATGCCACGCCGGCCAAATCCAGGTTCATCAGCAGCGCATCGGCCCGGCAACCCGGGAAAGAAAGGTTTAGCGTGTACGGTAGGCCGCCTTCGGTGGGACCATTCAGGACGACCGGGCTGGCCGTGGCGCGCAGGCTCTCCAGAAAAAGTCTCCGTAGAGACAGGACATGCTCCTGCCGGGCGCGGTGCTCTTGTTGGGCCAGCTCCAGAGCACGGGCCAGGCCGACTGCCAAGGCTACCACTTCGGTGCCGGGACGGCGTCCCTGCTGTTGATGGCCCCCAAAGAGCTGCGGGGTCAATGGGGCATCCCGATGAACCAAGAGAGCGCCAATCCCCTTCGGCCCGTGAAATTTATGGGCGGAGAGGGCCAACGTGGTCACGCCCAAGGCATGGAAGTGCACGGGCAGCTTGCCGACGGCCTGTGCAGCATCACAGTGGAAGACCACTCCCGGAAGCAATTGCGCGGCGAGTTGGGCCACCGGCTGCACGGCTCCGGTTTCGTTGTTGGCAAGCATTACACTGACCAGGCGTGTTTCTGGCCGCAACAACTCGGGTAACGCGTCCCCACTAACGATGCCTGATGCGTCCACCGGCAGCCAATCGACGCTGAAGCCCCGCCGGACGAGTTGTCGGATGGGTTCAAGGACGGAAGGGTGTTCGATCGGCGAAGCAATCACATGCCCGCCCGCTTGGCCGGCAGAGCCAAAGAGCGCCAGGTTATTGGCCTCGGTGGCGCCGCTGGTGAAGACAACTTCGCCGGGATCCGCCCCCAGCCGCGCTGCCGTGTCTTCGCGGGCATCTTCCAAGGCCCGGCGGGCGCGCCGGCCGGCCCCATGAGCACTTGCAGGGTTGCCGTAGGTATCGATGAGGAAGGGCCGCATGGCTTCCCAGACGGCAGGGAGAAGAGGAGTGGTGGCGTTGTGATCGAGATAGATTTCGTTCATGGTCCGGCGCCGATGCAAGGCAAGGGCGGCAGGAGACGGATTGCACTCCTCGGGGGAGGAGGCATCCTGCCGGCGACCTCTTCATTGTACCGGCCACACCAGACTTACTGTGGGCCATCATGCCGGTCTTGGGCCGGCTGCAACTGCTGCGGCTGCACGCTCGTCTTGCGGACGACGAAGAAGTAAATCGCCGTCACGGCAATGACCGTCGCTGCGATGAGAAGATAGGTCTCGCTATCCATGAGGTGTCTCTCCTGCGCGAACAAGGTGATGGGAAATGCCACACCTCAAGCGTAGATCAGAAAACCTGATTGACAAGGTGAGCGAGCGGTCGAGGAGGGAGGAAATACCGAGACTCGGGCCGCGCTTTTTCGGGAGATGAAATTCCCACTTCGGCGCATGCGCCGGCGTTCTCGAGTCGATGCGAAAAAGGTGGCTGGAACTGTGAGGTTAGAGTTCCAGCCACCTTTTTCGCACCGACTCTTACAACTCGCCAGGTTGAGTCAGTTGGAAACAGTCTGTAATCTAAGAGCAGGTCCCTGTGCAGCGTTCCGATACTTTTGATTTGTGAGAACAGGCAAACCATGCCCCCGGTACAATGCCATAATTGCGGTCTGATCATTCAAGTTCCCGATGGCGGAAGGCGACTGTGCGGCTGCGGCACATGGCTGTCTGCCGATGAGGTTCCGGTTGTCGTCGAAGCGGACACGTCCGCAACGCCCGACCGCTGGCCGGCGGGCGATGGCGACCTGGCAGCGATCGAACGGTTGAATGAAGGCTACCGTCGCATCCGCAAGGAATTGAGCAAGGCGGTCGTCGGCCAGCAACGCGTCTTGGAAGAACTCCTGATCGCCGTGTTCGCCCGTGGGCACTGTCTGCTGGTGGGTGTGCCCGGCTTGGCCAAGACACTCATGATCCGCACCCTGGCGGATTCGTTGAACCTGAGCTTTAGCCGCATTCAATTCACCCCAGACCTTATGCCCTCCGACATCACGGGGACCGAAGTGCTCCAGGAAGACCGGGCCACGGGACAGCGGATGTTCAAATTCCTGCACGGCCCGCTCTTCGCCAATGTGATCTTGGCCGATGAGGTCAACCGAACGCCGCCGAAAACGCAAGCCGCCCTCCTCGAAGCCATGCAAGAACGCCAGGTCACTGTCGGCGGAACCCGGCACGCATTGCCAGATCCATTTTTCGTGTTGGCCACGCAAAACCCGATCGAGCAGGAAGGGACCTACCCGCTGCCCGAGGCACAGCAGGACCGCTTCATGTTCCATATCCTGGTGGACTATCCGGAAGAAGAGGAAGAATACCGCATCGTCGAGATGACCACGGCGGCCCACGCACCTTTGATTGAGCGGGTGTTGTCCGCCAGCGATATCCTGGAGATTCAGGAAATTGTGCGCAAAGTGCCGGTGGCGCCGTATGTCATCCGCTACGCCATGAAATTCACACGGCTGACACGCAAAGAGAAGGGTGAGGTGCCCGATTTTATTCGTACCTACGTCACCTGGGGTGCCGGGCCGCGTGCCACCCAGTTCCTCGTGCTAACCGCCAAGGCCAGAGCTGTCCTGCATGGCCGCTATTACGTCTCGTGTGAGGACATCCGGGCCGTGGCCGCCCCTGTCTTACGTCATCGCATCCTTACCAACTTCAACGCCGAGGCCGAAGGGATCAAGCCGGATGATCTTGTCCGACGCTTGGCAGACTTGATTCCGCGCGATCCGCAGGAATCCGTGGTTGGTAGTCCATAGCGGGCTGGCCACGGACTACCAACCACAGACTATGGACTTGGGATTCCGCACGATGGACGATCCACAACGCTACCTCGATCCCCTCATCTTGGCCAAAGTGCGCAGCCTGGAGCTGCAGGCCCGGCTGATTGTTGAGGGCTACCTTTCCGGGATGCACAAGAGCCCGTACCACGGCTTTTCCGTCGAGTTCGCCCAGCATCGTGAGTATGTGCCGGGCGACGATATCAAGCATGTGGACTGGAAAGTCTATGGCCGGACGGGCCGCTTCTACCTGAAGCAATACGATGTGGAAACCAACGTCGTCTGCTGGCTGGTGCTTGATATCAGTGAGTCGATGCAATACCGGTCGGGATCGGTGAGCAAGTATGACTATGCCTGCATGGTGGCGGCCGCCCTGGCCTATCTCATCCTGAATCAGCAGGACAGTGTCGGCCTGGTGACGTTTGACGAGGAGATTCGCAAGTTCCTCAGGCCGTCGAGTCAGCCGTCGTATCTCAAACAGCTTATCCAGGTCATGAATGTCGGCGCGGCCCGTGAGAAAACGCGCCTGGCACCCATCTTTCACGATCTGGCCGAGCGCATTGGGCGGCGGGCCCTGGTGATCATCCTCAGTGATCTGTTCGATGACGTGCCGGAGCTGTTGGCGGGCTTGAAGCACTTGCGGCACAAGCGCCATGAAGTCGTCGTTTTCCACATCCTGGATGAAGCGGAGCTCGACTTCCCATTCCAGCAAGCGACGCTCTTTCGTGGCCTGGAGCAGTACCCGGAGTTGTTGACCGATCCGCGCAGCCTGCGGCAAGGGTATCTGGACGAGGTACAAGCGTATCTTTTGGAGTTGCAACGGGGCTGCCGCGGACAGAACATTGATTATGTGCGCCTGCGGACGGATGCGGATCTGGGAATTGCCTTGTCTAGTTACCTGGCCCATCGGCTGGCAAGGAGCACCACATGAAGTCGGCGCGGAAACCCTGGAAACCCGCCGGATGTCGACATCATTGTCGCCACCAGACACCAGAGGAAGTCGATCAAGCTTTTGCTGGCCGCCTTCAGCCACCTCGAAGCCGAGAATCTCCCGGTTGTCACGCGGCTGCGCGATCGCGAATTGGGCGACCTTGTTTATCCAGGCGGGGGTAAGGAAATTGTGGAGAAAGTAAGGCAAGTCCGTACCGGTGAGAAATTGATTCTCTAGCTTCGAGTCATCCGTTCTCCTCGGGGGAAGTAGGTTGTGCCACTGGTAGCATTCGGATTGTTGTTTGGCTTCTTCGAAGCTCCGTTGGCCACGGTGGCCGTGGCGGCTGGCGCAGCGTCACTGCCCATTCTCATTCATCTTCTGAACCGCAAGCGCTTCCGCATTGTCACCTGGGCAGCGATGCGTTTTCTACTGGCGGCCCAGCGCAAAAATACCCGGCGCATGCGCCTCGAGCAGCTTCTCCTCCTGGCGGTGCGAACGCTGCTCGTGCTCGTGCTGGTCTTGGCGATGGCCAGCGTTATGCCCTGGGCCGAAGAACTGTGGGTTCGCTTGTTTCCGCATCGTGCCATGCAGGCAGCGACGGGCGGCCGGCGGACGCACAAGATCGTGGTGCTCGATGGCTCATTCAGCATGGCGTTGAAGGTCGGCGACACCACGTGCTTTGAGCGGGCCCGAAACTTGGCCAACCAACTCGTTCATGAATCCTCGGCCGGCGATGGCTTCAGTGTCGTGCTCATGGCGGCACCGCCGCGGCGCGTGGTCCCGGAGCCTTCGGAAGATGCCCGCAAGGTTAGCGACGAGATCCGGATGCTGCGGTTGCCGCACGCCAACGCCGACCTGGCCGGCACCCTGAATGCGGTGGAGGATATGCTCCGCCGGTCACCCGGCAAATTCGAACAGCGCGAGGTCTATTTTCTCACTGACCTGCAACGATCGACCTGGATCGGACGCCAGAGCGGCGACCTGGGAGCCTGGCTACCACGCATCCAAGCCCGCGCCCGCGCCATTTTCGTCGATGTCGGCCAGGAAGGAGCCAGTAACGCAGCGGTGACCCATCTCAGCCTGGGCGTTCCCCTGGTGACAACCGGCGCGATTAGCACGGTGGTGGCCACGATCCACAATTATGGAGTCGAGCCACGCAAACAGGCACGCGCCGAGTTGTTGATCGGCAAGGCCCGCGCAACGGCCGGGGATCCGGCGTTTGTCCTGCATGGCGCTGGTCAGGTGCTGCTCGATTTGCCGCCGGGTCAAACCACGGTTACGTTTCCGTACCGCTTCCGGACGCCCGGTGAATATGCCGTGCAGGTTCGGTTGGAGAACGATGCCCTCGACCTGGACGATACGCGGACGGTCATTGTCACCGTCAAGGACGATATCCCGGTGATGCTGGTTAACGGCAAGCCGGCGGTCGAGCTCTATGACCAGGCGGCCGAATGGCTGAAGGACGCCCTCAATCCGTTCCGCACCGGCCTGGTGCCACGCGATGTCCCCGCCCGGCCAAAGGTGGTGTCGCAATCGCAATTCAGTGACGCCGCCTTGGGGGACCTGACGCCCTTTGACTGCGTCTTCCTGTGCGATGTGCCGCTCTTGGATGCAAGCGAAGTGCGCCGCCTGGAGACCCATTTGCGTCGTGGCGGCGGCGTGGTGTTCTGTCTCGGGCCGCGGGTTGATCTGGAGGCCTACAACCGCCTCGTTTACCGAAATGGCGAGGGGTTACTTCCGGCCCGGCTGATCGGCCAGCAGCTGGCCCCGGCGGGCGCGTATTTCAATTTGTACGCCGGCTCGGACGATAAGGATTACAAGGAACCGCCGCTCCGCGCTTTTACTGATCTCCGGGATCGGGAAAGCCTTCGCTCGGCACGGTTCCGCCAATACATCCGCACAGAACTGGTTCCTGGAGGCCGACCCCGCAAAATTCTTTCCTTCATGCCCGAAGCAAGCACGGCCAGCACTGGTGCCCAGGAACCCGGCAACGCTAATCCGCTCCCTGCAGGAGATCCAGCCCTCGTAGAGTGGCCACGGTATCGTGGCCAGGTCGTCCTCTTCACCAGCACCGTCAACATGGACTGGAACACTTGGCCGGTCTCGCCGAGCTTTCCCGCGCTCATGCAAGAGGTGCTGTACTTCGCCGTCGCCGGCCGTCTTCGTGAGCAGGCGGCCACCGTGGGTGAGCTGCTCGAAGAGTATCTTCCGGCGGGGGGAGCCGAGTTGGACTTTGTCCTGGCCACGCCCGAGGGGCGAATCGAAAAAGGCCGCACACTTCCCCAGCCCGAAGGGAATGTCTTGCGCTGGACCGATACCGAAAGCAGCGGCATCTATCGGGCGACGATCGGCCACCATCCGGAAGAGCATCTTTTTGCCGTGAACGTACCGACCGCCGTCGATTCCCACCAATCCTCGGAGAGCGACCTGGCGCGCACCAACCAGGCGGAGCTGCAAAGCACGTATCCCGGCTGGGAGTTTCAGCTCGTATCCGATCTTCGGCAGGTCGTCCACACCGGCGGACCAGTTATCGATGCGGCGGAGGAACAGCCCGCGCGGGGAGTGGGCATGGTCGTGGCGCGCTGGCTGCTGCTGACCATGGTTGTACTGCTGACCGCGGAAGTGGTGCTGGCGTGGCGCTTTGGACACTACGGCGGGCGGCTCGGCTTGGTGGATGTGCCTCCAGCGCCCGGCCGTGTGCTGCCATTGCTTGTGGGCAGCACGGCAGCGATCCTTTTTGTGGTGCTGGCTGGCGTGTTGGCCCACGCGGCCTGGACGGGCGATTTTCTCGGGTTCCTTCCCGAGCAGGTTCGGGGCGCCTTCGAAGCCCGGCTGGGCATCCCCCCCCCGGCGGCCGGTGAAGGCACGCGCTGGCATTTGGAGTTTACCCCTTATCTGTGGGATGCCGTGGCCGATCCCTGGCTAGCCGGTGCGTTGGCGCTGGGCCTAGCAGTCTTGGTCGGAGCGATCTATCTCCGCGAAGGTTCGACAGCCAGCCGCGCTTATAAACTCCTTCTCGCCGGGCTGCGGCTGTTTTATGTCCTGCTGACCTTGTGCGTCTTGTTGCCGCAGGTCCGGCTTTGGTTCGAGCGAGAGGGTTGGCCCGATGTCGCCATTCTTATCGATGATTCACGCAGCATGAGCACCAGTGATCGCTACCAGGATCCGGCCGTCCAGGAGAGGGTGCAGAAGCTCGCCCAGGCCAGCGGATTCTCCAACCCGGAGCGTTTGCAAATCGCGCAGGCATTGGTGACGCAGCGGGACGGGGCCTGGCTGGAGGCGTTGTTGACGAAACGCCGCGTCAAGCTGCATCTGTACCACTTTTCCGGCCGATCCGCGCGCTTGGCCGACGTCACCGAACCTGCGGATTTGGGTGCGGCCATCCGGACGGTTCAGGAGCTGCGGGCGGAAGGGGAATCGACGCAGCTCGGCCGGGCGATCCAGCAAGTGGTCAATGATTTTCGCGGTTCTTCCCTGGCCGGCGTGATCGCGCTGACCGACGGCATCACCACCGAGGGGGAAGACCTGGCCAGCGTGTCCCGCAAGGCGGCGCAGCTGGGCGTGCCACTCTTCTTCATTGGCCTGGGGGACGATCACGAGGTGCGCGATCTGAAGCTGCACGACCTTCAGGTGGAGAGTTCCGTCTATGTCCACGACCGCCTGGTTTTCGAGGCGCGGCTGACGGCCCAGGGCTATACCGACCAGCGAATGGTCAGCGTGACGCTGTCGGAAAAGGATAACGACGGGAATCTCAAACGGCTCGATACCACGCGGGTCACGACCGATCCGGAGGGGAAGCCCGTGAAGTTTCGCCTGGTGCACCAGCCCACCGAGCCTGGCGAAAAGCGGTATGTCATTGAGGTGCCGGTCCAGGACGATGAGGCTCAGCCCGCCAACAATCGGCTGGAGCGCACCGTCTTCGTTCGGGAAGCGAAGCTGATCAAGGTGCTCTACGTGGAAGGCTACGCGCGCTATGATTACCGCTTCATCAAACATCTGCTGGAGCGGGAAAGCGATCGTGATAAGAGCAACAAAACGATCGATCTCAAAGTCTTGCTCGTGGACGCTGACAGTGAATACGCCAGCGAAGACAAGAGTGCGCTTGCCGATTTCCCAACCAAGGAAGAATTGAACGGCTACGATGTGATTCTCTTCGGCGATGTGGATCCCAAAGATCGGAAGATCGGCGAACGGAACTTGCAGCACGTCGTCGACTTTGTGCGGGAACGCGGCGGCGGGTTTCTGATGATCGCCGGTCCACGGTACAGTCCCCGTGCGTACAAAGATACCCCGCTGCAGGAGATCTTGCCGGTGATCGTCACCGCAGACCCGCCGGCGGAAAGGGACTTTGCGGGAACGTTTCGACCTGAGCTCACGCCCATCGGCCGATCTCACCCAATCTTCCGTTTCAGTCCTGAAGAAACGTCCAACCAGGCGATCTGGAATCATCTGGCGGAGTTGCACTGGTGGGCGGAAGGGTTTCGTCTCCAGCGCGCGGCGGAAGTTCTCCTCGTTCATCCGCAGCGCCCCGATCCCGAAACAGGCCGGTCCGTTGTTTCCTCTCGGCCGGTGGGGAAAGAAGCGAAAGGGAGGGCGGCGCTGGGCGGGGAAGGCGGGTACCCGCTGTTTGTGCAACAGTTCGTCGGGGCCGGCCGGAGCATGTTCCTCGGCTTTGATGAGACGTGGCGATGGCGGTTTCGCGAGGACGAATTGCGTTTCAATCAGTTCTGGATCCAAACTGTCCGTTATCTCGCTCGTAGCCGCCTGGGCCGGGTCGAGCTGCGCACAGACCGACAGACCCCGTATCGCCGAGGGGAACCCATCAAGCTGACGGTACGCTTCCCGGATGATGCGCCGCCCCCCAGTGCCGACACGAAGGTCGAGGTGGTCAAGACCCGAACCTCGCCGCGGCGCGGCTCCGGCAAAGAAGAGCCGGCGCTCGGAATTGAAAAGGAGACGCTGCGGCTGGCCAAGTTGGAAGGGAGCCGGGCAACCTTCGAGACGGTGCTCACACGTACGCCCGAAGGAGACTATCACTTCCGTTTGAGCGCCCCGGTGGCGCCCGATCCGAAACCCCAGGCCGATTGCCGGGTGTTGCCCCCTCCGGGAGAAATGGATCAGCTACGGATGAACCACCCCGATATGCAACGTGCCGCGGACGAGACGCATGGCCAATTCTATACGGTGGCCGATGCCGATCGTTTGATTGAGGAATTACCGCCGGGCACACGGGTCGCGCTGAATACGCCGCAGCCGCCGCGATTATTGTGGAATCATGTGGCCGTGTTTGGCTTGGTCCTCGGCCTGCTCGGCACGGAATGGGTGTTGCGGAAGCGGAAACACCTGCTTTAATGACAATCGCTTACGGTTCAGGCTCAGAAGGTGTCTGGAACTCCGGTTTGAGAGTTCCAGACACTTTTGGTTCGTGGTTGTTACTTCACAAACAACATCTCACGATACGTCGGGATAGGCCAGAGGTCGTCGGCGACCATCGATTCCAGGGTATCCCCTTTGGCCCGTAGCGTCGCCATGGCTGACAGTACTGCGTCGCGCGCGTACTTGGCGTGGCTGAGATGATCGCCCTCCGCGTGGCGGGCCAATGCCTTGTCTAGTGCCGAGGAAGCGGCCTGGAACTCGTTGATCGTTGCCGTTAACGTCTTGAGCAGGTCGACCTGGGCGTGGTTGTCGACCCCGGCAAGCTTGGTGGCATTGACCGCGGCTGCAACTTCCGTCTGATAGCGAAGGGCAGCAGGCAAGATCATCGTCCGGGCCATCACGCTCATCAACTGTCCCTCAATATTGACCGTTTTCACATAATTCTCGCTCAGAATGGCCAACCTGCTGTGCAGCTCGCGTTCGGAGTAGACCTTGTAGCGGGTCATCAGACCGATCGTGTCCTTGCGAGTGATCACGGGCAGGGCATCGACCGTATTTTTGAGATTGGGCAGCCCACGCCGCTCGGCCTCTTTGTGCCATTCTTCGGTGTAATTGTCCCCGTTGAAAATGACCTGTTTGCTTTCCTTCAAGATATTGGCCAGCAGCTCTTGGACTGCCTTATTGAGATCCTTGCCGCCGTTCGTGGCATTTTCCAGGTTGGTCGCAATCATATCCAATGACTCGGCGACGATGGTGTTCAGGACGGTGTTCGGGCCAGCGATCGACTGCGACGCACCAACCGCCCGGAATTCAAACTTGTTGCCGGTGAAGGCGAACGGACTGGTGCGATTGCGATCCCCCGCGTCGCGCGGCAGCTTGGGCAGCACCGATACACCAATTTCCATAAAGCCGCCCTGCTTGGTACTCCGGGGCGACCCCTTTTCCAGCTGGTCTATCACGTCTTGAAGCTGGTCGCCAAGGAAAATCGACATGATCGCGGGCGGAGCTTCATTGGCTCCGAGGCGGTGGTCGTTGGCGGCACCACAAACGGACACCCGCAACAGCTCAGGATAGCGCGAGACGGCACGAATCACGGCTACACAGAAGACCAGGAACTGGGCGTTGTCGTGCGGCGTGTCTCCCGGGTCAAGCAGGTTTTCGCCACTGTCCGTCGACATCGACCAGTTATTGTGCTTGCCGGAGCCGTTGATACCAGCGAACGGCTTTTCATGCAGCAAGCAGGCCAGACCGTACTTCTCGGCCGTGCGCCGCAATACCTCCATCGTTAACATCTGGTGATCGGTCGCCAGGTTCGAGTTCTCAAAAATTGGGGCAATCTCGTACTGGCTGGGTGCGACCTCATTGTGCCGGGTTTTGACTGGCACAGCCAGCTTGATTAGCTCGGCTTCCGCTTCGGCCATGCAGGCCAGCACGCGCTCAGGGATGCAGCCGAAGTACTGATCTTCGAGCTCTTGGCCCTTGGGTGGCTTAGCACCAAAGAGCGTGCGGCCGGCATTTACCAGGTCAGGACGAGCGTAATAAAAGTTCCGGTCAATCAGGAAATACTCTTGTTCGGGACCAACCGTGGTGAACACCTTCTTGGCTTGCGTATTGCCAAACAGCCGCAAAATACGCAGGGCCTGATTGGAGAGAGCCTCCATCGAGCGCAGCAGAGGGGTCTTTTTGTCCAGCGCTTCGCCGGTCCAGCTGAGAAACACGGTCGGGATGACCAGCGTCGCACCATTGGGGCCTTCGTGGAGGAAAGCAGGACTCGTCGGGTCCCAGGCCGTGTAGCCCCGCGCCTCGAAAGTGGCTCGAAGGCCACCGGAGGGGAAGGAGCTGGCGTCCGGCTCGCCTCGGACCAACTCCTTGCCGCTGAACTCCGTGATGGCCATCCCGTCGGACGACGGTTGTAGAAAACTATCGTGCTTCTCCGCGGTCAAGCCGGTCATCGGCTGAAACAAGTGGGTGAAATGCGTCGCCCCTTTTTCCATCGCCCAGTCTTTCATCGCTGTGGCCACGCTGTCGGCAATGGCCGGGTCCAGATGAGCGCCCTGTTTGATCGTCTTCTGCAGCGACCGAAAAACTGGTTTGGGCAGTCGTTGCCGCTGGACTTCCTCATTGAAGACATTGGTGCCGTACAGGTCTTTGATGTGCGTTGTCTTGAAGTCTACCTGGTTGAGTTGGTACTTCGTCTCTGCGATGGCTCGGACGGCTTGCTGCCGAACAGTTGCTGAACTCATTGCACGATGTTCTCCGGAACCGCTCCTTTAGAGCGGTGATTCCCTCGGGGTCAGCGGCAGTTCAATCATTCGGAACCGGTGCAACCGATACCGCGTATCTCGGCTCAACGGTGGGAGAGGAGAAACGGCTTGTCGGGGCCGGGCGATGCGATCCGATCGATCCGCGAAGCCGGCGACCGACCCGCTAGCCTCCATGTTATAAAAAGGTGCTTCCCTGTCAAATGTGCTTCTCTCGGAGTCGGTGGCTCCCCGTCAACGCATGGCCGTTACTCCCGCGGCGCGTACCGCTCCGTAGCGGATCTACCTGTCCCGCATTGCCCCACGCAGCCCGATGACCCGTACCGGTCCAAGATGCGACGATGACGAGGATTGGAAGGACTTTTGCGTAACCGCCAAGATCCTGCTATAGTGTTCCTACGACCCGTTCGATGCCCTGCGGACTGGGAGAAATGCTAGGGTAGCAGGGCACCGAGCAGGCGCCAGGGAATTACCGGCATGAACGACCTGCAACCCCGCCTGGCCGCCCTTCGCCGTCGCCTTCGTCTGGTTGTCACTTTCCGTGGCCTTGCCTTGGTCCTCGTCATTGTGTTGTCGGCCGCGGTCCTTACGGGCTTGCTCGATTGGCGCATTCCCGGACATCTTCCGAGCCTGGTGCGGGCGATTCTGCTCGCCGGCACCCTTGCGCTGGGCGGCACGGTTGCCTATCGCTCCCTGCTGCGCCCGCTTTGGGCCCACGCCGATGATCTGAGCTTGGCCCTGCGTGTAGAAAGCCGTTACCCCGCGCTGAATGATTCCCTCGCCAGCGCGGTCCAGTTTCTGGAGCAGCCCGCCGACTCAGAACGAGGCGGCTCGCCCAGCTTGCGCCGAAAGGCCGTGGAGCGAGCCCTGAATCTCGCGTCCGGCCTGGATTTCCATCCGGTGGTCGACTCCCGTGGCGTCCGTGCTGCCGGGGCATCGTTGGCAGGGGTTTCTGCGCTGGCTGTGGGTTTGATCTTGGCGTATCCCCAGTTGGCGTGGACGGCGCTCTATCGCCTGGCGCATCCCTTCGGCGGCCGGGAATGGCCCCGGCAGACCCAGCTCGAGATTACGGCCGGTTCACGGGTGGCCCAGGGCGAGGTCTTCGAGATCCGTGGCCGAATTCGCGGCCTGATTCCGGAACGGGCCCGCATCGTGTTTCGCTTTGAACACGGGCCGCCCCTCGAGCAAGACTACGAGATCCAGCGCGTGGATGGCTCCCAAGAAGGAGAATTGCTGGCCCGCCTGGAGGCTAGCCGCGTCCACCATCCCTTTCGTTTCCAGGCCCGCGCCAACGATGCCGTTTCGAGCTGGTACGAGGTGGCGGTCTTTCCCCCGCCCCAGCTGGTGCCGTTGGCAGGTCGGCCGTCGCCGCAAATCCACTTGCATTTCCCAGACTACACCGACTTGCATGCCGTGGATCTGCCGGACGGAACGAGCAGCATCGAGGCAGCCGCCGGGACCGCGGTCCATCTGCGTGCCGCCGCGAACCGGCCCTTGGTCCGTGCCTGGCTCGAAGTTCCGCCGGAGCTGGAGCCAGCATTGACGATGGCGGCATTTCTCCAGCCACTCGGAGCGCCGCGGCCGGCCGGTGCCCTCGAATGGGCCGCCGCGAGCCAACAAGCTTGGCGCCGAATCCCGGCCCGGCTCGAATCCGGCGGTACGGTCTTCACCATCGATTTCATCGCCCGGGTCAGCGGCACCTTTGCTCTGCACTTCGAAGATGAGATGGGACTGAGGAACACGCGCCTGGTGGAGATGCACACCCTCGCGGACCCTGCGCCGGTGAGCCATCTGGAACGGCCATCCCTGAGCCGAGACAGTCTCGATGTCCTTCCCGATGCCGAGATCACCCTTTTGGCCCAAGTCGAAGATCAGCGTTACGCCATTCGTTCGGTTTCTCTGGATTATCGCCACAAACCCGGAGGAAGCACGGGGGCACCGGGTAGCGCAGGACGGCTACTGCTTTATGACCATGCCGCCCTGGGTGCAGTCCTGCCCCAATTCCTCACGGCCATGACGGCCTCACCATTTGTAGTGCCGTCGCAAAATGTGCGTCTGCGTCCACTTCGGCTGGAAATTGGCCGTCGCTGGTCCCTACGTGAGCTGAATCTCCGTGAAGGCGACCTGCTCGTCATCCAAGTCTGCGCCGACGACTTTGATGATGTGACTGCTGGCAAGAAACCGGGTTGCAGCCAGGAAGTGGAGCTCCGCGTGGTCGGCCGGGCGGCGCTCGAAACGGCCCTCGACGAAGCCCAAGCCCAGATTCAGCAAGATTTGGTCCGCCTGCACAAACAGCAGCAAGAAGCCAAGGCGCTGGTGATCCCGGCCGAGGTGCAGCAGCGGACCGAGCAGGGGCCCTTGCCATCCAAGAACCTCGACGAGCTGCTTCAGGCCGAACAGCTCCAGCAACAGATCCGGGCCCGCGTGGGCACCGATCAGGAAGGACTCCGCGCCGAAGTTGGCCGGATCTTGCAGACGATACACGACAACCAGATGCCGCGTTCCGGCACCAATGACCGCATGGAAACGGTGGCCGCCGAGCTCAATCGGCTGGCCCGTGAAGAGCTAAGCCAGATCGAGCCCCAATTGACTGAGGCGCGCAAGCAAAGCGAGGTTGGTGCCGCCAAACCTTTCGCGAGTAAAAACCCGAGCCCTCTCTCCGAAGCCCGCAAACATCAGGAGGAGGCTGAGAAAACCTTCAGCGAGCTTCTCGAGCTGCTGGAGCCGTGGAGCAGCACACGGGAGGTGAAGGGTGAGGCTAAATCGATTCTCGGGGAGCAACGACGACTTTCGGAGCGGACGGCCGGACTCGCACAGGAGCTTCCGCCCAGTCCCGATCGGGATCAATTGAATCCCACACAGAAAGCCGAGCTGGAACGAACCGAGGAGGCTCAGCGCAACTTGGCCGACCGGGCGGGTCAGCTCTTGCAGAAGCTCAAACGGTTGGCCGCGGATCGCGCTGACCGGGATCCCGCCATGGCCAAGCAGCTTGGCGAAGCGGCGAGTCGGGGCGAAGAGAGCGACGCCGCCGGCAAGATGCGGGAAGCCGAACAGAGCATCCGCAAAATGCAGTTGGCCCGAGCGAGCAAGCAACAGCAAGGCAGTGTGCACGGAATGGAGGAGGTCGTCAAGGCCCTGGAAGACCGCCGCGAGCAAAACCTGGATCGCCTCGCCAAGAAACTGCGCGAGGCCGAACAGCAGCTCGGGAATCTGCTGGAACAGCAAGATCGGCTGCGGGCGAAAGCCAAGGAGGCCGCGCAAATGGCCGATCCGCGACAACGGCAGGAAGCGCTCAAACGGTTGGCCCGTGAGCAAGAACAACTGCAACGCGAAACCCAGGAGATGGTCCGCGAACTCTCCCGGCTGCGCGCCGAGCGTGCCAGCCAGGCCCTTGGTGAGGCCAGCAGCGGCATGCAGCGTGCCGGACGGCAGATGGACAATGGCGAAAATTCCGAGGAGCTTCAGGAAGAGATGCTCGACCGACTCAACGAAGCGCAGCAAAAGCTCCGCGAAGCTCGGGAAGAAACCGAGGAACAATTGGCCCGCGAAAAGCTGGCGAAATTGGCCGACCAAATCAAGGGCCTGCGTGAACGTCAGGAGACGCTACTCGCAGAATCCGCGCGGATCCATCGAGAATTGCTCCAGCGCAAGCAATGGGTGCGGCCGCTCCAAGCCAGTCTGCGCAGTCTGGCGGAGAACCAGCGTGGCCTTAGCGAAGAGGTCCAGCAGATAGCGAAGGAGAAGCTCCAGGCCGCCAAGGTCTTTGCCCATCTGCTGAACACATCCGCCGGCGCGATGAACGAAGCTTCCGACCAGATGGTCGAACGCCTGGACAAGGCACGGGAACGCATCGAGAACACGCCGTTCAGTCAAGAATCCGCCCTGGACGTGCCGGCCGAGCAGGCCGCGGATACGGCGACGCGGAATTGGCAACGCGCCGCCGCCCGCCGCATGGATCGCTTGCTGGAGTCCCTCAAGCCGGAGCCCGGAATGGGGCAATCCTCCGGTGGCGGGGGAGGAGGAGGCGAGGGAAGCGGCGGAGGCGGAAGCGGCGGAAGCGGAAGCGGAGGAGATGCCAGCGATCGCATCGCGCCCCTAGCCCAGCTCAAGGCACTACGGGCACTTCAAGAAGAGGTCAACGAACGCACCAAGACGTTTGACCAGCAGCACCCCGACCGCGAGAAGCTGACGAAACAAGATCAAGACGCGCTGCAAGCGATTCGGCAAGAGCAGGGAGAAATCGCCGATCTGTTCCAACAGTTCCGTGCGCCGGCGGAGATCGAGGAGGACAAGAAATGAAGACATGGAATTGCCGATTGCAAATTGCTGATCAGAACAAGGTCTTGGTCCGCTTCGTTATTCTTTTCTTTGCAGTTTTCATTTTCCAGTTTTTCATTCTCAATTTCCAACCTCTGCTTCCCGCGCAGGCGCCTTCCGCGCCGGATCAGCCCGAACCGCCGGTGCGCCTCAAGAAAAAAGTCAAACCTCAGCCCGAGATGCTGCCGATGCCAGCACCAGAATCGAAGGAAGAGCCCAAGCCAAAGAAAACCGAATCGCCCAAATCTCAAGAACCGACCGGCGACGCGGAGCGGAACATCCAAGATGCACAGGAGAAAATCAGAGAAATCCACAACCGTATTTCCAAAAACCTGAGCCAGGCCGAGGAGCGATTGCACAAGAACGATTCCGGTGAGGTTACCCAGCAAACCCAAGGCGAAATCGTCCGTGATCTGGGCGTGCTCATCGAGCAGACTCGGCGTCAGCAGCAGAGCCGCAGTTCTTCGAGTTCCTCGAACCAGCGTAATCAACAAACACGCCGAAACCATCCGCAGCGCAACCAGGCATCCGGCAACCCAGAACAAGAACAGCCGGAGAACGCAAGCACAGGCAGCCCGCAAGGTGGTAAGAAGGGACAGGAGGGAATGAGCAAGATTGCGGATCTATACAAGGACGTTTGGGGCCACCTACCCCAGACGCTGCGGCAAGAGATGGACCAGTATTCCCGCGAGCAGTTCATGGCCAAATATGCCGATCTGCTCAAACAGTACTATGCCACGATCGCTGAAAAGGGCCGACGCAAAGCCGAACCCTGAGCACCCGATTCAAGTCACTCTAGCGGAGGACCTCCGATGTGGACGCGTCGCCAATTTGTTCAAGGTAGCTGTGGAGCGATCCTGAGCGCGCTCGGCGGTGCTCCCTTGGCGCCGGGCGCCGACCGCGAGAGTTTGCCGGACGGTGCAGCAGCCAAGAATATGATCACGCCCGCCGCCCAGCAAGCTATCGACCAGGGATTGGCATACCTGAGCCGGTGTCAGCATGTGGATGGGTCGTTCGGTACGGTGCAGCACCAAGGCAACATTGCCATCACCAGCTTGGCGGGGCTGGCGATGATGGCGGGGGGACATCACCCCGGTCGGGGCTCCTACGGAGACGTCGTCACCAAAGCGCTCCGCTACGTCCTGGACCAAAACAACGGTGGCTACCTGGTAAGCCGGACCGGTTACTCGCACGGACCGATGTATGGACACGGTTTCGGCACGCTCTTTTTGGCCGAGGTTCATGGCATGGTCCATGACAAGGAGCTGCGCGAACGCCTCCGCACCACACTCAAACAGGCCATTCAACTGATCCAGAATAGCCAAAACAGCGAAGGCGGTTGGCGGTATATGCCCAGCAGCAAGGATGCCGATGTGTCCGTGACGATTTGCCAGATCATGGCCCTGCGAGCGGCACGCAACGCCGGCTTTTACGTGGCGAAATCCACGGTGGATCGGTGCATCAGCTATGTGAAGCGTTGTCAGGACCGGGGGGACGGTGGCTTCCACTACCAATTACATGGAGGCCCGTCCCAATTCGCTCGCAGTGCCGCCGGCGTCGTTGCCCTGCACTGTGCCGGCGTTTACAAGGGACCCGAGGTCGAGAGCGGACTTCGCTATTTGATGCAGTTCAAACCGAACGCCGAGTCCATCCGGCCGGACGTGCATTTGCATTACTACTACGGCCACTACTACGCCGCCCAGGCGATGTGGACAGCCGGTGATCCCTACTGGAAAGAATGGTATCCCGCCATCCGCGAGGAGCTGATCAATCACCCAGGACGGCCGCTGCATGGCTGCTGGACGGACCAGCGCTTCGGCTACGATTACGCCACCGCGATGGCCTGTATCATCCTGCAAATTCCGAACAATTATCTGCCGATCCTGCAAAAATGAAGTACGGAAAATGCAACTTGCAAAATGCGAATTGCATTTTGCAATTTTTTCTCTACCTGTTGATATTCTGGACTTCCCCCGTTCCGGCGCAAGAATCGTCCGCCCCGCTCTTCGATCTTCATCCCGCCGATGGGGTTGTCGCCACGGGATCTTTGCAACAGCTCCGTGACGATTGGTCCGTATCGCTGGGCGGAACAAAACCGATCCAGGTCAAAGGCACAGATCTGATCTCCCTTCGCCGGAGTCAGACCGCTTTGCCGTCGACGCCGCGCGGAGAACGTGTCGTTTTTACCAATGGCGACCAGCTTCCCGGAACGCCGCTGGAACTCCGCGCCGAACGGATTCGCTTCCAGGCCCAGATCGGGACTGACGCGGAATTGAATCTGCCGTTGTCCGCCATTTCCCTGTTCTGGTTTCCCGCCCCGCAAGGTATCGACGACGGCGATCGGCTTCACCCACGTTCGGCAGCGCAACGCCGGAAGGGCGACTGTGCTCTCCTCCGCAATGGCGATCTGGTGGAAGGAACCCTGACGGCCCTGGATGCCGGTGAGATTCATCTCGACACTGCCAAGGGCAAGGAAGTCCAGATTGCGCGGAGCAAGGTTGCGGTTCTCGCCTTGAGCACGGAGCTGGCCCGAATCTTTCGGCCGAAAGGCGTCTACGGACGGCTGGTGTTGACGAACGGTGCTCGGCTATCCCTTTTGTCTGCCCAGGCCAACGGCGAAGAATTGATTGGAAAAACCTTCTTTGGTGCATCGGTTCGAATCCCGGTAAGGCAGATTATTGCCCTGGACCTGCGGCAGGGACGCGCCGTCTATCTTTCCGATCTGGAGCCGCGCCGCTATGAGCACACGCCCTATCTGGGTGTGCATTGGCCCTACACCAAAGACACCAGTGTGGCCGGGAACGAGCTGCGGGTCGGATCGAGCACTTTCGATAAAGGGATCGGCATGCACAGCCAAAGCCGGCTTACCTACGACCTGGGCGGCAGGTATCAATGGTTTGAGGGCTCGGTGGGACTTGATGATCGCACGGGCCACGAAGGGAGTGTTCTCATCGAGATCCTGGTGGACGGTAAGCCAGCCGATTGGGGGACGGCCCGGGAATTGACTGGCCGGGACAAGCCCTTGCCGGTTCGCGTCCGCGTCGCCGGTGCGCGGGAGCTTACGCTCGCCGTGTTGTTTGGCCGGCACGGTGATGTGCAAGACCACGTCGATTGGGCCGATGCGCGGCTGATCAAGTGAGGCGTGAATCCCGAAGTCTGTTTTGGAGAGTTGCGGCCGGTTCAGTGCCTACAGCATTCA